>NZ_SMKU01000470.1 GCF_004349215.1 Actinomadura rubrisoli | reverse complement strand
GCCGGGGGGCGCGGGCGGGTTAGCGTGCGGGCATGGCGCAGATCCACGGTGTGTGCGACGACCGGTTCGGCGCGGTCCGGGAGGCGCTCGCCGACTCCCTGGACGGCGATGACGTGGGCGCCTCGGCGGCGGTGTTCGTGGACGGCGAGGCCGTGGTCGACATCTGGGGCGGTTACGCCGACGAGGCGCGGACGCGGCCGTGGGAGCGCGACACCATCACCAACGTCTGGTCCACGACCAAGACGATGACCGCGCTGTGCGCGCTGATGCTCGCCGACCGCGGGGAGCTGGACCTGCACGCCCCGGTCGCGCGCTACTGGCCGGAGTTCGCCGCCGCGGGCAAGGGGCGGGTGGAGGTGGCGCACCTGCTGGCGCACACCGCCGGGCTGCCGTCGTGGGACGAGCCGCTGGCCACCGAGGACCTCTACGACTGGGAGAAGGCGACCTCGGCGCTGGCGCGGCAGGCGCCGCGCTGGGAGCCGGGCACCGAGTCGGGATACCACGCGCTCACCCAGGGGTACCTGGTCGGCGAGGTGATCCGGCGCGTCACCGGCGTGACGGTCGGGACGTTCTTCGCCGAGCAGGTCGCCGGGCCGCTGGGCGCCGACTTCCACATCGGGCTGGCGCCCGAGCACGACGACCGCGTCTCGCCGGTCATCCCGCCGCCCGCCCCGGACGCGGGACCGGCGCTCGACGCCGCCCGCGCGCTGGAACGCGAGTTCGCCCACCCGCCGTTCGTGCCCGAGAACGCCCGGTCGCTTGCGTGGCGGCGCGCGGAGGTTCCGGCGGCGGGCGGCCAGGGCAACGCCCGGTCGGTCGCGGCGGTGCAGTCGGTGCTGGCGTGCGGGGGCGAGGCGCGGGGCGTGCGGCTGCTGTCGGAGGCGGGCTGCGCGGCGGTGCTGGAGGAGCAGTCCAACGGCAAGGATCGCTATCTGGGCGTCCCGATCCGGTTCGGGATGGGCTACGCGCTGGCCGGCGCGTGGATGCCGAACCCACGGACGTGCTTTTGGGGCGGGTGGGGCGGCTCTGTGGTGATGGTCGACCTCGACGCCCGGATGTGCGTGGCGTACGTGATGAACCGGATGCTCAGCCCGGGCGCGCTCGGCGACGATCGCGGCCTGGCCATCCTGCTGGCCGCCTACGAGCCGCTGGAGGGGTGAGGATCTTACAAGGTCGGAACAAGCAGCCCCCTGGGGCCGTTTGACGGCGGCCTGGGCGGGCCTGGCGGCCTACGTTCGTCCGCATGAACGTACTGCTCACCGGGTCGGCCGGTTTCATCGGTTCGCACATCGCCGAGGCGCTGGCCGCCGCCGGGCACCGCGTCCGCGGCCTCGATGCGCGGCCGGGCGTCCTGGACGGCGAGGGCGCCGACGTCCGCGACCCCGAGGCGGTCGCGCGGCGGCTGGACGGCGTGGACGCGGTGTGCCACCAGGCCGCCGTGGTGGGGCTCGGCGTGGACGTGTTCGACCTGCCCCGCTACGCCTCGGTCAACGTGCAGGGCACCGCCGTGCTGCTGGCCGAGATGTCCCGGGCGGGTGTGGGCGCGCTGGTGCTGGCGTCCTCGATGGTGGTGTACGGGGAGGGCGCGTACACCTGCGAGCGGCACGGCCCGGTCCGTCCGGGGCCGCGGTCGGAGGAGGCGCTGCGGGCGGGACGGTTCGAACCGGACTGCCCCGCGTGCGGCCGGCCGGTGGAGCCGGGCGTCGTGGGCGAGGACGGCCCGCTGGACCCCCGCAACGTGTACGCCGACACCAAGCTCGCGCAGGAGCATCTGGCGGCGTCCTGGGCGCGGATGACCGGCGGGTCGGTGGCGGCGCTGCGCTACCACAACGTGTACGGGCCGAGGATGCCGCGCGACACCCCCTACGCCGGGGTCGCGGCGATCTTCCGGTCCCGGCTGCTGGACGGCGAGGCGCCGCTGGTGTTCGAGGACGGGGCGCAGCGGCGCGACTTCGTGCACGTCCGCGACGTCGCCCGCGCGAACGTGCTGGCCCTGGAGCGCCTCGCGGCCGGGCCGCCCGGGGCGCCGCCTGGAGCGCCGCGCGGGGGGCTGCGCGCCTACAACGTCGCCAGCGGCGAGCCGCGCACCATCGGCGAGATGGCGCGGGCGCTGGCGGGCGCGTTCGGCGGTCCCGCGCCGCGCGTCACCGGCGGCTACCGGCTCGGGGACGTGCGCCACATCGTCGCGCGGCCCGACCGCGCCCGCCGTGAGCTGGGGTTCTCGCCGTCGGTGGCGTTCGGCGAGGGCATGCGGGAGTTCGCGCGGCAGCCCGTCATCAGTTCGTAAGGGTCGTCCGCCGTCACCGAAAGTAGCGTCTGGACCGTGATCGACGTAGTTCTCCCGTGCCTCAACGAGGCCGAGGCGTTGCCCTGGGTGCTGACCCGGATGCCCGAGGGCTTCCGGGCCCTGGTGGTCGACAACGCCTCCACCGACGGCTCCGCGCGCGTGGCCGCGGACCATGGCGCCGTGGTCGTCGCGGCGGCGGCGCGCGGCTTCGGCGCCGCCTGCCACGCCGGGCTGAGCGCGGCCGGAAGCGAGGTGGTGTGCGTGATGGACGCCGACGCCTCGCTGGACCCGGCGGAGCTTCCGGCGCTGGTCGCCGCGCTGGCGGGCCTGGAGGCCGGCGGCGGCATGGGGCTGGTGCTCGGGCGGCGCCGTCCGGCCGGGCGGGGCGCGTGGCCGCCGCACGCCCGGCTCGGCAACGCGGTGCTGGCCCGGTCTGTGAACCGGCGGGCCGGGACGCGGCTGCACGACCTGGGCCCGATGCGGGCCGCGCGCCGCGCCGGGCTGCTGGCGCTGGACGTGCGGGACCGGCGGTTCGGGTACCCGCTGGAGATGGTGCTGCGCGCGGCGCGGGCGGGCTGGCGGATCGCCGAGCTGGACGTCGCCTACCGGCCCCGCACCGGCACCTCCAAGGTGACCGGGACCGTGGGCGGGACGGTGCGCGCCGTCCGCGACATGCGCCGCGTCCTGGCGGAGGCCGGCCCGTGACCGCCGCACGGAACGGACACGGCGGCGGGCCGGGCGCGGACCTGGTCGTCATCGCCAAGGAGCCCGTCCCGGGGCGGGTCAAGACCCGCCTGACCCCCGCCTACACGCCCGCCGAGGCCGCCGCGCTGGCCGAGGCGGCGCTGGCCGACACCCTCGCCGCGGTCGCCGCCGCGCCCGCCGGGCGGCGGACGCTGGCGCTGGCGGGCGCGCCGGGCCCGTGGCTGCCGGGCGGCTTCACGGTGATCCCGCAGCGCGGCGGCGGCCTGGACGAGCGGCTGGCGCACGCGTTCGCCGACGCCTACGCGGGCCGTCCGCTGGTGCTGATCGGGATGGACACCCCGCAGGTGACGCCCGCGCTGCTGGGGCTGGCGTGCGCCGGGCTGGCGCGGTGCGGCGCGGTGTTCGGGCCGGCGGCCGACGGCGGCTTCTGGCTGCTGGGGCTGCGGCGTCCCGACGCGCGGCTGCTGGCGGGGGTTCCGATGTCGCGTCCCGACACCGGCCGGGTCCAGCTCGGGCGGCTGCGGGCCGCCGGGCTGGAGGTGGGGCTGCTGCCGGAGCTGACCGACGTGGACACCGCCGCCGACGCCCGGGCCGTGGCCGTCTCGTCCGGGGGCGGGCGGTTCGCCGCGGCGGTGCGCGCGCTGGGGGACAGGACCGTCCCGGCATGATCGGCGACCTCTACGAGGAGGCGCTGCAGGGAGGTCTTCCGGTGGAGATCGAGCACGCCGACGGGCGCCGCCGCCCGCTGCCGGTCCAGGACTGGCTGGCGTTGCGGCCGGGGGACGCGGGGCTGCTCGGCCGCTGCCGGGGCGCGACGCTGGACGTCGGGTCGGGGCCGGGCCGGCTGACCGTGGCGCTGGCCCAGCGCGGCCTGCCGGTGCTGGGCATCGACGTCGCGCCGTACGCGGTGGCGCTCACCGTGGCGGCGGGCGGCCCGGCGCTGTGCCGGGACGTGTTCGGGCGCGTCCCGGGCACCGGCCGCTGGGGGACGGTCCTGCTCGCCGACGGCAACATCGGCATCGGCGGCGACCCGCGGGCGCTGCTGCGGCGCGTCCTTCGCCTGCTCGCGCCGGGCGGGCGCGTCCTGGTGGAGGTGGATCCGCCCGGCGGCGGCGCGCGCACCGAGCCACTGCGGCTGCGCTCGGACCGCTCGGTCGGCGAGTGGTTCGCCTGGGCGCACGTCCCGGCCGACGCCGCCGCCGGGCTGGCCGCCGCGAGCGGGGCGGCCATGGACGAGTTCTGGGAGGAGGCGGGCCGATGGTTCGTCGCCCTGCGCTCCTGACCGTCCCGGAGACCGTCAAGGCGCTGCCGGAGCGCTTCACCAGCCGCCTGCACGACGAGCGGGTGGCGGCGTGGCTGGGCATGGCGCTGGGCGTCGGCTTCCTGACGGCGTTCGCGACCGGGCTGGTCAGCCATTTCATGCAGCATCCGCCGGGCTGGGCGCAGTGGCCGTCGCGTCCGGTGAACCTGTACCGGGTCACGCAGGGCGTGCACGTGATCGGCGGGCTGGCGACGGTGCCGCTGCTGCTGGCCAAGCTGTGGACGGTCTACCCCAGGCTGCTGCGCTGGCCGCCCGCCCGGTCGGCCGCGCACGGGGTGCGGCGGCTGCTGGTGTTCGTGCTGGTCGGCGGCGCGCTGTTCCAGCTGGTGACCGGGGTGCTGAACATCTCCTACTGGTATCCGTTCCCGTTCTTCTTCACGACCGCGCACTACTGGACGTCCTACATCCTGGTCGGCGCCCTGCTGATCCACGTCGCGAACGAGTGGCCGAAGGTGCGCCGGACGGTGATGACCCGGCCGCAGGACGCGGTGGAGCGGCGCGCGTTCCTGTTCACGGTGGCGGCCGCGAGCGGCGCCGTCGTGCTCACCACGGTGGGGGAGGCGTTCTCGCCGCTGGCGCGGCTGGCGGTGCTGGCGCCGCGCCGTCCGGGCGTGGGGTCGCAGGGGCTGCCGGTGAACAAGTCGGCGGCCGGGGCGGGCGTCGCCGGGGCCGCCCGCGACCCGGGCTGGCGGCTGACGGTGACCGGGCGCGTGGAGCGCGAGGTGACGCTGTCGCTGGCGCAGCTGCGGGCGCTGCCGTCCCACCGGGTGCGGCTGCCGATCACCTGCGTGGAGGGATGGAGCGCGGGGGCGAGCTGGGACGGCGTGCGGCTGCGGGACGTGCTGCGCCTGGCGGGGGTCACCGGCGACGCCCGAGTCCGCGTGGAGTCGCTGGAGCGCGGCGGGCTCTACCGCACCTCGCAGGTGTCGCCCGAGCACTGGCACGATCCGCTCACGCTGCTCGCCCTGGACCTGAACGGCGAGCCCCTCGACCTCGACCACGGCTACCCCTGCCGCCTGATCGCGCCCGACCGGCCGGGGGTCATGCAGACCAAGTGGGTGCACCGGCTGGTGGTCGCGTGAAGGGCCGGATCGCGATGTACGCGGCGGGCCTGGCGCTGGTCGCGGTGGGGCTGCGCGGCATCGTCCTGCACGTGGACGCGGCCGGGTGGGCTCTGTGGTTCGCCGGCGCGGCGGTGCTGCACGACGCCGTCCTGGTCCCGGCGGTGCTGGTGGCCGGGCTGCTGACCGGGCGGCTGCCCGCCTGGTACCGGCGCACGGTGCGGGGCGCGCTGGTCGTCGCGGGCTGTGTGACGGCGGTCGCGCTGCCGCTGGTCCTGGGGTACGGCCGCCGGGCGGACGTCCCGTCCCGGCTGCCGCTGCCCTACGGCCGCAACCTGGCGGGGGTGCTGAGCCTCATCGCACTGGCCGCCGCACTCGCCGTCGCGGTGCGGTTGCTGAGGGACCGGCGAGCCGCTCGCGGGGCGCCCAGGCACGCCAGAACGGCGGAAGCGACCGGCGAAGCGACCGGACGCCGCGAGGAGGCCAGGCACCGCGAGGGGAGCGGGCGGCGTGAGGAGGGCGGGGAGCG
>NZ_SMKU01000046.1 GCF_004349215.1 Actinomadura rubrisoli | reverse complement strand
CCGGCAGCGGGTAGCAACGGCTCAAGCTGCGCCCACGCCCGATCAGTCAACTCACCACCACGCACCACAGACGATCATCCAACCGGACCAGCACCCGCAACACGATCATTTATCAGACACCGCCTAGGCTGCGGCGATGGAACACGTGACCGCAGCATCCGAGAGCTTCGCCCAGTCTGCAGATCGAGGCCCGGTGAACGACTACGACGGTTTCGCCGAGGCGTACTCGGTGGAGAACGAGAACAGCCTCGTGAACGCGTACTACGAGCGGCCCGCGATGCTGGCCCTCGCCGGAGACGTGGCCGGCCGTCGGATCCTGGACGCCGGTTGCGGCTCGGGCGCCCTGTCGGCTGAACTGCGCGACCACGGTGCGGTCGTCACCGGCATCGACGCCAGCGCCGGGATGCTGGCGTTGGCGAGGCGGCGACTCGGTGACGACGCAGACCTGCACGTGGTCGACCTGAACGACCGCCTGCCGTTCGACGACGGTGCGTTCGACGACGTGGTCGCGTCGCTGGTGCTGCACTACCTGGAAGATTGGGAGCCGACGCTGGCCGAGTTGCGGCGAGTGCTCAGGCCCGGCGGTCGGCTGATCGCGTCGGTGGACCACCCTGTCGTCGCCTACACCATTCAGGAGCCTCGGCCCGACTACTTTGCGACCACCAGCTATGACTTCGACTGGTCATTCAATGGGCAGTTCGTCCCGATGAGGTTCTGGCGCAAGCCGCTCCACGCGATGACCGATGCCTTCACCGCCGCCGGTTTCCGCCTTTGCGCCATCAGCGAGCCGCAGCCCGATCCGGCCGCCCGTGAACTGTTCCCCGACGAGTTCCACGGCCTTTCGACCAAACCCTGCTTCCTGTTCTTCGTCGTCGAGGTACCACCGTCGGCCACCAGGTCGGACGACTACTAAAGGGCATCTTGGCGCGGACCAGGCCGGTGTAGATCGCCACCACCACGCGCGGAACGTCGTCCCAATGCCGGGCGATCAGGTCACGGCGAACGGGGCCAGCGGTCCGTCGCGTTGGCAAGGTGGGTAAGAGAGCCGTAGCGGGCGAGCAGGTGGGGTGTGACGTAGACGCCCCGGCTCCAGGGAGGCGATGGAACCGAGCACTCCCTCTGCGCCCGCAAGAGGTTTGCCTCGGGGAACGGAAGAGCGCGACACCTTCTCAAAGCGCGACACCTTGAGCGGCTGGGCGGTGTCTGCCTGCGGAAGGTTCTGGGGACTACCGGAAATAGGACGTGCCGACAAGCGCGCAGCCGGTGATCGTCGGCTTGTGCTGCAGTGCATCGAGATTACAGAGGAGGACGAGATGGGCTTGCTGGATGAGAGCAAGAAATCGGCAGGCGCCCCGGAAAGCGTCGACTACCAGCAGCACGCCCGCGACGGACAGACCTCCGGGAATGAGCTGCTGGAGCGCTACGAGGAACAGATCGAGGCGGCTCGTACGGCGTTCGCCGAGCACTGGGCGGTGTCCACGCTCACTGATCCAGACGTTCCGCCCCATCTGTTCGCTCAGTGGCTGTACCGCTACAGCCTGCACGGTCCCCAGGTGACCCGGGACGTGGAACGGTGGCTGGCGACCGCCGGCCGACGATGTGAGGAGCTCGGGCTGACACGCATCGGCCGTGGGTTCGTCGGACATGCCCGCGGAGAGCACGGCCACGACCAAATGATGATCGCCGACGCGCGAGCCCTGACCGGACGCATCGCCGGCTTGAGTGGCGCGGTGCTGGACACCGAGACGATCCTGGGCACCCCGCTGGACGACGCCGGCACCTACAACGCGCAGTTCGAGGACATCATCGCCGGTGAGCACCCGTACTACATGGCATCGGCCTCATACGAGATGGAGCGGCTGTCCACCACGATGGCGATCGATCTGGTCGCCAATGCCCGAAAGATCCTGGGCGATGACCCGCACGCCGGGTACTACTTCCTTGCCGAGCACGTCGAGCTCGATGTCGGGCACACCGCCTTCAACCGACGCCAGCTCGGCGAGGTTCTGGCCCTCTACCCCGACCAGTTGGCCACGCTGGTGGAGCATGGCGGCCGGTCGATCCTCAACTACGCCGGCTTCATGGGCGAGTGTCTACGCCTGGCCCAGAACGACCTTCAGACGGTCGCGCGGCCGTGACCACTCGCAGCCATCACCCCGACACAGCGCTTCTGCTCCGGCACCACGGACGGGCGGTGGCCGTGTGGCACCTGGCCGCAACAGCCTTAACCAGTGAGCCACTGGAAACGGTTCGGGCCTTTCGTGCCCGGGTGCTGTACGCCAAGGGGCGCCGGCCCGATTTCCGTGATAGTACCGGGCGATTCTGGGATCCGCAGGACCTCGACTTCGGCGCCTGGCACATCACCGTCGACGACCCCACCGGTCGCCCGGCCGCCTATGCCCGACTGTGTCCACCCCAGCTCATCGGCCAGTTCCAAACCCGCGACTACCTGGGAGCAGAGACCTTTACCAAAATCACCCGGTCTCTGGGCGAACCCAAGGGCGTCCTTGGCCTACCGGAGGGGATCTGGGAAGCCAGCCGTCTGGTCTCTGACGAGCATGTCCGCGGGCAAGGTTACGGAGCTTTGGCGCAGGCGGCCTATCTGGCCTTGGCCCGCGTCCAGGGCGCCAATGCGGTCATCGGACTGTCGGGCACCAAGGACGGCCAGGAGAAATTCCACCAGCAGTTCGGCTACACCACCTTGCCCGACACCGAAGGCTACGAACCCCACTACACCGAAGGCGTCTGCGTCGTAATCTGGCCCACTCGCCAAACCGCCGGACGCTACGAGCCCCTCGTCGACTCCCTGGCGAGCGAACTCGCCAACAAGCTGGCTCCCTCGTCCGGAGACAGTCAGGGAACCGTCAACGAATTGGGGATCAACGGTGTGCTCATCTGACACCCCAGCTCCAACGAGCGCCAGAATCGGCGGCGTGGATACTCGGACGGGCCAGATGCCGACGCCGTGTTCCAGATGCGGGTGGGGCGAGCGGTTCGCCTACGCCTACGACTTCTTCGCCGGCCGGCGGCTGGAGGTCCGAGTGGAGCAGGTCCTGCCGTGGAGTCCAGGAGTTCCTGGAGCGGCGGCTGCGCCGACCCCTTACGCCATCGCCCTGGGTCCAGCGGGACCAGTAGCCCTCGCTCAAGACGGCTCGTCGGCGCGATGACGGACTTGTGACGCTCAGCCCGGCTTACTCGACCCGGGCTTTGGGGACGGCGTTGAGCAGCGCTTCCATCCGGGCCCGGATCGGGGCGGCGTTGTCGGGAGCCGTGAGGATGTAGGGACGGTCGTGGATGATCGCGTCGACGACGAGTTCGCCCACGACCGATGGTTGGACGCCCTGGTCGTGCACCAGGTTCTGTGCGACGTCCAGGATCGTCTCGATCTTGGCGGAGCGCTTCGGCGCGTCCGCCGGACGGAGGCGCCGGGCGTTGTCCACCCCGTCGGTGGCCACTGGTCCGGGGCACAGGACGCTCACGCCGATCCCGTGGTGGGCCAGTTCCACGCGCAGGGATTCGCTCAGGCCGACCACCGCGAACTTCGACGCGTGGTAGAGGAAGCCTGACCTGTAGAGAAGTGACTCACCGTCGACGAAGAGGCCGGCGGCCGAGGCGGTGTTGACGATGTGCCCGCCGAGCCCGCGCTCGATCATGCGCGGCACGAATGCCTGGAGGCCGTTGTAGACGCCGTTCGCGTTGACTCCCATGACGTAGTCCCACAGGGTGTGGTCCATACGCGACGGCGAGACGGAATCGAGGATGCCGGCGTTGTTGACGACGATGCTCACCGGGCCGAGCTCCGCCTCCACGGTGTCCGCGACGTCGACGTACCGTTGCCGATCGCGGACGTCGAGCTTGTAGGACCGGGCGTTCGTCGCCGCCGACAGTTCGTCCTCGGCTCGTTTCAGGGCGGGATCGTCGAGGTCGGCCACCGCGACGGAGACACCGCGGTCGGCGAGCGAGCGGGCAATGGCCAGCCCGATGCCGCGCGCTCCGCCGGTGACGAAGGCCGTGCGGCCTGAGAGGGAATCCACTGTCTCCTCCTGACTCGGCGCTGCTCGCTTCCGCGGGTTGCCGAAAAGCCTTGCGTCACCGTAGGCGTATCAGCATAGTGTACAAGCATACGTCATAAGGGAGGTCCGCCCATGAGGATCCTCGCTGGTCTTTCCGGGTCTCTGCTGGTCCTCGCGCTCGCTGTCACCGGCTGCGGCGATGACGGCGGGGGCGATGAGGGCGGGGGCGAGGATGCGAAGGGCACTCCGTCCGCGTCGCCCGGCGCCAAGAGCGCGGACGCGGGGGTGGACGTCTGCAAGCTGCTGACGCCCCGCGACCTGGAGGCGTCGTTCGGTAGGCCGTTCGGCGACGGCAAGCCGGCCCACCAGGAGGACTCCGGGGCGGACCAGTGCGTCTGGACGAGCACGGGCGCCGCGTCGGGTGCGACCTTCTCGATCACCGTGCTGAGCCAGGGCCGCCTGGCCGGCGCGTTCAAGAGCAACGGCGCGAGTGTGGCCGAGCTGTTCAAGCAGACCAAGCTCGCGTACCCGAACGCCAAGGCCGTCAAGCTCGGCGACGAAGCCTTCGCCTCCGTCAGTGAGCTGCAGGTGTTGGAACGCGACACTTGGTACTCGCTCTCGTTCCACGGCGGCGGCGGCAACGCGGTCGGCGGACTGAAGGAGCTGGCCAGACGGGTGGTCGGCCGGCGCTGACCACTTTCGCGGAAATCGCCGAGCGGGCCTTGCCACCCGTGGCGTATCTCCATAGTGTATGCCCATACGTGATCGCGCTCAGCACCTCGCCGGCGGCCCCGGGCGGTCACACGAGGTTGGACAGCGCGGCGATGACCCGCCGGTGCTGAGATTGAGGGAGTCAGGATCGATGATGCGTATTCGGAAGACCGTTCTCGCGGTCTGTGGCGCTGCCGTCCTGGCCGCTTGCGGCGGCGGCAGCGGGGGCAGCGGCAAAGAACCCAAGGCCGGCGGTTCGGACTTCAAGCTGACGACCTCCGGTCCGATCGAGATCGGGATGCTGATCACCGACACCCGCGCCGAGACCGCGCGGAACGGCGTCGGGACCGTGAGCCCGTACCGTGACGCGGCCCATGCCATGTTCGACAAGATCAATGCCGGCGGCGGCATCAACGGACGGAAGATCAAGGTCGTCGACGAGGCCGTCGATTTCAGCGCCCCCAACCACGACACGACGTTCGAGGGGATCTGCCAGCGGTTCACGAAGGACAACAACGTCCAGGCCGTGGTCTACGACGGCATCATCTACAACGAGAGCTTCAACAACTGCCTCACGAAGGCGGGCGTTCCGACCCTGTACATGGGCCAGACCGGATCGCCCGTCGGTGACGACAAGTCGCTCAAGGACGGCCCCGGCGTGATCGCGGTCAACGCGGTGAGCGCGACCCGCCGCGTCGAGAGCATCATGAACAAGGCCATCGCGGCCAAGTACCTTCGCTCCGGCAGCAGGATCGGCGTCGTCATCGAGGACTGCCCCTACAACGAGCGCGCCTACGACAAGACCCTCAAGCCCATCGCCGACAAGGGCGGCATCGCCCTCGTCAAGGCGGAGCTCAAGTGCGCCCACGGGTACGCCGACAACGGGCCGAACCTCGCCATGATCCAGTCGCTCGCGCTGAAGTTCAAGTCCCAGAACGTCGACAGCGTCATGTTCCTGACGCTGTACGAGAACGGGCTCATCTACTACTTCGCGCAGGGTGCGCACGCGCAGAAGTGGTCGCCGCAGTACCTGCTCTTCCACTCCCAGGGCGGCGCCGACAACATGAAGATCTTCCCGGCCGAGCAGCTGACCAGCATGCGCGGTTTCGGCGGCTTCCCCGGCATCGACGTGACCGAGCCGCCGGCGCCGCCCGCGGCGCAGGCCGCAGTGCGCGACGGCTGCCTGGCGGACGCACGCACCGCCGGCCTGGCGGTCCAGAAGACCTCCGACCAGATCACCGTCTTCCAGGCGTGCGACGCTGTGCGGCTGCTGCAGCAGGGTCTGACCAAGAGCGGCGGACTGGGCGGGACCGAGAAGCTCGTGGCCGGGATCGAGACGATCGGGACGGGCTTCGTCAGCGCCCTCACCCTGAACGGTGCCACCAAGTTCGGGCCGGACCGGCACGACGGCATGGAGCTGACCGCCGTGTCCACCTTCGACACCGGCTGCAAGTGCTTCAAGTACGCGACCTCGCCAGAGCCGATCAAGTAGCGCCTGCCACTCGGGCCGGGGTCACTCGGCCCGAGTGCGGCGGCCGAACTCTCCGAACGGAAATCGAACTTCCCGAACGGTACTCAAGAAGGCGGGACGACAGCATGAACACGAAGAGCGGGGCAGCAATGAACGGGCAAGTCGAGGACGGCTGGGGCAAGGTCGCGGATGCCTTCCACGCGAACTTCGAGGGGAGCCCCGGCGAGGTGGGCGCGTCGTGCTGCGTCTACGTCGGCGGCCGTCCAGTCGTGGACCTCTGGGGCGGGCTCGCCGACAGCGAGACCAAGCGGCCCTGGAAGAAGGACACCATCTCCCTGCCCGCGTCCACGACGAAGGGCGCGACCGCGATCTGCGCGCACATGCTGGTGGAGCGCGGTGAGCTGGACCTGGACGCCCCGGTCGTCAAGTACTGGCCCGAGTTCGGAGCCGGCGGCAAGGACCGGATCCCGGTGCGCTGGCTGCTCTCGCACCAGGCCGGCCTGCCGGTCGTCGACGGCCGGTTCACGTTCGAGGAGGCGTGCGCCGGAGAACCGGTGCTCCGTGCGCTGGAGGCGCAGCGGCCGGAGTGGGAGCCCGGAACCGAGCACGTCTACCACGCCCTCACCTACGGGTACCTGGTCGGCGAGGTCGTGCGCCGCATCTCCGGCAAGTCGCTCGGGACCTTCTTCCGCGACGAGGTGGCCGGTCCGCTCGGGCTGAACGCCTACATCGGGCTGCCCGAGGAAGAAGAAGGGAAGGTGGCGCGGATCGACTTCGACGCTCCGCCCACCATGGAGAACATGATCGCCGGGATGATCGAGACCACCGGGCTCGACGCCGACACGGTCACCAGGTGGATCACCGCCATCTGGGGCGAGGGTTCGATCCAGGCCCGCGCCGGCTCGCTCGGCGGTGCCTTTGACAACGCCTCCGAGTTCATGCACGGGCGCGCCTACCGCGCCGCCGAGTTCCCGGCCGCGAACATGCTCACGGACGCGCGGTCGCTGGCCCGCATGTACGCCGCCACGGTGAGCGAGGTCGACGGCGTCCGGCTGCTGGGTCCGGCCACCGTCGAGCGGGCCATCGAGGTCCAGACCGACCGGACCCGGATGCACGGACTGCCCGCCGACCTGGACATCCCGGCCAACCGTTCCTTCTACATGTCCCTCGGGTTCTGGCGGGCCTGCCCGCCGATGCCCTTGGCGGGGCCGAGGTCGTTCGGCCACCCGGGCTCCGGCGGATCGATCGCCTTCGGCGACCCCGATGCCGAGGTCGGCTTCGGCTACGTCACGAACCTCTTTTCCTTCCGGCCCGGCGAACGGCGGGCCTTCGACCTTGCCGACGCGGTCCGATCGTGCCTCGGCTGACGGGAGACCTCACATGACCGAACTCCAGGAGACGCTCCAGGAACTGGTCGCCCGATTCGGCATCCCCGGCGCCGTGGCAGGCGTCCTTGAGGACGGCCGGATCGAGACCGCGGCCGCCGGCGTCGCGAACCTGAACAGCGGCGTCGAGATGACGCCGGACACCCTGTTCCTGACCGGCTCGATCACCAAGGTCTGGACCACGACGCTGCTCATGACCCTCGTCGAGCAGGGGCTGGTCGACCTCGACGCGCCGGTGAAGCGCTACCTGCCGGATCTCGTCCTGGGAGATCCGCAGGCCGCGGACGCGCTGGTCGTGCGGCACCTCGTCACCCACTCGACCGGAATCGACGCGGCGGACCTGATCGCCGACGTCGGGGACGGCGACGCGGCGATCGCGAACTGGATGCCGCTGCTGCGCGACGTCGGCCAGCTGTTCGCGCCGGGGGAGTACTTCTCCTACAGCAACGCCGGCTTCGTGCTCGCCGGCCGGCTCATCGAGGTCGTCACCGGTGAGGGCTTCTCCACCGCGATGCGGCAACGGCTGTTCGCGCCGCTGGGGCTGGAACGCAGCATGTTCACGGCCAAGGAGGCCATCCTGCACCGGATGGCGATCGGCCATAGGCCGGTGGACGGCCGAATGACGCCGAGCGAGCTGTTCATGATGCCCGAATGCCTGGGGCCGGCGGGCACGACGCTCATCACCTCGGTGCAGGACACGCTGACCTTCGTGCAGAGCCACCTGCCGACCCTCACCTCGGCCAAGCGCGTGCTCAGCGCCGAGTCCGTCGACCGGATGGCCGCCCACCACCTCGACTTCCCGGTGCCGGAGACGGGCTCGGTCGGCCTGAGCTGGCTCCGCAAGCAGTACGGCGATCGTGTCGTGCTCACCCACAGCGGGGGTTCCTACGGCGGCGCGGCGATGGTCGGCGTCGTCCCCGACAGCGGCGCCGCCTATGTCGCCTTCGCGAACGGCGGCCCGGGCTCGATGGCCTTGCACTACGAACTCGCCAAGGTCGTGTTGCAGGACCGGTTCGGTCTGCCCGCACCGCTGGCGCCCGACCTTTCCGGTCCGGAGCCGGAGCCGAGCCGATACCACGGCCACTACGTCTGCTGGGGCTGCGACCTCACCGTCACGGGCGACGGCGACGCACTCAACTACCGGGCCAAGTTCACCGACCCGGTGCTCGGCCGCAACCGTGCGGAGCCGCCCCCGCTCCGGTTGCGGCCGATCGGCGAACAGGGCCTGGCCCTGGCCGACCACCCCGATCAACCGCCCTTCGGCTACGGCGTCGGGGACGACGGATCCGGACACGCGGAATTCCTGTTCATCCTGGACCACCTCGTTCCTCGGACAGGCGACCACTAACACCGATGAAGGCTTCGGAGGGTCTTGATGACGGAAGAGTTCGGCACGTTCGACTTCGGCTTGGACGAGGCGCAGGAGGAGCGTGCCGCACGGCTGCATCGCGAGAGCATCATCGTCGATGCGCTGTTTCAGGGCCCGGTCGGATACCGGGCGTTCGACGAGGAGATGCACAAGGAGCTGCGCTCGGCCCTGGAGGCGCGAGAGGGCGACAAGCTGGGCACCTTCACCGACGGGCTGATGCTGCCCGTCCGCCGGGCGTTCGAGGGCCGGCTGGACGCGGTGAAGGACCATTGGGACGCGAGCGGCATCACCTGCGGCAACCGTCAGGTGGAACTGGTGGACGACCACGACGCCTGGAAGCGCAGCTTCGGGTTCATGCAGAAGCAGTTCGACTGCTTCCCGTGGCTGACCAAGGCCCTGACCGCCGCCGACATCCGCCGCGCGCACGAGACCGGAACCCACGCCGGCCTGGTCAGCAGCCAGGTCATGCTGGGTCCGTGGCGTGATCTGGACGTGCTGCTCTTCGCGCACGACCACGGCTTGCGGATGTGCCAGCTCACCTACAACAACTTGACCAAGGTCGGGGCCGGCTGCACCGAGCGCACCGACGCCGGCCTGTCGTCGTTCGGCGTCGCGAGCGTCAAGTTCATGAACGGACTCGGCGTGATCGTCGACACGGGCCACGTCGGCCGGCAGACCACGCTCGACGCCTGCGAGGTGTCGGAGAAGCCGGTCGTCGCCTCGCACACCGCGGCACAGGGCGTGTTCGCGCACGCGCGCGGCAAGAGCGACGAGGAGCTGCGCGCGATCGCCGGCACGGGCGGCTTCATCGGCGTGGTGGCCGTTCCCTTCTTCCTCGCCCCGGGATCGTCGGTCACCCTCGACTCGATGCTCGACCACATCGAGTACGTCGCCGAGGTGGCCGGCGTCGACCACGTCGGGATCGGCACCGACTGGCCCTTGCAGCTGCCCGAGTGGATGCTCAGCGACCTCGTCCAGCCGATCTTCGCCGAGACCGGCTTCCGGCCCGAGGACGGCCTGGTCGCGACGCAGGGGCTGATCGGGTTCGACGACTACCGGGACTTCCCGAACGTCACCCGCGGCCTCGTCGGGCGCGGCTGGCCGGACGAGGACATCGCCAAGGTCCTCGGCGGGAACTTCCTGCGCGTGATGGAGGCGGTCTGCGGCTGACCCCCGCGCACCACGAACCGCCCGGCTCGATCAGCGATCGAGCCGGGCGGTTCCCGCTGCCGATGTTCCACGCGCTGCTTGGTGCTGATGAGCGGCGCGGGAATCAGGACGTTCGCTCGTCCTTCGCGACCACGCCGTTCTGCAGGACGAGCACGACGTTGCCGGGCTCGGCGAACAGGGCGGGGTCGTCCAGGGGGTTCTGCGCGAACGCGACCAGGTCCGCCTGCTTCCCGACCTCAAGGGTGCCGATCTCGCCGTCGAGTCCGAGGAGGCCGGCGTTGACCCGCGTGGCCGCGATCAGGGCCTCCATGGGCGACTCGGCCGCCGACCGCAGGGTCAGTTCCTCGCCCCGGCGGCTCTGGTCGGGCCCGATGAGGTCCGATCCGAGCCCGACGCGGACGCTGGCGGCCTTGGCGGCGAGCAATCCGTCGATCATCGCGTCGCGGACCTGCTCCGCTCGCTCGGCGAAATGGGCGGGCAGGCCGAGCCCGCCGACGTTCCGGATCACCGCCTCGACGGCCGTGAGCGTGGGGACGAGGGTGACCTGGCGGTCGGCCATGAGCGCGGCCGTCTCCTCGTCGATGCCGGTGCCGTGTTCCACGCACCGCACGCCGGCCAGGACGGCGTTGCGGATGCCTTCGACGTTGTGGGCGTGGACGGTGACGTAGGTGCCCCGGGCCGCGGCCTCGGCGACGGCCACCGCGATCTCCGCGGTGCTGAACTGGGTGTCGGTGAGCTTGTCGTGGTGGGAGATGACGCCGCCGGTGACGCACAGCTTGAGGAACTCGGCACCGCCCCGGAAGGATTCGCGGACGCTCTTTCGCATCTCCTCGGGACCGTCCGAGATCGTCGCCAGTGTCCGCAGGCCGGGAACCACCCGGCCGCGCCACAATTCGGAGGGCTCCCATTCGGAGGCGTAATGGCCGTGCCCTCCGGTCTGGCAATGGATGGGGCCGCACTGGACGATCCGGGGCCCGGGGACCTTGCCCGATGCGACGACGCGGGCGAGGCCGGCGTCGATGCCCCCGCAGTCCCGCACCGTGGTGAAACCGGCGCGCAGGGTCTGGCCGCAATTGGAGAACATGTCGGCGGCGAGCTCCGCGACGGAGATGCCGTACCCGACGCTCGCCTCCAGCTCGCTGGCCAGGCCCATGTGAACGTGTGCGTCGATCAGGCCGGGAGTCACGGTGAGGCCGGTGCAGTCGACGACTTCGGCGCCCGGCGGGGCGGACCCCCCGATCTGGGCGATCCTCCCGGCTTCGATGAGAAGTCCGGCGGCTTCGGGATCGCGCCCGGTCGCGGTGACGAGAGTGGCGCCGTGGAGCCAGAGGCCGGAGGTCATGGGCAAGGTGCTCCTTCAGCGTTCGTGTCGAGGAGGCACGGAGGGAAAATCGGTCGTCCAATGCGAGGGGGTTCGCGGGCGCGCTCACCCTGTATCGACGGATGACGCAGACTTTTCCCGTCCGAATCGCTCCCTGGGTATGGACATACACTATGCTCGTACGCAAGGCTGCGCAAGAGCGCCGCCCACGCCTGAGCGAACAGGGGACACGCCTTGACGTCAGAACCGAAGGTGCGGAAATCGGAACGGTTGCCGCGCGGCGCGCTCGACCGGGAGACGGTGGTGGCCGCCGCGCTTGAGATCGCCGATCGCGACGGTCTCAGCGGCGTCACGATGGCCCGCGTGGCCCAGGCGCTGGGCGGCAGTCCGATGTCGCTCTACCGGCACCTGAGCGACAAGCAGGAACTGCTGGACGCCGTCGTCGATCTCGCGCTGTCCGAGTCGCCGCGCATCGCCGACGACGGACGGCCCTGGCGGGTGCGCCTTGAGGAGTTCGCGCTGGCCTCCCGGCTCAACGCGTTGCGGCACCCGGCCCTCATTGAGATCCACCTGGAGAACTCCGTCCGCGGGCCGGGCGCGGCCGCCGTCGGGCTCGACATCATCGGCCTGCTGCACCAGGCCGGATTCGACGACGCCTCGTCGATCCGCGGGTTCATGGCGCTGCGCAACTACCTCCTCGGCGCCATGGCCTGGGAGATCTCGCGGTTCCGCAGCGGCGCCGAGGAGTTCGCCCACCAGGTGGACGACACGTTCGTGCACGAGGACACACCGGCGGACTCGCCGCTGCGCCGCCTGGGCGAAGTGCTCACCACGGACCCGGAGGCGCAGTTCATGTACGGGCTCAGGAGCCTGCTCGACGGATTCGAAGCCGAGTTGCGGCGAATCAAGCGTCGGGCCCGACAGGAGAAGTGATGGCCCCTATGACAGACCTCTACCGCCGACCGACCTTCGCCGACATGGTCTCGCGCTCGCTCCAGAACCATCCCGATCGCGTCGCGTTCATCACCCCGGCCGGTGACCTGTCGTACGAGCAGCTGCGCCGGCTGATCGCGCGGATCGCGTTCGCCATGCGGGACGCCGGGGTGAGGTCGGGGGACGGCGTGGCCATGCTCGCCCCCAACCGGCCCGAGGCGTTCGCCACGCTGATCGCCGCGATGTCGCTGGGCGCGCGGTACACCCCGCTGCATCCGATGGGCTCCTTGGCGGACCACGTCACCGTCTGCGCCGACGCCGACATCACGACGATCGTCGCCGACGGGTCGCGGTACGCCGAGCACGGTGCGGCTCTCGCGGCCGAGCTGGACGCGGGCCCGCGGGTGCTTCACATCGGCGGCGGATCGCCGTCCGACGTCCTGGCGGGCCCCGACACGGACGAGCCCATCCCCGCACTGGCGAGCGAGTCCGACATCGGGCTGCTCGGATACACCGGCGGGACCACCGGCCGGCCCAAGGGCGTGATGCTCCCTCATCGTTCACTGGTCGCGCACCTCTACCTCAGCGTGGCGCATTGGCAGCTCCCCGCCGAGCTCCGGTTCCTGGGCTCGACGCCGTTGACCCATGCGCTGGCGGGCATCGTGCCACCGGTGTTCCATCAGGGCGGAAGCGTCGTGCTCACCCAGGGCTTCGACCCCGCGGAGTTCTGCGAGACCGTCCAGAGGCACCGGATCACCGCGACCTTCCTCGTGCCGAGCATGATCTACGTGCTGCTCGACCACATCGCCGAGCACCCCGCGGACCTGTCGAGCCTGCAGACGATCCTCTACGGCGCCGCGCCGATGTCACCCGACCGGCTCGAACAGGCCCTCGATGTGTTCGGGCCCGTGTTCGTGCAGTTCTTCGGGCAGAGCGAGGCGCCGAACACCGTCACGTGCCTGAGCAAGGAGGACCACGACCTGCGGCGGCCCAAGCTGCTCGCCTCCTGCGGAAAGCCGCATCCGATGCTGGACGTCGCCGTCCTCGACGACGAGGACCGGCCCTGCGGAACCGGCGAGCGGGGCGAGGTCTGCGTCCGCGGCCCGCTGGTCATGGACGGCTACTGGAAGCAGCCCGAGCTGACCGCGGAGACGCTGCGGAACGGATGGCTGCACACCGGCGACGTCGGTTACCTGGACGAGGAGAACTACCTGTACCTCACCGATCGCAAGAAGGACATGGTGATCACCGGCGGGTTCAACGTCTACCCGCGAGAGGTCGAGGACGCGGTGGCGACGCATCCGCAGGTCGCGGCCGCGGCGGTGATCGGGGTTCCGGACCCGAAGTGGGGCGAGGCGGTGACGGCGTTCGTCGTCAGGACCCCGGGCGCGACCGTGACGCCCGAGGAGCTCATCGCCCTCGTCCGCGAACTCAAGGGACCGGTGCACGCCCCCAAGAGCCTGGAGTTCCTGGACGCCCTGCCGCTCACGCTCCTGGGCAAGGTCGACAAGAAGCAACTGCGAGCGCGTTTCTGGGACGAGCGCGACCGGGCCGTGAACTGAATGCGTTCGGCAGGAGGAGAATCGATGAGCACCGCAACCGCCGCACGGCCGCGCTGGGTCGATGACGAGGGGGTCGTGCTGGGCGGAGTCGCCCGCGACTTCTTCCAGACCGAGGTCGTCCCGCACCTCGACCGCTTCGACCGGCAGAAGTACGTGGACCGGGAGGTGTGGCGCAAGGCCGGGGCGCTCGGACTGCTCTGCTGCGAGGTGCCCGAGGAGTACGGCGGGGGAGGCGGCACGTTCGCGCACGACGCCGTCGTGTTCAGCGAGCAGGCGCGCTCCGGCGACACCGGGCTCGGCAACCCGGTGCACAGCGGAGTGGTCGCCCCTTACCTGGTGGCCTACGGCTCCGAGGAGCAGAAGGCGCGCTGGCTGCCCGGGATGGCGACCGGTGAGATCATCGGCGCGGTCGGCATGAGCGAACCCGGCGCCGGCACCGACCTCAAGAACATCAGGACACGTGCCACGCGCAGCGGCGACCACTACGTGCTCAACGGGTCCAAGACGTTCATCAGCAACGGCGCGCAATGCGACCTCATCATCGTCGTCGCCAAGACCGACCCGGCGGCGGGTCGCGACGGGATCTCCCTGCTCGTCCTGGAAACGGCGGACGCGCCGGGATTCCGGCGCGGGCGGGTGCTCGACAAGCTGGGCATGCACGGCCAGGACACCTCGGAGCTGTTCTTCGACGACGTGCTGGTGCCGGCGGAGAACCTGCTGGGGGAGGAGGGCGCGGGCTTCGGGATGATGATGCGCGACCTTCCCCGGGAGCGCCTGGTCATCGGCGTCAACGCGGTGGCCGCCATGGAACGCGCGCTGGAGGAGTCCATCGCCTACGCGAAGGCCCGTGACGTCTTCGGCGCGCCCCTGTTCGCCATGCAGCACGTCAAGTTCGAGCTCGCCGAGCTGGCGACGATCGTGCGGACGTCCCGGGTCTTCGTGGACGACTGCGTCGAGAGGTTCATCGCCGGCACCCTCGATCCCGCGACCGCGTCGATGGCGAAGTGGTGGCTGACCCAGAACCAGTGCGACGTCACCGATCGATGCCTCCAGCTCTTCGGCGGGTACGGCTACATGCGGGAGTACCTCGTCTCCCGCCTGTACGCCGACGCGCGCGCCCAGAAGATCTACGGCGGGGCCAACGAGGTCATGAAGGACCTCATCGCCCGATCGCTGTGAGCGAGGCCGGGGAGTGAGCGTCACCGATGTCCCGGTCCCCACGTCGGACGATGTCGCGGCCGCCGCGGACCGGATCCGCGGTCACGTGCGAAGGACGCCGCTCGTCGAGGTGGCGTCCGGGACGTTCGGCGTCGGCGCGCCGCTGGTGCTCAAGCTGGAGCTGCTCCAGCACTCCGGGTCGTTCAAGCCCAGGGGAGTCTTCAACCGGGCCCTGACCCAGGACGTGCCCTCCGCGGGCCTGGTCATCGCCTCGGGCGGGAACGCCGCTCTCGCGCTGCTCCACGTGGGCGAGCGGCTCGGCCATGCCGTCGAGGTGTTCGTTCCCGAGACCGCCCCGGCGGTCAAGATCGCGAAGCTGCGCCGCCACGGCGCGCGCGTGCACCAGGCCGGCCGTGACTTCGCGGAGGCCGTGGTGGCGAGCGAGCACCGAGCGGCCGAGACCGGCGCGCTGCTCATGCACGCCTACGACCAGATGGAGGTCGTCGCGGGCCAGGGCACCGTCGGACTGGAGCTGGGGAAGCAGTGCCCGGACGTCGACACGGTGCTCGTGGCGTGCGGCGGCGGCGGCCTCGCCGGCGGGATAGCCGCCTGGTTCGACCGCCGCGTGCGCGTGGTGGCCGTCGAGGCGTCGGGCTCGCCCACGCTCGCCGCGTCCCGCGCGGCGGGCGAGCGGGTGACGATCAGCGTCGGCGGTGTCGCCGCCGACGCGCTGGGCGCGAGCCGGATCGGCGCCATCGCGTGGGAGATCGCTCGGCGCGCGATCGACGAGGTCGTGGTCGTGCCGGGGGAGGCGATCCTCGACGCGCGGCGACGCCTGTGGGACGAGCTGAGGATCTGCGCCGAACCGGGCGCCGCCGCACCGCTCGCGGCGCTCGTCGGCGGCGGCTACGTGCCCGAGGCGTACGAACGCGTCGCCGTGATCGTGTGCGGCGGGAACAGCGACCCGGCGTCCCTGTCCTGAGTGTCCTTCGGCGTCCTGAGTCTGCTTCGGCCCACGACGTCCGCCCGGCGAACCCGAACGAGAGGAGCCGGCACGAATGACCGATCCGCATCGACTGCACGGTGACGCTGTCGTGGTCGACACGCACAACGACCTGATCCTGCTGGTGGACCACTTCGACCGGCGGGAACAACCTGACCATTTCGCCCAGTTCTGGCTGCCGGAGCTGCGTGCCGGGGGCGTCGACGTGCAGGTGCTGCCCATCTGCGTCGAAGAGCAGTTCCAGTCCGAAGGGGCCCTGCGCCGGACGCTGCTGCTGGTCGAACGGATCCATGAGCTGGCCGCCGAACACGGCGAGGACGTGGCGGTGTGCCTGACCGGCGCCGACGTCGACGCCGCCACCGCGTCCGGGCGCATCGCCCTGATCATCGCCCTTGAGGGCGCCCATGCCGTCGGGCAGGACCCCGCGCTGGTGCGCACCATGGCGCGGGTGGGGGTCCGGGTGGTCTCCATGGCGCACTTCGGCCGCACCTTCCTGGCAGACGGCAGCGGCCTGGACACGACCTCGCGCGGCCGCCTGACCCCGGAGGGCATCACCGCGCTCCGCGAGATGGACGAGCTGGGCATCGTCTTCGACATCAGCCATCTCGGGATCGCCGGCGTCGAGGACGTGCTGTCCCTGGCGACGCGCCCGTTCCTGGCCACGCACTCGGCGTGCCTGGGCATCACCGACGTCCACCGCAACCTCGGCGATGAGCAGATCAAGGCCATCGCCGAGCTCGGCGGGGTCATCGGGGTCGCCGCCGCCATTCCGTTCTTCATCGACCCGGCCGCTCCGTCGGCCGATCGCGTCGTCGACCACATCGAACGCGTCATCGACGTGGCCGGCATCGACCACGTGGGTCTGGGACCGGACTTCATCGACGACTACTACCAGAACGTGCTCGGCGGATGGATCGGCGGATGGGCTCCTGCGGCCTACGGCCGCTCGTACCTGCCGGCCGAGATCTCCCGCCCCTCGGACCTGCCGAAGATCACCGAGGTGATGGTGCGCCGCGGGTTCGAGGAGCCGGACATTCGCAAGGTGCTCGGCGAGAACGTGTTGCGCGTTCTCCGTGAAGTGATGGGAAGGCCGACCAGATGACCGTGCCAGACGACCTCCAGCACGTCCTGATGAGCAGGGAGCCGCGCACGCCGGCCGCGTACGCCGCGGCCGACATCACGATCGAGACGGTGTTCGTGACGATGCGGGACGGCGTCCGTCTCGCCACCGATCTGTACCTGCCCCCGGAGCCGCCCGCGCCGGTGATCGCGGTGCGCACTCCCTACGGCCGCGACTCCGACCGGCTGGTGGCGGTCTTCCTCTCGTTCGTGCGCCGGGGCTACGTCGTGGCGGTGCAGGACCTCCGCGGCACCGGTGACAGTGAACCCGAGGACCACGACTTCTACATGTTCGAGCCCCAGGACGGCTACGACTTCGTCGAATGGGTCAGCGGCCAGGACTGGTGCGACGGGTTCATCGGTTCCGTCGGCGGCTCGTACGTCGGTCAGGTGCAGTGGCCGATGGCGACACACCCGAAGATGACCACGATCCTTCCGGAGGTCAGCGGTATCGGAGTCGGCGTCAAGACGGTGTCATACCACATGGTCGTCAACGCCCTTGCGCGCACGATCGGCCACGGCGAGGACAAGACGGAAGTACCGTTCTGGCAGCTCGAACACATGATCCTGGACGAGACCTTGTCGACGGGCCTGTTCAACGAGCCGTTCGTCAGCCCGTTGCTGGCGGACCTGGCGGAGACGTTCCCCGCGCTCAAGGGCCTGCCCCCGGTCGAGGCGCAGGCATGGCTGTGGGCGCACTACTGCTCGCTGACGTGCGCGGAACGGGCCGACTTCATCCGGGGCGTCACAGGGTCGGCCCACGTCACCATGCTCGACGCCGAGCAGATCGGGCCCCTCTTCGGCCAGGGCATCTCGATCGACCGGCACACGCTGCCCGCCGTCGACCCCGCCCGGCAGGTCGCCGGCTTCCAGACGATCCCGCTGCTGCGCACCGGCTGGTACGACTGGTTCCTCAACGACGCGCTGGGCACCTGGGAGCTCCTGCGCGAGCACGCGCCCGAACCGCTGCGCTCCCAGGCCCGGATCATCATCACCCCGTCCGCGCACAACCTGCCCGGATACAAGGAAGGCATGGGGGAGCACCCGGAGCTGCAGCACAACCACTGGTCCAACGTCGACTTCACGCTGCGCTGGTACCAGACCGTCCGGGACGGCTCGTTCGACGACTGGCCCCGCGTCATCTACTACCTCATGAGCGCCAACGAGTGGCGCAGCGCGGACGACTGGCCGCTTCCTGAAGCCGAGGACACGCCGTACTACCTGGGCGCCGACGGGACGCTGAGCGCCGCGGCCCCGCAGGAGGAGCAGGCCGCGGACCAGTACGTCTACGACCCGCTCGACCCGACCCCGACCGTGGGCGGCAGCATCGTCTCCTGGGTCTATCCGCCCGGAAGCGTGGACGTCAGCGCGGTCCAGCAGCGCAGCGACGTCCTCGTCTACACCACGGAGCCCTTGGAGCACGACGTCGACGTCGTGGGCGAACTCCGGATGGTCCTCTACGCGAGCTCGTCCGCGGTGGACACCGACTTCGCCGTGCGGCTGAGCGATGTCCGCCCGGACGGACGGGCCGTCCAGCTCCAGAACGGCGTGCTGCGGACGAGGTACCGCGACCTCGATCGCGGCGCCGAACCCCTCGTGCCCGGTGAGATCTACCCGCTGGAGATCGACATGTGGGTCACCGCGAACAGGTTCAAGGCCGGCCATCGGATCCGCGTCGACATCAGCTCCGCCGACTTCCCGCGGTTCGACCGGAACACCAACCTGGGCGGCGCGCCGGGAGACCCGATCGCGGCGACCCAGACCGTCCACCGGGACGCGTCGCACCCCTCGCACGTCGTGCTGCCCGTCTGCCCGACCACATGATCAAGACCGCAGAGGAACGCATGACCTACCAGTACCTGTCCGTCCGGGACCACGGCGCGACCACCGTCGTGGCGATGAACAAGCCACCGGTCAACGCGGTCAACCTGAGCATGTACGAGGAGATCCGCGACCTTTTCGGCCGGTTCGACGAAGTACTGCCCGGGGCGAAGGCGGTCGTGCTCACCAGCGCCGTCAAGCACTTCTGCGGCGGGAACGAGCTTGAGGAGTTCCTCACGCTGACCGAGGCCAACGCCGCGGGACGCATGCGGCTGGTCCGGGACGCGTTCGCGTCGATCTACGACTGCCCGGTCCCGGTGGTCGGCGCGGTCCGGGGCGCGGCGCTCGGCACCGGCCTGGCCATCGCCGCGAGCTGCGATGTGGTCGTGGCCGGTGAGAGCGCTCGTTTCGGGACGCCCGAGGTGAGCGTCGGCGTGATGGGTGGGGCCGCCCACCTCGCCCGGCTGATCCCGCAGCCGATCGTGCGCGCGATGTACTTCACGGCCGACCCGTGGCCCGCCTCCGATCTCGTCGGGTTCGGGTCCGTGCTGCGGGTCGTCCCGGACGACGAAGTGCTCGAAACGGCGCTCGGCCTGACCGGGAAGATGACGCGGCACAGCCTGGCCGCGCTGCGCCATGCCAAGGAGGCGATGAACACCGTCGAGTTCATGGACCTGAAGGCCGGCTACGAGTTCGAGCAGCGGATGACCGGGCGCCTCGCCGCCGAGCCCGACGCCAAGGAAGCCGTCGCCGCGCTCCGTGAGAAGCGCACGCCGGTCTATCGCGACCGGCTCGGCCGGCCTTGACCCGATGACCGCACAGAGATCCCGGGCATTGGTGTCCGCGGAAGCGTCGACCGGACTCATCGACGCGTTGTGGGTGTACCCGGTCAAAGGCGCCGTGGGCGTGCCGGTCGGTGAGGTCGACGTCCTGGCCGGCACGGGCGCGCTGCACGACCGCTCACTCGCGATCGCGCGCGGCGACCAGCCCGTGCCGTCCCGGACGACATGGCGGCCGCGATCGGCCTTCAAGCAGGTGGCGCGCGATCCGGACATGACGCAGGTCACGGTGGCGATGCTCGGGCCCGGCGCGGTCGAGCTCCGCCACCGCGCCCACCCGGACGGGCCGCCGGTGCGTTCGGACCAGCCGCCGGAAGACCAGGAGGCCGTCCTGCGCCGGTGGTTCGGGGAACCCGGGCTGCGCCTCGTCCACGCCGCCGCGTCGGGCCTGTGGGACTGCTCGGACGCCGAGCTGTCCCTGCTCAATCTGGCCTCGGTGCGTGCGCTGGAGCGAATCACCGGCCGCGCGCTCGACACCCGGCGGTTCCGCGCCAACGTCCATCTCGACGGCCTGGCCGCGTTCGCCGAGCTGTCCTGGGTGGGGCGGCGGATCCGGCTCGGCGACTGCGAGGTCGAGGTGATCCGGCCCATCCAGCGCTGCCGCGCGACGTCCGCGAACCCGAGCACCGGGGAACGGGACGTCGAGGTCCCCTCCATGCTCGCCCGGGCCGTCGGCTACCCGCACCTGGGCGTGTACGCGCGCCTGATCGAACCCGCCCGGCTCCGCGTCGGCGCGACGGCGGTCGTGGGCGGCCGGCCCGAACCCGCCCGGCTCATCGACGGGCTGCGGAAACGCCGCGAGGTGACGCGGACCTGGCCGCGGGAGGCCGAGGTCGTCGAGATGGCGCGCGAGGACTCCCGGACGGTCAGCCTGTGGCTCCGCGACCCCTACCGGCAACCGCTGATGGCCGGCCAGCACGTCCGGGTTCACCTGCCCACCGCGAACGGCGGGCTGACCTGGCGCGCCTACAGCGTCTCCGGCCGGCGGGACGACCGGTTTCGGATCACGGTGCGGCTGCGCGGGGAGGTGTCGAAGCGCCTCGCGTCGCTGCTCAGCGGTGATCGCTTGCTCGTCTCGGGTCCCTTCGGAGCCCCGTTGCTCTCCCGGGAGCAGCGGCCGCTGTACCTGATCAGCGCCGGTGTCGGCATCACCCCCGTGGCGGCGGTGCTGCAGCAGCTGGCGGCGGCCGCCGACCGCCGCCCGGTCTCGGTGCTGCACGTCGACGCCGCAAAGAAGAGCGCGGTGCTGTGGCCCGAGGTCGTCGAACACGTTCGACGGTCCGGCGGGACGGCCACGCTCTTCGAGACCCGGCCGGCGAGCGCGCCCGCGCGACGTCCCACCCCGCGCGACGTCATCGACGTCCTGCCCGGCGACCGCCATGCCGACGCACAGGCACTGGTCTGCGGCTCGGCCGACTTCGTGGACACAGTGACCCGGGCCCTCCGGGCGGCCGGGGTCGACGCGAACCGCATCCACGCCGACCCGTTCCACTCGCCGACGACCGACCCGCCCACCCGACGACCCGCGCCGAGCCCGGGCCCGCACCCGGTCACCTACCTTCCCGAAGGCACGACGGCGACCTGGACGGACGCCGATGGAACGCTCCTTGAGCTGGCCGAGCAACACGGTGTGCCGGTGCCCTTCTCCTGCCGGTCCGGCGCCTGCGGCACTTGCGCGCTCGACCTGGTGCAGGGCGAAGTCTCCTACCTCGTCGACCCGGCCCTTCCGCCGGGTTCGCGGGCGGTGCTGGCCTGCTCCGCGGTCCCGACCGGCCCGATCGCGCTACGCCGGCGATCGGGCCCCGAGGAGGCGCCGACCTAGAGCGCCTGCGTCGCGTGTCGAGGAGGCGCACCGAAGTTTCCGACGCTCGTCGTTAGAGCCGCGACCCCAGGTCCGGAAGTATCTACTCCATGACCGAACGATCGTCGAAGCCCCAGAGAAGCGCCCCGGTCAGTGAGCGGGTCAAGGTCCGGCGACGTCCCGCGCGCGGGTCGTATGAGCTGGATCTCATTCGTTCGATCTTCGACGATGCGCTGCTGTGCCACGTGGCCTTCGTCGAGGACGGGAATCCGGTCGTCCTACCGACCTTGCACGTCAGGATCGGTGACGAGCTGCTGATCCATGGCGCGCGGAAGAACCGCATGATGACGAGGGTCGCGGCGGGGGCCCCGGTGTGCGTCGAGGCCACGGTGATCGACTCGCTCGTCCTGGGACGCAGCGTCCTCCAGAACTCGGTCAACTACCGGTCCGCTGTCGTCATGGGGGAGGGACGAGCCGTCCAGGATCCGGACGAGGTGCGGCCCCGGATGCATGCGCTCATCGACAAGTGGGCGCCGGGCCGGCTGCCGTTCCTTCGTCCGCTCACCGACGCCGAGCTGCGATCGGTGCTCCTCGTCTCGGTCCCGATCACCGAGGCGTCGGCAAAGGTGCGCACCGGCGACGCCAACGACGCGGATGCCGACCGGTCACGGCCGGTCTGGGCAGGTCAGCTCCCGCTCCGGGTCGTCGCCGGTTCCCCGGTGCCCGACGACTACGTGCCGGCGGACATGCCCGTCCCCGACCACCTCGCGGGCTGGGGCGAGGGCCGATCCGGGGCTTGAGCGGGCCCGTGAGGCGGCCGGAGGGGAGCTTGGTGCCAGCTTCGACGCCAGGCGGCACGGATAGCATGGTGACCATGGGGTCCGAACTCCAGCGTCTGGTCGACGCTCTCGGCCACAGCCTGAAGCGCAACGTGTCCGTCGACGACCCGACGATGCACCAGATCGCGTTCTCCTCGCACGTCTACGAACCGATCGACCTGCTCCGGCAGCGGACGATCCTGCGAAAGGACCTGCCCGCCGAGGTGGCCGCGTGGCTCCGCTCCGCCGGCGCGTTCAACGCTCGCGGGCCCTTGCGTCCCCCGCTCAATGAGGGCATCGGCGGGACCGAGCAGCGCTTGTGCCTTCCGATCCGCCGGAACGGGCAGCTGGTCGGGTTCCTGTGGATCCTGGAAGGCGAGACCGGCCTCTCCGACGTCGAGCTCGCCACCGCACTCGGCGCGGCCGACAGCCTCGCGGTGGTCATGCAGCGCGAGCAGCTGGCCGGTGAGCTGCACCGGGCCCAGGCCAGGGAGCTGACGACCGAGCTGATCTTCGCCTCCGAGGCATCGGCGCGGCGCGCGGCGGCTGAGAAGTTGCTGGAGGCCGAGCTCTTCGTGCCGAACGAGCCCCTGTTCGTCCTCGTCGTCTCCCTGCACGCCGGCCGCAGAGCGATGTCGGACGAGGAGCGCGGTGCGCTGGAGGCCCGGCTCGACGGCACCGGTCGCAGACTCAGCGAACGGCGGCACCTGGGCCTGGCCCGGCGCGACCACGGGCTCCTGGTGCTCTCGGACAGGGATCCGCTGATCGGCGGCCGCGCACGGGACGGCCTCTGCCAGGACCTGCTCGCCGACCTGGTCCGCGACCTGCCGGGCACGGCCCCGTTGATCGGGGTCGGCGATGTCGTCGACGATCTCGCGGACGCCTGCCGCTCCCATCGCGATGCCGAAAGGGCGGCGCGGGTCGCCCGCCTCGTCGACGGCCTGGGCACGATCGTGCGAGCCGACCAGCTCGGCGTGTACGGCGTGCTCGCCCGGATCCCGGAGGAGGAGCTGAGCGCCTCCAGCGTGCCGCGGGGGCTCCTCGACCTCCTGAGCTCGGGCGCCAAGGGCAAGCAACTGATCGACACGCTTGAGGCGTACCTTGAGAACGCGGGCGACGGCCCGGCGACCGCCGAGCAGCTGTTCGTCCACCGGACCACCCTCTACTACCGGCTCCAGCGCATCGAGGAGCTGACGGGTGCCCGGCTGTCGAACGGCGGGGACCGGCTGGCCTTTCATCTCGGCCTCAAGATCGCGACCCTGCTGGGCCTGCGGTCGGCTTCAGCGGACGAACCCGTCCGGCGGACGCCCTGACGCCTCATCCGGTCACGGTCACCCGGCCCGAGATCTCGATCTGGATCGGTCCATCCGGTGAGCCGAGGTCGACGGAGCTCGCCGTGAAGGCGTTGTCGAACGGGCTCACGTGCGCCAGGCGGCTGCCCGGGACCACGTCGCCGTCCTCGACCGCCAGGATGTAGCGCGCACACGTGCCGGTGCCGCACGGTCCCATGTTCATGATCGCGTCGCCCCAGATCACCGCGCTCGTCGTGCGCGCGGAGCTCACCGGCGTGGTGAGCAGGAGCATGTTCGGCCGCGCCGGGCCCGGCGCGGCCGCGCGGAGGGCGCTGAGGAGAGCCGAGCCGCGCTCGATGAGGACGTGCGCCTCCGCGGCGGAGATCTCCAACGCCAGCTCGGCCGCGGAGACCGCGGCGAAGACGTTGCCCCCGGCCGCCACGGTACGGACCCGGAGCCGCCTGCCTTCGCAGCGGACGTCGGCGGCGTCGATCCGGGGGGACCCCGGAGGCATGGTGAGCGCGATGCCGGCCTCACCTGAAGGCCGAGCGGTGATCAAGCCCGCGCCCGTCTCAAGCCTCACCTCAGGCCGAGACCCGAGAACGAGCATCGCGGCGAACATGCTCGCCTCACCACATCCACCGAGCGGCCCGTCGGCGGCCACGAACACCAGCCCGTAGTCCGCGTCGCTCCGGACGGGCGTGACCAGGACCGCGACGATCGTTCCGGGGTCCCCGGCCCGCGCCTCGAAGCAGTCACGCCGGATCTCTTCCAGGGTGTCCGCCATCAGGGAGGGCACCTCGCGCATCCGCGACGCGGAATGGGGCACGGCCGTGGCGTCGTAGCAGGCGACCGGCTGGCCTTCGGTGTCTCCGAACGCCGGCGGGATCACAGCGCGCCCCGGCGGTTGGCGGGCCGGTAGGCGGTCACGACGACGGCGCCGCCGAGCCCGATGTTGTGCTGGAGGGCGACGGCCGCGCCGTCCACCTGGCGGGCGCCGGCCTCGCCGCGCAGCTGCCACGTGAGCTCGGCGCACTGGGCGAGGCCGGTGGCGCCGAGGGGATGGCCCTTGGAGATGAGGCCGCCGGACGGGTTCACCACCCAGCGGCCGCCGTAGGTGGTGTCGTTGTCGTCGATCAGCTTGTGCGCCTCGCCCTCGTTGGCCAGGCCGAGAGCCTCGTAGGTGAACAGCTCGTTCGGGGCGAAGCAGTCGTGCAGCTCGATCACGTCGACGTCTCCCGGGGTGAGCCCGGACCGGGCGTAGACCTTCTCCGCCGCCTTCCGGCTCATGTCCGTGCCGACCAGGTTGATCGCGCTGCCGGTGTCGAAGGTCGAGCGCATGTCGGTGACCATCGCCTGGCCGACGATCTCGATCGCGCGGTCACCGAGGTCGTTGTCCTCGACGAACCGCGCGCTGGCGAGCACCGCGGCGCCGGAGCCGTCGGACGTCGGCGAGCACATCAGCCTGGTCAGGCCCGCTTCGGCGTAGACCATCTTGGCGTTCTTGATGTCGTCGACCGTGTAGACGTCCCGGAACTGCGCGTACGGGTTGTTCGCCGAGTGCCGATGGTTCTTCTCGGCGACCTTCGCGAAGTGCTCCGGCGTGGAGCCGTACCTGTCGTTGTGCTCCAGCCCGGCGACACCGTACATCCACGGGGCGGGCGGAGAGGAGATCTCACGCATCTCGGCCAGCGCCTGGACGTGCTTCTGCAGAGGCCACTCGCGGTCCTTGTACGCCGCGCTCAGCGAACCGGGCCGCATCTTCTCAAAGCCCAGCGCGAGCGTGCAGTCGGCCAGGCCGCCGCGGATCGCGTTCGCCGCCAGGTAGAGCGCGGTCGACCCGGTGGCGCAGTTGTTGTTCACGTTCGTGATCGGGATCCCGGTCATGCCGAGCTCGTAGACCGCGCGCTGGCCGGAGGTGGATTCGCCGAACATGAACCCGACGTGGGCCTGCTCGACGTCCTCGAACGCGATCCCGGCGTCGTCCAGCGCGTTGGTGCCGGCCTCCTTGGCCATCGCCGGGTAGTCCCAGCCCTCCCGGCGTCCGGGCTTCTCGAACTTCGTCATGCCGACGCCGACGACGTAGACCTTGCCCACCCTCTTTTCGACCATGTCCAACAGGCTGTCCTTCGTCCCCGCACCTCGGCTACCGACAGCCGATGGACGTTGCAGCCCGCGATTGCGACACCTGGTCGTGTATCGCAGTGTTCCGGCATGACCCCAAGCGGCCTCCTTGCCGCAGACCGGGCATGAGCGTCGCGGCTCAGTGCACCATGCCGCCCAGCGGACGCTGCCGTTACGTCCTCATCCGGGGTCTGGTTCGCTCTCGTAGCGGCGGCGATGCCGGGCGACGCCGGCGCTGAGGGTCTGGCCGAGGTCGTAGGCGGGGGAGCGGTGCAGGCTTTCGCGGTCCTCGTCGTAGCGGCGGGTGGTGGCGGGGTTGGCGTGGCCGAGGAAGTCCTGGACCACGTGCAGCGGGTGGCCGCCGAGCAGGACGGTGGCCACCCCGTGGCGGGCGCTGTGGGGTGACAGCCGATCGGCTCCCTGGACTCCTGCCGCCGCGGCGATGCGTCGCACCAGCCGGAAGACGTAGGGCTGGTCGACGGGCCGCCCGGTGCGGGTGGCGAAGAGCGGGGCCCCGCCGGACAGGGACACGCCTTGTTCCTGCCGCTGCTTCAGGTAGGCGTCGATGGCGTCGGCGGCCAGAGGCGGCAGGACGAACCGTTTGGCGGTGCCGCCCTTGACGGGCAGGTCGATGGTGCGGTGGCCGGAGTCGTGCCCCAGGCTGCCCACGGTGGTGTCGGTGACCGAGCCGACCCGGCAGCCGGTGGAGAACATCAGGGTCAGCAGCGCGGTGGTTCGCGGGGTCTCGTGTACCTGGGCGTAGGCCAGCATCCGCTCCATGTCGTCGGCGGAGATGCCGCGGGTGGTGGAGTACTGACTGACCCGTGGCCGGTCCATGCCCGGTCCGAAGGGGTTGCGGGTGGCCAGCCCGGTGCGGTTCAGGTAGGCGTACCAGGAGCTGACCGCCGAGAGCCGCCGTGCCCGGGTGGCGTTCTTCAGACCCTGCGCGCGCAGCGCCGCCGCGTACAGGTCGGCCTCGATGTGGCTGGTGTCGACCGGGTTCAACGCGCGCGCGATGACCCAGGTGAGCCACCAGGCCACCTCACGGATGTAACCGGCCTGGGTGGCGGGCGAGGACCGGCGTTCGCCCTGCAGCCAGGTCCCGGTCGCGCTCCCCAACTCCCGCAGGACCGGCGCCGGCAGCCCGGCGCCGCCCGCGGCCCGCGCCAGCAGGTCGGCCAGCTGATGCGGGGTACGGGCCGGTGCCGGCCCGCGCAGCACCACCGTGGACGCGGCGGCAACGACGCCGCGGCCAGGTACAGCAGCGCCCGCGATGGCCGGCGAAGGCGGCCTGCTCGGCGGCGCGGCAGGCGCCTGCCCGACACCCCCGAGGGCGGCGGAGTCATCAATGAGGAAGCTCTCCACCGCTAGGGCGGAGCCCCGCGCACCGGACGCCGTGCCATCCCCGGCGACCACCGAGACCTGCACTTCGGACGGCTCCGATGCGCCGCCCTCCTCGTCCCGCCCGCAATCAGACACGCCACACCCCTCCGTCGGCGATCATCGCGACTACATCATAACGGCGATTGTCATGTACTCAATTTTCACGCGCGCAAAACCGCGAAACCAGTTACACGTTTCGCGCAGGCCGATAGAGTCATCTCATGATCGAAGACGAGGTAGGGGAAACCGCCACAGCCCCATCCCCGAACCCGGAAACCGGGACCGGCGCAGCGCGCAAGCCGCGGGCCCGATGCGAGTGGTGCCAGCAGCCCCTGCCGCCGCCCCGCAACCCCCGCCGGGGCGGGCGCCCGCAGCGCTACCACCAGGTCGGCGAAGGGCCGGACGGGCAGAACTGCAAGGCGCTGGCCGACGCCGCACGCAAGACCGCCACCGCCGCGGCCACCGCCGAACCGCTGGCCGGGCTGCGCGCCTTCGCCGAACGCGCCGCCGCCGAACGCGCCGCGTTCGCCGACCGGCTCGACCAGCACCTGGCCGTCCTGAAAGACCTCACCGCGCTGGAACGGGAAGGCGCCGACCGCCTCACCGAGGTCGTGGACGCCGTCACCGCCCGCAACGCCGAACTGGAACGCCAGGCCGCCGACGCTCGCGCCGCGGCCACCGAAGCCGAGGCCGCGCGAGAGCAGGCCGAGCGCCGCGAGGAGGCCGCGGTCGGCGCCCGCGCCGCCGCCGAACGCGAACGCGACCAGGCCCAGGCCGCCGCCGCGGCGGCCGACACCCGCGCCCAACTCGCCGAGGAACTGGCCACCACCCACGAACTGGCCCGCCGCCAGGCCGAGAAGGAAACACGGTCGGCCGCCGAGGGCCGCGCCGAGGCGCGCGCCGAACGCGACACCGCCCGCGCCGAACTCGCCGACGCCGAACAGCGCCTGCGGCGCGACCAGGACGAGCTCACGCGGGTGCGGACACTGCTGGAGCACGAGCGCACCCGCCGCGAGGCCCTCGCCGAGCAGGCCACCGCAGCCGACACCCGGGCCCGTGCGTCCGCCGAACGCGCCGAGCACGCCGAACGGGACGCCGCCACCGTCCGCCGCCGGCTGGCCGCCGCCGAGACCACCGCGCGAACCGCCCGCGAGGCCGCCGACGCGGCCCGCACCGAACTGGCCGCCGAGCGCGCCGCCCGCCGCGCCGAGACCGCCGCCCTCATCCGCGACCGCGACGCCGCTCGCGACGCGGCCGACACCCAGCGCGAACGCGCCGCCCTCGCCCAACAGCGCGCCGAGACGGCCGAGGCCGCCGCCCCTCCCGCCGCCCGGCTGCCCGCCGTCGACGACACCGGCACCCTCCCTACCGTCAGGATCGACGAGTCCGCGGCCATCCGCGCCGAACATGACGGCGTCCTCCTGGATCGGCTGCCCACCCGGCTGCCCGCCCAGACGGCCCTGCAGGTCGCCCACGCCATCCTCGCCCTGCACGCACACCAGCCCGCGCCCCAGGCCGACACTCAGGACGCTTCTGAAACCTCTCGAAGCTGACGGCGGATCTCATGCACCCAGGCCTCCACCCGGCAAGCTGCGATGAGACCCAAGGAGCCCTGCGTACTAACCACTAAGCCCTGTGACGACGCTCGGTGTGGAACTTGGCGTGGTGCTCCATGTGGCGCCGGTTCGCGGACGGGGTGTAGGCGAGGGTGTCAGGTAGCGGACGGTCGTCGCCGCACCGGATGGCGAGCAGCAGCGGTTCGGGGTGCGCCGGCGGCCACGTGGGTTCGGCATCGGGTTGGGTGCCGTTCCAGAGGTGGAGGAGACCATCGGTTCTCGTACGTCGTCGATCAAGTGATCGAGAAGAAGCCTCAGGTGTCGGTGAGGGCTGCGAGCCGGTCGGCGACGGTGCGGGGCTCGCGGTCGAGGAGTTCGGCCAGCAAGGGGTCGGAATCGGCGAAATAGCCGGCGCGGGCGGCCTGGTACCAGGTGAGCATCAGTCGGGCCATCTGCTCCGGGACGCCGACCACGATCTGTTCGGCGACCCACTGTTCGTCGCCCAGGACGATGCGCTTGATGGTGCGACCGGTGATGCCAGTGGCGATCTTGGCGAAATCGTCGAAAGTGACGGCGGTCGGCGCGGTGAGGGTGACGCAACCGTCGAAGGAGCGGGCACCGGTGAGGATGACCGCAGTGGCCTCGGCTATGTCAGCGCGGTCGGTGTAGGGGACGGGGCCGTCTTCGGGCTGAGCGATCTCGCCGGTCCGCTGCCACGGGCCGAGCACCTGGTCGAGTGGGCCGTAGGCGCCGTTGCGCAGTGCGGTCCAGGCAACTCCGGAGTCGCCGAGGATCGCCTCGGTGGCGATGTGGATGTCCGACGGCCGGTACGGGTTGCCGGGGACGGCGCCCTGCTGGCTCGTGTAGAGGATCCGCCGGGTGCCGGCCGCGACGGCTGCGTCGATGGCACTCCGGTGCAGGCCGACCATGTCGGCGGCCGGGTCATTGCCGGATACCAGAAGGACCTGGTCGGCACCGGTGAAGGAGTCGCGCAGCGCGGCCGGATCCTCGTAGGAGCCCTGCCGCACGCGCACGCCGCGGTCGGCGAAGTGCTGCGCTTTGGCGGTATCGCGGACGCTGACGCCGATCTGGTCGGCGGGTATGCGCTTGAGGAGGTGCTCGACGGTGGTGCCGCCCAGCCCGCCGGTAGCGCCGGTGACAACGATCATCTTCTTGGCCTCTTCGGTGTCGGTCTTGGAGATGGGGCGGATCATAAGTTGACTACGATGGTCAGTTTCCGTCCTGCGGAGACCATAGGTAAGCTGACCAAGGGAGTCAAGTTATGGCGCGGAGCGACAGCGAGAGATGGTGAGGGCCTTGGCCGGCGCGGTGCCTTCACAATCCCGGCTGCGCGCCGACGCCAGGCGCAACTCCGAGCAGATCCGCTCTGCCGCGATCGGCGCCTTCCAGGGACGGGGCCTGACGGTCCCGCTGGAGGAGGTCGCCAAGGCGGCAGGGGTGAGCAAGGCCACGATCTTCAACCGGTTCGGCGGTCGGATCGGTCTCATCGAGGCCGTCATCGAAGAGGTCGTCGCGACGGAGCTGTTCGCCGTCATCGATCACACGCGGACCATCGACGACATCGGCGAGCGGATCGCCTACTACCTCACCGCGCTCCGCGACCTGCAGTACCGCCAGCCCGCCGTCAACGACGTCCTGCTGCGGACATATCCGCACTCGCAGCAGCTCATGGAGATCTGCCGGGCCGGGAGCGAGGCCAACGACGAACTCATCGCAGCGGCGAGGGCCTCCGGTGCTCTGCGGCCGGAGTTCACGGCGGGCGACCTGCACGCACTCGTCGTCGACAACGCCCTCGCCCTCAAGCACGGCGAACGGCCTCCCCGGGACGCCTACGACCGCCGCACCACTTACATCCTGGACGGAATCCGCGGGCGCCCGTCCGCTTCTGACCGGCGATGACAGCGCCCATGCCCTGATGTCGCGCATCGCCCTGCAAGCCCGTCATTCGTGCGGCCGGGTCGCGGGTGGATGATCCACAAGAAACGTCCTAGATCACCCGGATGCGTCGGCCGTCTGTCGTCAAATGATCGTTTGCGAGAGACGAGAGGTGCAGTTGCCGTTGACCGCTGTTCCGTCATCCCTCATCTAGGTCGGTGAGTAGTTCGTCGAGGGCCTTGTTGAGGGCTTCGGAGTTGGCTGAGTCGAACCAGGTGGTGCGGATGCGTTCGTTGTTCCCCTTCGGGGTCTCGTGGTCGGCCGCGAGTTGGTGCAGGGAGCGGGTCTGGTCGCTCAGGGCCCGGCCGACGCCCTGGAAGAGGCTGCGCACGTAGCCGTCGGCGTCGTCGGGGGCGAGGCCATGGCCGATGGCCCATGAGGTGAGCGCGGCGAGGTAGGAGTAGTGGGTCGTCAGCGTTCCCGTCAGCGCGGAGAAGACGTTGAAGGCCGCCTCATCGGCGACCGGGAGCGCCCCGCCCAGGCGCTCGAACAGGGAATCCACCGTCGGGTGCGACGGGTACGTCACCGTGACCGAGCGGCGTTCGCGCACGGCGGGCAGGGGGATGGCCCGTACCAACGCGGCGTCGGTGGCGAGTGTCTGGCGCAGGTCGTCGTTGCCGACACCCGACATCACGTTGATCACTACCTTGTCGCCGTCCATCTTCAGCCCGGCCAGTGCCTCGTGCCGGTCCAGGCGGCGGACGGCGATGATCACTACCTCGGAACGGTCCACCACCTCCTGATTATCGGCGCACACCCGGACGCCCTCATAGCGCTCGGACAGCTCCGCGGCCGTGCGGGCTCCCCGAGGGCAGAGGAACGTCTCTGGCGACTTGTCGGCCCCGCCGCACAGGCCCGTCACGATGGCCCGGCCGATCTCGCCCACTCCGATGATGCCGATGCGCTTCACTGCTTCTCGCTCCATCGTGTGTGGTGGTCGTGAACCATGTCGGTGCGGGGTCCGTGGCGTCGAGTCTGGGTCCATGGAGAACCGGGTCGAGGGCACTGCGGCGCCCTCAGCCCCGCCCGAAACCTGCGGTCGCCTCCACAGGAACGCGACCGCCAGGAGTGCTGCCAGGCAGGAAACCATCCCGGCCCACCCCAGCGCCGGCGGCAGCCCGGTCTCGCCGGAGGTGTCCCTGGTGAGCAGCCCGGTCAACCCGACGCTTGCGCCGAGCACGAACATCATGGTCGTGGCCGGGCGAGCCCACGCTTGCCGCCTTGACGGTCTATATCGTCCAGAGCCAGGCGATGGCGCCGAGCGCTCCGCTGACCGACAGCAGGACCAGGTAGGTGGTGACGGCCGAGTCGACTTGCGTCTGGGTGTAGGTGGGATAGCCGGCCCGGATGTGGCCGGCCAGCAGATGGCCGGTGGCACGGTCGACGTACGGGAGGACCGTGACGGTGAGCCCAAGACCCGCGAGCATCGCGCCGATTGCCCATCGCTCATGGCGTGTCTTCGTCATCAAAGCGCCTTCTCCCTTCCGGTCAGGTGGCGAGGGAGAGATTCGGAGGAACCCGAGGATCTTCGCCCGCGCGGCCTCGGCCTGCGGTTCCACGCCCGGCAGGGTGAGGAACGCGTGCCTCGCTCCGGGGTACTCGGTGATCCGTGCCGGTGTCCCGGCCGCCTGCAGTCGCTCGGCGTAGCGGCGGCCGTGATCGGCCACCGCGTCCTGGGTCGGCACCACCACCAGAGCCGGGGCCAGCCCGCTCAGGTTGTCCGCGTACAGCGGCGAGAGCGCACGAGCGTCGGTTCTCGGTGGAACGGAGAGCCGCTGGAACAAGCGCAGTTGGGGCACGGCTCGGGTCGGGCTGTACCCGTACTCGGCGATCGAGGCGTAGCCGAACATCGTCTCGGTCACATCGACTGCAGGGTTGACCAGCACCTGCGCCTTGAGTATCAGGCCGGCCTCTCTGGCCCGAATCGCCGCCAGGGCACTGATCAACGCGCCGCAGCGCTCGCCGAACACGGCCGTGCGCGCCGGGTCGATGCCCCACTGCGAGGCGTGCTGCACCACGTGCTGGAGCACGTCCCAGTCGTCGTCGACGGCATCCGACCGCGAGGTCTCCGGGGCGAGGAGGCGGTGCTCGACCGAGACGACGAGTGCGGGCAGGTGGGCGGCGAGATGGCTGTTGGCCCAGTCGCACTGCACCGCCGTGCCCACGAAACTGCCTCCGTGCACGTGGAGCACGAGTGGCAGCTCGGCCCGGTCGGTGCCGTCGCCGTCGCGCGCGGCGGCCGGCCGATACACCCGGACCGGGATCTCGCGGTCGGGCAGCACCACCTGCTGCCAATCGATCGTGGCGCCGGAATCGGCATCCCCGAGAGCGCACGCGCCGCACTGGACGCCCGGAAGCGGTTCTCCGCCTCGCGGTAGGCGAGCAACTCCTCGTCCGTCATCGCCGGCCAGTCCGGTTCCGGCGACCGCTCCATGGCAGTGACCTCACTCATGCCTTCTCCTTACTTAGAAAGGTGTACGTTCTGCGGGGCCCGATGTCCCCAGGGTTCGGGTGCCTGACGGGGCTGGCGCGTTCCGGGCGGGCCGTGTCAGCCGGGCCGCCAGTTCCCGGACCTGTTCAGGACGCGGATTGGCGCCGGTCAGCACCGTCGCCAATCGATCGCCGAGGACCGCGCCCTCAGTGATCGCCGCCAGGCCCGCCGCCCCCGCCGGCTCCAAGACGATCCCGAGCGTGCGCGCCGCCAGCTCCATAGCGGCGGCGATGGCCTCGTCGCTCACCAGGACGATCTCGTCCACCAGGGTGCGGGCCCGTCGTACCGAAGCCTCCAGCGGACTGCGCACCGCGATCCCATCGGCGAAGGTGCGAGTGCGTTCGATGCAGACCGCGCGGCCAGCGTGCAAGCTTTCCCACATCGAGGGGGCGCCTTCGGCGTTGACCCCCACGATCCGGATACCGGGGGCGTGCTCCTTCATCCAGCACCCCACACCATTGATCAGCGCGCCGTCGCCGACCGGCAGCACGACGGCGTCAAAGCCCGCACCGCCCGAAGCGCCGCGGGTCAACTCGACTCCGATCGTCCCGGCGCCCTCGGCGATCACCGCCTGCAGACCGTCCTGCAGGTAGACGCGGCCAGGATGGCGTTCGGCGTGGGCGGCCGCGGCCTCTCGCGCCGACGTGCCTTCCGTCCCGGCCGCGATGACCCGGGCACCGAAGGTCTCCATCCGCTCCCGCTTGGCGGGATTGACCGTCTCGGGCACGAACACCTCGACCGGCATCCCGCGGGCCCGCCCCGCATAGGCGACGGCCTGCCCGAAGTTGCCCGAACTGGCGCACACCACCGGCGTGCCCGGGGCGAGCGTGCTCAGCATCAGATCGGCGCCCCGGCCCTTGAAACTGCGCACCGGATTGGCCGTCTCCACCTTCACCGTCACCGCGCGGCCGCCCAGCGCCCGGCACAGCTGCTCGTCGAGGTACTGCGGGGTGTTGAGAAACACCGGGTCGATCACCTGTACGGCCTTCTCGATCCGCGCCACGTCCAGGTCCATACGCGTCGCCTCTCCTCGGGGGCTTCCGGACCCGGCTGACGCTATTCGAACTCCCGATCGAAGCGATTGAGAGTTCTCCCGCCGCGACGCAATAATCTTGCATGCCTGAATCGCCGCCGCCGCGCCTGGACGAAATCGACGTGCAGCTCTTGGACCTGCTCCAGCACGACGCCGGACGCACCCTGCACAACCTCGGCGAACAGGTCGGGCTCTCACCGAGCGCCGTCCAGCGACGGATCGCCCGCTACCGAAAGGACGGCCTCATCACCAGGCAGGTCGCCGTCCTCGACCCGCACCGCTTCGGCCCCACCGTCCTGGCCGCGGTCCTGGTGACCCTCGACCAGGAATCGTTCGAGCACCACCGCGCCTTCGCCGAACGGACGCGCTCGGACCCGCAGGTCCAGCAGTGCTATCGGGTCGCGGGGCCGTGGGACTACGTCGTCGTCCTGGCCGCACGAAGCATGCGCGATTGCAGCCAGCTCGGCGACCGCCTGTTCAAGGCCGACGACAACATCAAGCGTTACGAGACCCTGGTCGTCTTCGACACCGTCAAGACGGGCCTGGCCCTCCCGCTTCCCGCACCACAGCCCACTCGACCACATGACGGGCGGCTATAGGCAGGGAGACCTAAGTGAATGCCTGATGTATGACGGGCATCCCCGGCACCAGCGACGGCTGGGCGGACCACACCAGAGCATCGTCGCCTGGGCGGCCGGTCAGGCGGCCAGACCCGGAGGATGGGGTCGAACGCGGCGGGAATGAGCACGAGTTCTTCGGTGACGGCCCCACACAAGGTCAATCTCAGCGATAACCGCTGTTCCTGTGTTCCTCAATCCCGATGTTGTGCCGGTTCGTGGTCGAGTCGGTCGCCTGCCCAGCGATCGGCGAGGTGCGTGACGGCGTGGGCCCAGATGATGGAGGCGCCGGTGGCCGAGCGCCGCCCCGACCGGCCGGTACCGACGCGATCGGGGCGGTTGTGTATCTGCCGGCCACCGCCATCGAGGAGGGCTGGGACCCGTCCTTGATGAGCGGCGTCCTAGTCGGCACCGCCTACCGCCTGCTGCTGGTCTGACGGCGGAGGGTGGTCGGCGGCTAGCTCAGATGCCGGGTGAAGAACCGGCCCGCGGCCTCCCCGGCGAACTGCGGGACGCCGGTGTGCCCGCCCAGATTGGCGTGCAGCGTCTTCTCCTTGGAACCGAAGGCGTCGAACAGGTCCAGGGCCGCCTGCCGGTCGTTCCCTTCGTCGTCCCACTGCAGCAGGACGTGCAGCGGAATGGTGATCTGGCGGGCCTCCTCGAACAGGGCGCGAGGCACGAAACTCCCGGCGAACAGAACAGCGGCCGAGATGCGCGGCTCGACCACCGCCAGCCGGACCCCGATGGCGATCACTCCCCCCGAGTACCCGACCGGGCCGCCGATCTCGGGCAGCGATAGCAGGGCGTCCAAGGTGGCCCGCCATTCCGGTACCGCCTTTTCGACCAGCGGGAGGACGAGCCGGTCGACGATCTCCTCGTCAACGGGCCCGCCGACCTTCAGCGCCCGCTGCAGGTCGGCGCGGGCCTGCTCGGCGGCGGCGGAACGGGGCCGGTCACCGCTCCCGGGGAGCTCGATGGTGGCCGCGGCGAAGCCGTCCGCCGCGGAGTGCCGGGCCCGGGCCACCAGCCGGGGATACATCTTGCGCAACCCGCCGGGGTGGCCGATCAGGATCAGCGGCGCCGGTGCGGAGGCGGACTCGGGTGTCCACAGGATGCCGGGGATCTCGCCGAGAGTGAATTCGCGTTCGAGGACGCCGTCATCGAGGCGCTGCTCGGAGGTAAATCGCATGGTCGTACCTTTCGGGAGTGCTCTTGAACGGCGCTCCCGGACGACCTATCGCCCGACCGTGACCCCAGAGGGAAGCACCCATGTCGATACTGTGTTCACGGGTACCACCTCCTCGTTCTCTGGCACGGCCTCCGGAAAGGTAGCAGTGGTTGCCGCCGTCCGCCAACGGGTTTTTGCGCGGGCTCCGCCGCCGGATCCCTGTGCAACCTCACTAACCGCGGGCGGGCGTACGTTGTCGAGGCAGCGCCCAGCCCTGCACGTCGGCCGGGGCGGGGGTGACGCGGCCGAGGGGTGGCCGCGTTGGCCGTGGCACAGCCGAAGGTGAACGCCGCCAGGGGTAGCGCGCGCCGGTGGTCAGGATGCTGCGCATGGGAAACTCCATTCCCAGGTTGGCTACTTGTAGTAATAAGACAATTACGGCTCGCGATTTGCGTAGTAGGTCGCGCTCACCTCCCGGGCCCGCCGTCCGCTCCTGTTTCCGGGCGTGCCGTGCCCGGGGCCGCTCGGCGAACCGTGGCCGAGAGCTCGCGGGGCCGCCGCGATGTCTTCTCGGGTCCGGCCGGTCTGCTGATCGGGCTTCCGCCTGCCTCCAGACTTCAGTGACCGCTAGCAGCGGGCGCGGGGCCGCGGGTGCCTGGACGGGGCTACTCGTCCAAGGCGTAGGGGTTGATCTCGGCGTACCGGTCGTCGGCCAGTCACGGGTGTGCGCCTCGATCTGCTCGGCCTGGGGATGCTGGCGGACGGGGAGAGGGAGGTCGATGACGGGTGTCGTGGTGGGTTCCACGGCAGTTGCTCCCCGCGCACGTGCAAGACGTCGGCCACGGCGGCGGGCAGGCAGGCATGCTCCAGGGGGCGGCAGGGCCTGTCGGAAGCGGACGCGGATCATCTCCTCTCCGTCGTGCGGACACCGGTGGCCACCAGAATCAGCCGGATGCGGTCGGCGCCGAGGAACCGTTTCGCCTCCTCGACGATCTCGCCGGGCAGCCGGTGCTCGGCGACGGCGCGGGCCTTGGAGCCGAGGAACGCGGCCAGGTGTGCCTCGACCTCACACCGGACATCCGCCAGGTTGAGAGGACCGAGGCCAGCGGGACGTGCCAGAGGGGGGCAGTGGCTTCGCGCCCGCCGTCTTCAGGCTTGATCGTTGAGCGTGCTCCGGTAGTGTTCAGCGATCTCGTCGCTGGTGGTCAGCCAGATGTCGGGCTGCGCCGTGAGGTACTCCAGGACCTGGTCGAAGTACTTGGCCCGGAACGCCTGGCCGGTCACGAACGGGTGCAGCGCCAGGGCCAGTACCCGCCCGCTGTGCTCGGAGTCGGCGCGTAGCTGCTCGTACTGATCCTTGACGACCTGGACGAACTCCGGCCCGGTCAGGCCCTTGGCTCCGAACAGCATGTTGTCGTTGACCTCTGCCGAGTAGGGGACGCTGATGACGTCGGGCGTGTTCAGCGGGTAGGGCTGATCGTCGTTGGTCCAGTCCAGCACGTAGCTCAGCCCGAGCTCGGCGAGCAACTGCGGGGTGTTGAACGTCTCGGTCATCCCGGGCCCCATCCAGCCGCTCGGCCGCCGGCCGGTGGCGGCGGCGATGGTGTCGACGATCTCGGTGAGAACGCGGCGCTCCTCGTCCCGGTCCAGGCCGGCATGCAGGATCGAATTGGTCTGGCCGTGCGCGAGCCACGCCCAGTCCCGGTCCCGGCCCGCCTCGATGATCTGCGGATAGTGCTCGGCCGCGGCGGAGTTGAGCAGTACGCTGGCCCGCACGCTGTGCCGGTCCATGCTCTGGATCATGCGCCAGATGCCGACCCGGGGCCCGTAGTCGCGCCAGCCGTAGTTGAGCGGGTCGGGGACCAGGTCCGCCGTTCCGGGCCAGATGCTCGTGGACGGGCGATCGATCAGGTAGTGCTCGACGTTGAGCCCTATGTAGGCGGCGACGCGAGCACCGCCCGGCCAGACGATCGGGGGGCGTTCGGTGATCGGACTGTAGTCGAAGATCTCGTTGCGAGGTGTCCGTGCGTTCGTCATGTCGGTAAGGTAGGACCTGACATTAGTGTCAAGTTCAACCGCCGGACCTGCTGGGGAGGCAGCGACATGCGGATCGGTGAACTCGTGCGGCGCACCGGAGTGAGCCGGCGGTCGCTTCGCTACTACGAGCAGCAGGGCCTGCTCGCGGCCGACCGCACCCCCGGCGGCCAGCGCGACTATCCCGAACGTGCCGTCGACCGGGTCATCCGCATCCAGGAACTGTTCGCCGCAGGGCTGCACAGCAAGAAGATCGCGCAGCTGCTGCCGTGCATGCGGGACTCGGACGGCGCCCCCTCCGAGATCGCCACGCCCCGGCTCGTCGGCGAGCTCACCGCCGAACGGGACCGGATCGACCGCATGATGACCGAGCTGGCCAACTCCCGCGCCGTCCTCGACGAGATCATCGACACGGCATCACATCGCGGACGCTGAGCGCACCACCGCCGAGCGCCTGGTCACGGTGTCGCCCGGCATTCAGTCCCATTGCGGTGATGCGGGTGGCGTGCACGCGGTGCGCTTTGCGCGCGGCCGGTCCGGCGGTGTTCTGCTGCAGCGCGGCGCGGTGGAGCGCGAGCGGGGCGGTGAGGCGGACCGAGTGGCCTTGGCTGCGGCGGATGCCTTCCGCGCGGCGACCCGAGGCCGTCCAGGAGGCTGGAATCGGCCAGGTCGTCGTCGCATCCATCATGGCACCGACAAGGCCACCGCCGGTTTCATCGCCGCCAAGCAGGTGCACCGGCCTGCTGCCCGTCCGCATTCTGAGGGCCGCGCAGTTCCACGAATTCGTCGGTCAGCTCCTGGACTGGCAACGGGGCGCCCTGGCCCAGCCGTGGCAGAAGAGCTGGTCGACCTGGCCTCTGACCCCCGATCTGCCGATGCCGAGCTCATCGCCGTCGGCGAGTTCCTGCCCGGCCCCCTCGCCAAGCTCGCCGGTCCTGCCTTCCGACTCCGACGTGGTCGTATTTCGGCAACCAGCCGGCGTATGGATCCGTTGGTGCGTAGCAGGCTCGACGAGCGCTCACGCGCCCCGGGCACAGTGCCACCCGCCACAAGATCATTCGCAGTGCCAACGGCTGTTCGCAGCCCCGCTCGGCTGGGAGGAACGAACAGGCATCCGGGAAAGCGATGCGCGGTCACGGCGAAGAGGAGGTGATGGACGATCGTTCCAATCGTTGAAGGAGCCGCATGACGGGGACAGGCACGTGACCGCCGATCTAGGCGGTGTCTGATAAATGATCGTGTTGCGGGTGCTGGTCCGGTTGGATGATCGTCTGTGGTGCGTGGTGGTGAGTTGACTGATCGGGCGTGGGCGCAGCTTGAGCCGTTGCTACCCGCTGCCGG
>NZ_SMKU01000469.1 GCF_004349215.1 Actinomadura rubrisoli | reverse complement strand
GAGGGGGAACGAGCGAGAGGGACGCGGGGACGGGCGGGCCGCCCGCGATGGCGACCTGGGCGGACGCGGCGCGGCCCCGCACGCGCACCTCCACCGGGTCGCCGCCGGAGGGGGTGATGATCCACGGCGTCCAGGCGTGGGCGCCGGGACGCCAGCCGTCCGGGATGTCCCAGGGGTCGGAGGCGGCCGACTCCAGGGCGAGCATGCGTTCCAGCGCGGCGGCGGCGAGGACCTCGGGCGGCGCGGCCGTCCCGGAGACGAGGCCGTCCAGGGACCGTTCGACCAGGCCGGTGTCGAGCCCGCCGGACACCACGTCTGGGTGCCCCAGCAGCGCCCGCAGGAACGCGACGTTCGTCGGGACGCCGAGCAGCGTGTACGAGGCGAGCGCCCGGTCGAGCCGGTGCAGGGCCTCCGCGCGGTCGGCGCCCCAGACGATCACCTTGGCGAGCATCGGGTCGTAGGAGCCGCCGACCTCGGTGCCGACGTCCAGGCCCGAGTCGACGCGCACGCCGGGTTCGGCCAGGGCCAGCACGCGGCCGCCGGTCGGCAGGAACCCGCGGGACGGGTCCTCGGCGTAGACGCGGGCCTCGATCGCGTGGCCGTCCAGCCGGACGTCGTCCTGCGTGAACGGCAGGGGCCGCCCGGCCGCCACATGCAGCTGGAGCTCGACCAGGTCGAGGCCCGCGACCAGCTCGGTGACCGGGTGCTCGACCTGGAGCCGCGTGTTCATCTCCATGAAGAAGAACTCGCCCGGACGGTCGGCGGAGACGATGTACTCGACCGTCCCGGCGCCGACGTAGCCGACGGACTCGGCGGCGGCGACGGCCGCGGCGCCCATCCGCTCCCGGGACGCCGCGTCCAGCAGCGGCGACGGCGCCTCCTCGATGATCTTCTGGTGGCGGCGCTGCAGGCTGCACTCGCGCTCGCCCAGGTGGACGGTGTTGCCGTGCGCGTCCGCGAAGACCTGGATCTCGATGTGCCGGGGGTTCTCGACGAACCGCTCGGCGAGGAGGGTGTCGTCGCCGAACGAGCCGCGCGCCTCGCGGCGGGCGGACGCGATGGCCTCGGGCAGGTCCGCCGCGTCCCGGACCAGGCGCATGCCCTTGCCGCCGCCGCCCGCCGACGGCTTGAGCAGCACGGGCAGGCCGACCTCCAGCGCGGCGGCCTCCAGTTCGGCGTCGGTCAAGCCCGCCTCGTCCCTTCCCGGGACGACCGGGACGCCGGCGGCCGCGACCGTCCGCTTGGCGCGGATCTTGTCGCCCATCGCCTCGATCGCCTCGGCGGGCGGCCCGATGAAGACCAGGCCCGCCTCGCCGCAGGCGCGGGCGAACGCGGTGTTCTCGGCGAGGAACCCGTAGCCCGGGTGGACGGCCTGCGCGCCCGCCGCGCGGGCCGCCCCGATCACCGCCTCGATGTCGAGGTAGGACGGGATCCGGAGCGCCTCGTCCGCCTCCCGGACGTGCCGGGCGCCCGCGTCGGCGGCCGTGTGGACCGCCACCGACCGCACGCCGAGGCGCCTCAGCGTGCGGAACACGCGGACGGCGATCTCCCCGCGGTTGGCGACCAGGACGCTGTCGAACATCCCTGCCCCGCTTCGGGAGGGGTTTGCTGCTTCGCGTCGGGAGGACGAAGTCATTGAGCCCAGACCCCTCACATCCGGAAGACGCCGTAGCCGACCGGCTCCAGCGGTGCGTTGGCGGCGGCCGACAGCCCGAGCCCCAGCACGCGCCGGGTGTCGAGCGGGTCGATCACCCCGTCGTCCCACAGCCGCGCCGTCGAGTAGTACGGGTTGCCCTGCGCCTCGTACTGCTCGCGGATCGGCGCCTTGAACCCCTCCTCGGCCTCCGCGGGCCAGTCCTCGCCGCGCGCCGCCATCTGGTCGCGGCGGACGGTCGCGAGGACGCTCGCCGCCTGCTCGCCGCCCATGACCGAGATGCGGGCGTTCGGCCACATCCACAGGAAGCGCGGCGCGTACGCCCGCCCGCACATCGCGTAGTTGCCCGCGCCGAACGAGCCGCCGATGACGACGGTGAACTTCGGGACGCGCGCGCAGGACACGGCCGTGACCATCTTCGCGCCGTGCTTGGCGATGCCGGACGCCTCGTACTCGCGTCCGACCATGAAGCCGGTGATGTTCTGCAGGAACACCAGCGGGACGCTGCGCCGGTCGCACAGCTCGATGAAGTGCGCGCCCTTCTGCGCCGACTCCCCGAACAGGATGCCGTTGTTGGCGACGATCCCGACCGGGTGGCCGTGGACGCGCGCGAACCCGGTGACCAGCGTCGCGCCGTACTCCCTCTTGAACTCCTGGAAGCGGCTGCCGTCCACGATCCGGGCGATGACCTCGCGCACGTCGTAGGGGGTGCGCGGGTCGGGCGGGACGACCCCGTACAGCTCCGCCGGGTCGGCGGCGGGCTCGGCGGGCGGCGCGACCTCCCAGGGGCGCGGCTCGCGCGGGCCGAGCGTCCCCACGATGTCGCGGACGATCCGCAGCGCGTGCGCGTCGTCCTCGGCGAGATGGTCGGTCACCCCGGACGTCCGCGAGTGCAGCTCGCCGCCGCCCAGCTCCTCGGCCGTCACGACCTCGCCCGTCGCGGCCTTCACCAGCGGGGGGCCGCCCAGGAAGATCGTCCCCTGGCCGCGGACGATGACGGCCTCGTCGCTCATCGCCGGGACGTACGCGCCGCCCGCCGTGCACGAGCCCAGCACCGCCGCGATCTGCGGGATGCCGCGTCCCGACATCGTGGCCTGGTTGTAGAAGATCCGTCCGAAGTGCTCGCGGTCGGGGAACACCTCGTCCTGCCGGGGCAGGAACGCGCCGCCGGAGTCGACGAGGTACACGCAGGGGAGCCGGTTGTGCAGCGCCACCTCCTGCGCCCGCAGGTGCTTCTTCACCGTGACCGGGTAGTAGGTGCCGCCCTTCACGGTGGCGTCGTTGGCGACGACCACGCACTCGCGGCCCGCGACCCGTCCGACCCCTGTGATGATCCCCGCGCCGGGCGCCTCGTCGTCGTACATGCCGTTCGCGGCCAGCGGCGACAGCTCCAGGAAGGGCGAGCCCGGGTCGAGCAGCGTGTCGACCCGGTCGCGGGGGAGCAGCTTGCCGCGCGACACGTGCCGCTCGCGGGCCCGCTCGGGACCGCCGCGCCCGGCGCGGTCGACCCGGTCGCGCAGCTCCGCCACCAGCGCCTCGTTGTGCGCGGCGTTGGCCTTGAACGCCTCGCCCGCGGTGTCGGCGCGCGAGCCGATCTCCGGTCCGCCCATGGTCCCCATCCCTGTTAATGCTCGTTAACAACGCCGATGTTAATAGCCGTTAACAACTCTAGTCTAGACTGTCCGCATGACCTCGCATCCCGCCGAGGCGGTCGGCTCCGGGACGGGCGCCACGCGCGGCGTCCCGTCCGGCGCCATGCCCCCGGGCGCCGCTTCCGGCGCCCGGCCAGGCGCCCAGTCGGGCGCGCAGCCGGGCGTGCAGCCGGGCGTGCCGGAGCCGGCCAACCCGCGCCGGGCGGAGATCCTCGGCGCCGCCGCCGAGCTGTTCGCGCGGCGCGGCTACCACGGGGCGTCCATCGGCGACCTCGGACGGGCGGTCGGCCTCACCGGGCCCGCCCTGTACCGGCACTTCAGCGGCAAGGACGCCGTCCTCGCCGAGATGCTGCTCGACATCAGCGAGCGGCTGCGCGCCGAGGGCGTCCGCCGCGCCGCCGCCCCCGACGCCGCGCAGGCCCTCGACTCCCTGCTGCGCGGGCACATCGCGTTCGCCCTCGACAACCCGGCGCTGATCACCATCCACGAGCGGGAGCTGGACAACGTCCCCGAGCCGGAACGCCACCGGATCCGCCGGCTTCAGCGCGCGTACGTGGAGGAATGGGTCGCCGTCCTGCGGCGCCTGCGCCCCGGGACGCCCGACGACCGCACGCGCGCGGCCGTCCACGCCTGTTTCGGCCTGCTCAATTCCACCCCGCGCAGCGCCGCCGGCCTCGACCGCTCCGCGATGGGCGACCTGCTGCACGCGATGGCCCGTTCCGCGCTGGACGCCGCTCTCTAAGGCGGCGGGGCGGCGAAGCGTCCGGGTCGTCCGGGGCCGTCCGGGCGTTTGCAGGCGGGCCGGGACCGTCCGTTCGCGCGGTTCTGGCAGTTGGGGCCAACGCCATCGGCCGTCCCTGACCTTGACTTGCACACCTTGATCTAGGTCATATGGGACGAAAGGTCATCCGGCCATCTGGCCCGCAGCAGAGGAGCGCCGCATGGGCGTCGAGGGCGTCGGCTTCTACGAGATCGCGCAGCACAGCCCGGACCGTCCCGCCGTCCTGGCTCCGGGCGTGCCGGTGACCTACGGTGAGCTGCACGGCGAGGTCAACCGCCTCTCGAACGCGCTGAGCGGCCTCGGTCTGGTGCCGGGCGACGCGCTCGCCACCGTCCTCGGCAACCGGCCCGAGTTCCTCACCGTCCTGATGGCCGCGATGCAGTCGGGCCTGTACCTCGTCCCGGTGAGCCGCCACCTCACCGCGCCGGAGATCGGCTACGTCCTCGCCGACAGCGGCGCCAAGGCCGTCGTGACCGAGAGCGCGTGCGCGGCGGCGGTCACCGGCGCGGCGGCGGAGGCCGGGATCCCCGCCGAGAGCCGGGTGAGCGTCGACCTCGCCGAGGGCTACCGCTCGATGGCCGGGCTGTGCGCCGCGGGCAGCGCCGCGCCCCCGGACAAGCGCCGGATGGGCTCCGTCATGCTCTACACGTCCGGGACGACCGGGCTGCCCAAGGGCGTCCGGCGGCCCCTGTTCGACATCTCGCCCGAGAGGCTCTTCGACATCATCCGGCAGTCCCTGGGCGGCCGCCTCGGCCTCGAACCCGGCGACGAGGTCCACCTCGCCATAGCGCCGCTCTACCACTCGGCGCCCTGCGCCCACGCGATGCTGGCCCTCACGCTCGGCCACTCCGTGGTCGTCGCGTCCCGCTTCCAGCCCGAGCAGGCCCTGGAGCTGATCCAGCGGCACGGCGTCACCAACGCGTTCATGGTGCCGACGATGTTCCACCGCATGCTCGCCCTGCCCGAGGACGCCCGCGCCCGGTACGACCTGTCGTCGCTGCGGCAGGTGTACCACAGCGCCGCGCCCGTCCCCGTCGAGACGAAGCAGCGGATGATGGACTGGTGGGGACCCGTTCTCTACGAGTACTACGGCTCCACCGAGAGCGGCCCCGTCGTCGTCGCCACCCCGCACGACTGGCTCGCCCGTCCCGGGACGGTCGGACGCGCGGTCGACGGCGTCCAGGTCAAGATCCTCGATCCCGCCGGCGACGAGCTGCCGCCCGGCGAGACCGGCCTCATCTACGCGAGCGGGCAGCCCGGTTTCGAGTACCACGGCGACCCGGAGAAGACCGCCTCCACCATGTGCGGCGACTTCTACACCCCCGGCGACCTCGGCCACCTCGACGAGGACGGCTGGCTCTACATGAGCGACCGCCGCGCCGACCTCATCATCTCCGGCGGCGTCAACATCTACCCGGCCGAGATCGAGGCCGCCCTGCTCCAGCATCCGGCGGTCGCCGACGTCGCCGTCATCGGCGTCCCGGACGAGGACTGGGGGCAGAGCGTCGTCGCCCTGGTCGAGCCCGCCGACGGCACCGTCCCGGGCGACGCCCTGGCCGCCGACCTTCTGGCCCACTGCGGGCCCCGCCTGGCGCGCCTCAAGCATCCGCGGCGCCTGGAGTTCCGCGCGTCGCTGCCGCGCACCCCGTCCGGCAAGCTCAGCAGGGGCCGCGTCAGGGACACCTACCTGGCGGAACAGCAAGGCTGACCAGGCCCGCGCGATGGTTTCGCGAAGTCGTCGCCATGACCGTCGAACGCCTCCGGGCACGGGTGCGTACAACGGCACATGAAGGACCAGAAGGTCGCCCCATTCGACACCGTCACCCCGTCCCC
>NZ_SMKU01000468.1 GCF_004349215.1 Actinomadura rubrisoli | reverse complement strand
CCGAGGTGTGGTTCAACCACGCCACGTTCTTCCACCACACGACCCTGCCCACCGACGTCCGCGAGGGCCTTCTCGCCGTCCTGGACGTGGAGGACCTGCCCACCAACACCTACTTCGGCGACGGCGGTAGCGATACCGTTAGCAATTGGTGCGCCTTTGTGAATGTTCATAGCGCGAATTGCCCATTTTGCGGCGTGACTCTGCCCACGCCGCCAATTCCGGGAATTCACTGCCCACTCCTGCCGCTCACCGCTATTGTCGTCCGCATGCCGACTCAGAAACATGACATATCGGCTGAGCTGTTCCGCTGGTCCCCCGACCTTGCTGCGGAACTCTTGGCTGAAATGGGCATAAATATGCCGAAAATCCGGCAGGCCCACGACGTCTCAGAATCATTCACCGATCTCAAGACAAGGGAGTACAAGGGTGACGTAGCGATCGTGCTGGACACGGGCGACTCCAGGACGGGTGTCGTGGTCGAGGTCCAGCACAAGAAGGACGAGGACAAGCAGTGGACGTGGCCCCTCTACATCGCCACCCTCCGCAACCGGCAGCGCTGCCCGGTCATCCTGCTGGTGATCGCCCCCGACCCCAAGGTCGCCGAGTGGTGCGGCCGCACGATCGAGACCGGCCACCCCGGCCACGACCTCACGCCCCTGGTCCTGCACTCCAAGCACATCCCCGTGATGCTGGACCCGGAGGAGATCGCCGCCGACCCCGCCATGGGCGTTCTGTCCGTTCTCTTTCACGGCGCCGGCGAGCACGGCCCGCAGATCGTGCGAGCCGCCTACGAAAGCACGAACCTGCTCGCGGCGAGGGGAGACGAACGGGCCCGCCGTTACTATGACTACGTACTCGTGATGCTCCCCGAGGCGGCGCGCAAGAGCCTGGAGGCCAAGATGATGACCGATTCGCCCTACTACTCCGACGTCATGCGCGGCGCGGAGGCTAGGGGAGAAGCCCGGAGTGTGCTTCTCGTTCTGAAGGCGAGGGGCATCGAGACGACGGACGAGGACCGTGAGCGGATCGAGGGCTGCACGGATCAGTCGCAGTTGGAGACCTGGCTGCAGCGCGCGGCCATCGCCCAGAAGGCGGACGAGCTGTTCGTCTGATGTGAAGGTTCGCGTGTGGGCCCGCACCTGGTCTGGGTGCGGGCCTGGGAGGGCAACATGATGATGGATTCGCCCTACTACTCCGACGTCATGCGCGGCGCCTTCGTCCGAGGGAAGGCCGAGGGGAAGGCCGAGAACGTGCTTCTCGTTCTGAAGGCGAGGGGCATCGAGGCGACGGACGAGCACCGCCAGCGGATCGAGGGCTGCACGGATCAGTCGCAGTTGAAGATCTGGCTGCAGCGTGCGGTTACTGCACAGAAGGCGGACGAGCTGTTTGCGTGATGTGAGGGTTCGCTGGTGGGCCCGCACCTGGTCTGGGTGCGGGCCTGGGAGGGCAGGATGATGATGGATTCGCCCTATCATTCCGACGTCATGCGCGGCGCCTTCGCCCAAGGATTCGCCGAAGGGAAGGCCGAGGGGAAGGCCAAAGGGAAGGCCAAGGCAATCGCGCGGAGTGTGCTGCTCGTTCTGCAGGCGCGGGGCATCGAGGCGACGGACGAGCACCGCCAGCGGATCGAGGGCTGCACGGATCAGGAGCAGTTGGAGACCTGGCTGCAGCGTGCGGTTACTGCACAGAAGGCGGACGAGGTTTTCGCTTGATGTGGTGGGTTGGGTCCTAGTGGGCTTGGAGGGCTAGGGCTGCTTCTTGTTTGAGGGCTGTGGGCTCGTCCAGGGACGGCTGGTCCAGGGTGGACGTGCGGGCGGCGGCCAGGGCGGCGGGTGGCAGGGAGGCTAGGCGGTTCGCCAGGGTGTGGGCGGTGGCCAGGGCCTCGCCGGGTGGGGTGAGTGTGGTGATCACACCCCAGTCGAGGGCCTCGCGGGCGGGGACGCGGCGGGCCGTGAGGATGATGTCGAGGGCTCGGGCGCGGCCGATGAGGCGGGGGAGGCGTACCGTGGCGCCGTCCAGTGAGGGGAGGCCGTGCTCCAGGTTGAGCAGGCCGAACTCCGCGGTCGTCGAGGCCACGCGGAGGTCGCACCAGAGGGCGAGTTCGAAGCCGCCGCCGAAGCAGTAGCCCTCGATCGCCGCGATCACCGGTTTGGACGGACGGGAGCGGGTGACCGCCATCGGCGGCGGGCCGTCCGCGGTGGGGGTGGGGAAGTCGCCCGCGGCCATGGCCTTCAGGTCGTTGCCCGCGCAGAAGGTGCCGGCCGCGCCGGTGAGGACCGCGACCCGTGCCTCGTCGTCCTGCTCGAAGGCGTTGACGGCGAGTGCCAGTTGCCCGGCGGTCGGGCCGTCCACCGCGTTGCGCCGTTCTGGACGGTCCAGCGTGATGGTGTGGACGTGGCCGTGGCGCTCGGATCGGACGGTCATCTCGCCTCCTGGATATCTAGATCGATCGTCATACTAGATAGATCGATCTAGTGAGGGCAATGGCTAGGGTGGCGTCCATGACGCGCGACACCCGTACCCGCCTGCTGGAGGCGAGCGCCCAGCTCTTCCGCGAACAGGGCTACGCGGGCACCGGGCTCAAACAGATCACGGCGGCCGGAGGGGCGCCGTGGGGATCGCTCTACCACTTCTTCCCCGGTGGGAAGGAGCAGCTCGGTGTTGAGGCCGTCGCGCATTCCGGAAGCCGCTATCTGCGGCTCTTCGATCTTGTCTTCGACCGGGCCGAGGACGACGTGGTGCGGTCGGTGCGCGACTTCTTCCAGTTGAGCGCGGAGGCGCTGCACAAGTCGGACTGGGCCGATGGGTGCCCGATCGCGACGGTGGCCTTGGAGGTGGCGAGCACGAGCGAGCCGCTGCGGCATGCCTGCGTCGAGGTCTTCGCGTCGTGGCGGGAGTCCATCGCGCGGCGCCTGGCGGGCGCCGGTATCCCCGAGGCGCGTGCCGCGGACCTGGCCACGTACGTCCTCTGCGCGTTCGAGGGCGCGATCGTGCTCAGCCGGACGGACCGTGACACGCGTCCCCTGCGCGTCACCGCCGACATCGTCGCGGGCACCCTGGGCGCCGAGCTCCCGGGGTGAGGAGGGTCACCGATACGGGCTGTTGTTGGGCGGGGCGGCCCGGGGTAGCGTTCTGGACTGTTCGTCAATAAGCCCTCAGTGTCCAGGGGGAGCCCCATGTCCGTTCAGCTTCCGGAGCCGGAGAATCTCGTCCTCCAGGCGCGGGACGTGCGTTTCGACTGGTCGGACGTGCCGCTCCACTGGATCCCCGGCGATCCGGTGGCCACGCACCTGATCAACGTGCTGCACATGCTGCTGCCGGCGGGCGAGGAGTGGTTCGTCCGGGTCTTCAAGGAGGCCGTCCCGTACATCAAGGACGACCGGGTGCGCGAAGACGTCCTGGGCTTCATCGGCCAGGAGGCCATGCACGCCGCGTCCCATGACGGGGTGCTGGACCACTTCATCGAGCAGGGCTTGGACGTGCGGCCGTTCGTCCGGCAGGTCGAGTACGTCTTCGAAGGGCTGCTCGGCGACCGCGACCTGGACGGCGAGCGCAAGCGGGCCTGGCTGTTCGAGCGGATCTGCATCGTCGCGGCGATCGAGCACTTCACCGGCGTCCTCGGCGACTGGATCCTGAACGCCAGGGCGCTGGACGAGGCGGGCGCCGACCCGACGATGCTGGACCTGCTGCGCTGGCACGGCGCCGAGGAGGTCGAGCACCGGCACGTGGCGCACGACCTGTACATGCACCTGGACGGCTCGTACGGCAAACGGCTGCGGGCCATGGGCGAGACGATCACCATGCTGTTGACGCTCTGGCATCGGGGGCACAGGTTCCTGATGGCCGCCGATCCCGTGGTCAGGGGACGGATCAAGGGCGGCGTGCACCACCTGCGGCGGACGGGGCCTGCGGGCCTCACGCCCGACCGGCGGATGGTCGGGGCCTCGGTGCTGCGCTACCTGAAGCGGTCCTACAGCCCGCTGAACGAGGGGTCCACGAGCCAGGCCCTGTCCTACCTCGCCTCGTCCCCGGCCGCGCGGGCGGCGCTGCGATGATCCCGCCCGACCTGCGAGGACGGCGGAAGCGCGACCCGTTCTGGGTGGCCGTGAGCGTGGCGTTCAACGGCATGCAGCGGGTGCGCGGGCTGCGCGCGCCCGTCATCCCGTACGTGGAGCCGGTCGACCGGACGCGGGATCTCGTCGTCCTGGAGGTGCGGCGCGAGGCGGAGGACGTGGTCAGCCTCCGGTTGGGGGCGCCCGATCGCGGTGTGCTGCCCGGCTGGCAGCCCGGGTGCCATCTGGACGTGTTCCTGCCGTCCGGCCGCCGCCGCCAGTACTCCCTGTGTGGAGACCCGTCCGACCGGAGGACGTACAGGATCGCGGTCAGGCGGCTGCCCGACGGGGCGGGCGGCTCGGTCGAGATGCATGGACTGGCCAAGGGCGCGACGGTCACCGTCCAGGGGCCGCGTAACGCGTTTCCCTTCCTGGCGCGCGACCGCTACCTGTTCATCGCGGGCGGCATCGGCATCACGCCGATCCTGCCGATGGTGGCGGCCGCGGAACGGCTCGGCGCCGACTGGCGGCTGATCTACACGGGACGCACGCGGGCCTCCCTGCCGTTCCTGGACGAGCTGCCCTCTGGCCGCGTCCTCATCCGGACGGACGACGAGCACGGCGTGCCCGATGGAGCCGACCTGGTCGAGGGTGTGGCCGACGGCACCGCCGTGTACTGCTGCGGGCCCGCCCCGATGATCGACGGCGTGCGGGCGTCCGTGGGTGAGGGCGCCACCCTGCACTACGAGCGGTTCGCCCCGGCGCCCATCGTGGACGGCAGGCCGTTCGAGGTCGAGCTGCGGCGCAGCGGACGGACCCTCGCCGTCCCCGCCGACCGGTCCGCCCTCGACGTGATCAGGGACGAACTGCCCGCCGTGGCGTACTCGTGCCGGCAGGGCTTCTGCGGCACCTGCCGCACCGCGGTCCTGGCGGGCGAGGCCGACCGGCGCTCGCCCGGCGACCCGGACGGCGGCTCCATGCTGATCTGCGTCTCGCGCGCCACCGGCGGCAGGATCACGCTCGACCTGTGACACGGCCGGGTCCCGGCGGCCGTTCGGATATGCCACGCTTGACGGGCTGAACCCCCGTGGCGAGGAGTGCGTGCGTGACCGAACTGCCGGGCCACATCGGCCCCTACCGGGTGGTGGACCGGCTCGGCGAGGGCGGTATGGGCACCGTGTACGTGGGGCTGGACGGGTCGGGCCGCAAGGTCGCCATCAAGGTGATCAGGCGGGAGTACGCGGCGGACCGCCAGTACCGGGCGCGGTTCGAGGCCGAGGTCTCGGCGGCGCAGCGGGTCCGGCCCTTCTGCACGGCGCCCGTCCTGGACGCCGACCCCAAGGCCGACCCGCCGTACCTGGTGACCGAGTTCGTCAACGGGCCGAGCCTGGACGCGGCGGTCGCCAAGGACGGCCCGCTGCGGGGCGCCGATCTGGAGGCGGTCGCGGTCGGGATCGCGACCGCGCTGACCGCCATCCACGACGCGGGCGTCGTCCACCGCGACCTCAAGCCCGCCAACGTGCTGCTGTCCACGTTCGGGCCGCGCGTGATCGACTTCGGTATCGCCCGCTCGATGGACGGGACGCGGCTGACCGCGACCGGCGGGATCGTCGGCACGCCCGCGTTCATGGCCCCCGAGCAGCTCCACGGACGTGCCGCGACCCCGGCGACGGACGTGTTCGCCTGGGGCGCGACCGTGGCGTTCGCCGCCCGCGGCGGGCCGTGCTTCGGGGGCACCTCGATCCCGGCGATCATCCACCAGATCGTCAGCGGCGAGCCGGACCTGAGCGGCCTGAGCGGGACGCTGCTCGACGCCGTGCGCGCGGCGCTGTCCAAGGACCCGGCGGCCCGTCCGTCCGCCCAGACGCTGCTGGACGGCCTGATCTCCGG
>NZ_SMKU01000467.1 GCF_004349215.1 Actinomadura rubrisoli | reverse complement strand
GGCCAGGACGGGGGCGCTCATTCGCGGTAGTCCCTTCCGGTGATGGTGAGGAAGACGGTCTCCAGGCTGGGGCGCAGCTGGGTGGCGTCGGTGACGCCGATGCCGGCGGCGGCGCCGATCGTGACGAGCTCGCCGAGCACGCCCTCGGGCTCGGCGGCGAAGACGCGCACCTGCCCGTCGTTGACCTCGACCTTGCTGATGCCCTTCCGGTCCGACAGCGCGTGGATGTCCTGCGGCACCTCGGCGTCGTAGGTGACGGTGATGACCGTGTCGGCTCCGGCGGTGCTCTTCAGCTCGTCGACGGTGCCGCTGGCCAGGATCGCGCCGTGGTCGACGACGGCGACCCGGTCGCAGAGCGCCTCGGCCTCCTCCATGTAGTGCGTGGTCAGCAGGATGGTCTGGCCGGCCGCCTGGAGGCCGCGCAGCACCTCCCACAGGTTGGTGCGGGTCTGCGGGTCCAGCCCGGCGGTCGGCTCGTCCAGGAACAGGACCTCGGGCCCGTGCATGAGGGCCCGGCAGATCATGACGCGCTTGGCCTGCCCGCCCGACATCTCGAACGGGTTGCCGAGGCGGTGGTCGGTGAGCCCGAACAGCTCCATCAGCTCCTCGGCGCGCCGGCGGGCGTCGCGGGCGCTCAGCCCGAAGAACCGGCCCCGGAACTCCAGGTTCTCGGCGGCCGTCAGGTCGCTGTCCAGGGTGTTGTTCTGCGACACCACGCCGATGCGCCGCTTGATCTCGACCGCGTCGCGCACGACGTCCAGGCCGCAGACCTCCGCGCTGCCGCCGGTCGGGACGACCAGCGTGGTCAGCATGCCGATCGTGGTGGACTTGCCCGCCCCGTTCGGGCCGAGCAGCCCGAAGAACTCGCCCCTCGGCACGTCCAGGTCGATGCCCCGGACGGCGTGCACCTCGGGGCGCGGGCCCGCGGAGGGGTAGGTCTTCTTCAGGTCCGCCGTGCGCACGGCGGTCTCTGGCGGTGTGGTCACGCGCCGCATCCCTTCGCTTCCGGAAAGTCCTCGAACCGTTTGATCAGGTTGACCAGGAACCGGCGGACGGCTGGCTCGTCGCCCTCCTCGACGACGTCGTAGAGCTGGAACAGGTCTTCGGCGATCGGCTTGCCCTTGTCGCGGATGAGCCCCCGGCCGGCGTCGGTGACGTGCACCAGGACGGCGCGCCGGTCCTCGTCGGAGCGGCGCCGCTCCACCAGGCCGTTGCGCTCCAGGGTGTCGACGACCGAGGTGACCGTCGCCGGGGCGATCAGGAGCCTCTTCGCGATCTCGCCCGCCCGCAGGCCGTCCTCGAAGAGGAGCAGGCGCAGCGTGAAGAACCCGGCCGGGCTGACGCCGTGCCGCTCGATGATCCGCCACACCACCGGGCCGGACAGCCGGGAGGCCACCGCGAACAGCCGGCCGACCGGCCACTCCTCGACGGGGCCGAGGGCCGCCAGGTCGCCGAAGCCGAGGTTCTCCATGGCGGTGAATGTTAGGGAGCCGATTTTTCGCCGTCAAATTATTAGTTGCCTAAGCATCTCTGTGGCGCTCGTCTCAACGGCCGGGAAGGCGGGCCGGCGCATTGAATAGGCATCCACGGTCATGCATACTCTTGCTCATTGCTTCCGAAGGGCAGAGTGGAACATGGGAATCCGGACGGCGGTCGCCGGCGCCAGCGGCTACGCGGGCGGCGAGGTGCTGCGCATCCTGGCGGGACATCCAGAGTTCGAGATCGGCGCGCTGACGGCGGGCTCCAACGCGGGCACCGAGCTGGGAGCGCACCAGCCCCACCTGCGCTCCCTGGCCGGGCGCGTCCTGGCCGAGACCACCCCGGACACCCTCGCGGGCCACGACGTGGTCTTCCTGGCGCTGCCGCACGGCCGGTCCGGGCCCCTCGCCGAGCGGCTCGGCGACGACGTGCTCGTGGTCGACTGCGGCGCCGACCACCGGCTCGCCGACCCCGCCGACTGGGAGCGGTTCTACGGGACGTCCCACGCGGGCACCTGGCCCTACGGCCTGCCCGAGCTGCCCGGGCAGCGCGACGTCCTGCGCTCGGCGAACCGCGTCGCCGTCCCCGGGTGCTACCCGACGGCCGTCAGCCTCGCGCTGTTCCCGGCGTTCGCCGCCGGCCTCGCCGAGCCCGACGTCGTCGTGGTCGCCGCGTCCGGCACCTCGGGCGCCGGGCGGTCCCTCAAGCCGCACCTGCTGGGCAGCGAGGTCATGGGCTCGGTCAGCGCCTACGCCGTGGGCGGCACGCACCGCCACACCCCCGAGATGGTCCAGAACCTCGGCGCGGTCGCGGGGGAGCGGGTCACGGTGTCGTTCACCCCGACGCTCGCGCCGATGAGCCGGGGCATCCTCGCGACCTGCACCGCCAAGGCCCGTCCCGGCGTGACGGCGGGAACGCTCCGCGCCGCCTACGCGGGCGCCTACGCGGACGAGCCGTTCCTCGGCCTGCTGCCCGAGGGGCAGTGGCCCGCCACGTCCATGACGCTCGGCGCCAACACCGCGCTCGTCCAGGTCGCCCTCGACGAGGACGCCGGACGGCTCGTCGCGGTCGTCGCCATCGACAACCTCACCAAGGGCACCGGGGGCGGCGCGGTCCAGAGCGCCAACCTCGCCCTGGGCCTCCCGGAAGAACTCGGGCTCACCACGATCGGAGTGTCCCCTTGAGCATCACCGCCCCCCGGGGTTTCCGCGCCGCCGGCGTGGTCGCCGGGCTGAAGGACAGCGGCAGCCGCGACCTGGCCCTGGTCGTCAACGACGGGCCGTCCCGCGCGGCGGCCGGCGTCTTCACCCGCAACCGGGTGAAGGCCGCCCCCGTGCTGTGGTCGGAGCAGGTCCTCAAGGGCGGCCGCGTCCACGCCGTCGTGCTGAACTCCGGCGGCGCCAACGCCTGCACGGGCGCCCCCGGCTTCCAGGACACCCACGCCACCGCCGAGCGGGTCGCCGAGGTCCTCGGCGACTCCGCGGGCGAGGTCGCCGTCTGCTCCACCGGCCTGATCGGCGAGCGGCTGCCGATGGACGCGCTGCTGCCCGGCATCGGCAAGGCCGCCGCCGAGCTGTCGCGCGGGGACGGCGGGCTCGCCGCCGCCGACGCGATCCGCACCACCGACACCGTCGGCAAGATCTCCTTCCGGCACGGCGCCGGCGGCTACATGATCGGCGCGATGGCCAAGGGCGCGGGCATGCTCGCCCCGTCCCTGGCCACGATGCTGTGCGTCATCACCACCGACGCCGACCTGCCCGCCGCGGCCCTGGACCGGGCGCTGCGCTCGGCGACCGCCCTCACCCTCGACCGGCTCGACGCCGACGGCTGCATGTCGACCAACGACACCGTCCTGCTCATGGCGTCCGCCGCCGCCGGGGTCGTCCCGGACGAGGACGAGTTCACCGCGCTGCTCACCGACGTGTGCGCCGACCTCACCCGGCAGCTGCTCGTGGACGCCGAGGGCGCCTCCAAGGCCATCGCGATCGAGGTCGTCGGCGCCGCGGCCGACGCCGACGCCGTCGCCGTCGGCCGCTCCATCGCCCGCAACAACCTGCTCAAGTGCGCCATCCACGGCGAGGACCCCAACTGGGGCCGGGTGCTGTCGGCCGTCGGCACCACCGACGCGGTGTTCGACCCCGACCAGCTCAACGTCGCGATCAACGGCGTGTGGGTGTGCCGGAACGGCTCGTCCGGCGACGACCGCGACAAGGTGGACCTGCGCCCCCGCGACGTGACGATCACCGTCGACCTGTCGGCGGGCCCGCACAGCGCGACCGTCTGGACGACCGACCTCACGGCCGACTACGTCCACGAGAACTCGGCCTACTCGACGTGAGCGCGGTCACCAGCGGCGCGCAGATGCGCAAGAACCGCGCCGACGTGATGTCGAAGGCCGAGGTCCTGATCAAGGCGTTGCCGTGGCTGGAGCGGTTCCACGGCAAGACCGTCGTGATCAAGTACGGCGGGCACGCGATGACCGACGAGGAACTGCGGCACTCGTTCGCCGAGGACATCGTGTTCCTGCGGTACGCGGGGCTGCGGCCGGTGATCGTCCACGGCGGCGGCCCGCAGATCAACGCGGCCCTCGACCGCAACGGCATCGACTCCACGTTCACCGCCGGGCTGCGGGTGACCACCCCGGAGGCCATGGAGGTCGTCCGGATGGTGCTGACGGGCCAGGTCCAGCGGGACGTCGTCGGGCTGATCAACCGGCACGGGCCGTTCGCGCTCGGCATGTCGGGCGAGGACGCCAACCTGTTCACCGCCGAGCGCAAGCGGGCCCTCGTGGACGGCGAGCCCGTCGACCTCGGCCAGGTCGGCGAGATCGTGGAGGTGCAGGTCGCGGCCGTCCGGGCGCTGCTGGACGACGGCCGCGTCCCGGTCATCTCCAGCATCGCGCGCGGCGACGACGGCGAGGTCTTCAACGTCAACGCCGACACCGCCGCCGCCGCGCTGGCCGTCGCGCTGGACGCCGCCAAGCTCGTCGTCCTCACCGACGTCGAGGGCCTGTACGCCGACTGGCCGGACAGCGACGACGTGATCGGCAGCCTCACCACCGACGAGCTGGCCGTCCTGCTGCCGGACCTGTCCGCGGGGATGGCGCCGAAGATGGAGGCGTGCCTCGCCGCCGTGCGCGGCGGGATCCCGCAGGCGCACGTCCTGGACGGGCGGGTCCCGCACTCGCTGCTGCTGGAGATCTTCACCGACGAAGGGATCGGGACGATGGTCCTGCCCAGCCCCCCTGGAGCGATGGAATGAGCGTCGACGACCTGAGGAAGCGGTACGAGACCGCGTTCATGCCGAACTACGGCGTCCCGCCGCTGGCGCTCGCGCGCGGCGAGGGCTGCCGCGTGTGGGACGCCGACGGCCGCGAGTACCTCGACCTCATCGCGGGCATCGCGGTCAGCTCCCTGGGCCACGGCCACCCCGCCCTCGTGGAGGCCGTGTCGGCGCAGGTCGCCTCGATCGCGCACACGTCCAACCTGTTCGTGCAGGAGCCCGAGGTGCTGCTCGCCGAGCGGCTCCGGGCGCTGCTGGACGGCGACGGCCGGGTGTTCCTCACCAACAGCGGCACCGAGGCCAACGAGTGCGCGCTGAAGCTCGCGATCAAGCACGGGAAGGCCAACGGCCGGTCCCGGTTCGTCGCGACGGAGAACGGGTTCCACGGCCGCAGCATGGGAGCGCTGTCCCTGACCGGCAAGGCGTCGATCCGGGAGCCGTTCGGGCCGTACGGGCTCGACGTCGCCTTCGTCCCTTACGGCGACGCCGACGCGCTCAGGGCCGCGGTGGACGAGGACTGCGCGGCGGTGTTCCTGGAGCCCACGCAGGGCGAGGCCGGGGTCGTCCCACCGCCGGACGGGTACTTCGCCGAGGCCCGGCGGATCTGCGACGCCGCCGGAGCGCTGTTCGTCGCCGACGAGATCCAGTCCGCGATCGGCCGGACGGGCGCCTGGTTCGCCTTCCAGCACGAGAACGCCAGGCCCGACATCCTGACCCTGGCCAAGGGCCTGGGCGGCGGCATGCCGATCGGCGCGTGCGTCGCGTTCGGACGGCACGGCGACATCTTCGCCAAGGGCGACCACGGCAGCACCTTCGGCGGCAACCCGGTGAGCGCCGCCGCCGCCCTCGCCGTCCTCGACACGATCGAGAAGGACGGCCTGCTCGCCCACGTCACGGCGGTGGGGGAGACCCTCGCAGGCGGGCTCGCCGCCATCGGCCACCCCCTGCTGGCGGGCGTGCGGGGCCGCGGCCTCTGGCGCGCCGCCGTCCTCACCGGGCCGCACGCCGCCGCCGTGGAGGCCGCGGCGCGCGACGCCGGCTTCCTGATCAACGCCGTCCAGCCGGACGCGCTGCGCATCGCCCCGCCGCTGGTCCTCACCGCCGCGCAGGCGGAGTCCTTCACCCGCGCGTTCCCCTCGATCCTCGACGCGGCCGCCGCCCGCCCTCTTATATATGTCTGACGCT
>NZ_SMKU01000466.1 GCF_004349215.1 Actinomadura rubrisoli | reverse complement strand
CCCGCCCGCCCAGCTACGTCCTCCTCGTCCGGGACGGCAAACTGGACGCGCAGCGCTTCACGAACCTCGCGACGGCCTGGACGGCACGCCCTCGGCAGCCCGGCGTTCAGGAACCTCGAACAAGCCCTCCTGCCCCACACCGTCCCACCGCCTCGGCTGGCGCTCAACTGGCCGTTGACCTGGGAACACGCAATCTGGAGCAACTTCATGGCCCCGGAGACGACCTGACCACTACGTTCTTCGGCAAGGGCTCAGGTCTTCGTCCACAACTCGTGAGGGAGCTCATGGAATTGATCTCGGCGGAGCGACGTAGTGAGCTTCTGCGGTCTGCCCAAAGCATCCTCAAGCTTGAGGTAAGGGACAACTACGACGTTGACGCCGAGATGTTCAGCGCATGGCGGGCGGGCCAATCCATCGAGGGTGTGGTGAGCGTCTGGGGAGAACGCGCAGCGGCAAGGGTCGCGGCGGGTGTCGTTACCCGCCGCGTGAAAGTTGTCTCCGAGCCTCTGTCGGATTACCACCGATTCATCCTTGAGGCCAGTAAACCCGCGATCGATGCGGGCGAGGCCATGAGGTGGCTCCCCCGTCGTCTCGTCTCGACGGTCCCGCTTCCTGGCAATGACTTCTTCGTCCTGAACGGCGAGGTCGTGATCTTCAACGTCTTCGGCGGAGCCGATCAGCGGGCAGAGATCCAGTTCACCCAAGACTCCGGGGTCGTGAAGCTCTGCATCAGCGCCTTCGATACGGCGTGGGCGCTGGCGACCCCCTATGACGAATACCGCGCGGACTCCTGAGCCAAGAGATGCCAGACAGCACGGCCGCAGCCAAGAAGGCGTTCGGTATCAGACTCCGTGACATTCGCCTGGATGCCAACCTGACTGGGCGGGAACTTGCCGCCCGGTCGGGGATGCGCGCCACCAAGATCTCTAAGCTTGAGCACGCTCGGCAGAACCCGACTGACGACGACATCAGGAAGTGGTGCGCCGCGTGCGGTGTTGAGGAGCAGCTCCCCGAGCTGATAGCCGCCCACCGCCAGATTGACGAGATGTGGGAGGAGCACCGGCAAGCGATGCGCGCCGGGCTCAAGCAGCAGAGTGAGCGCGCGAAGCCGCTCTGAATAGGCCAAGCTCATACGCGCCTACGAGCCTCAGACGATTCCTGGCTTTCTTCAGCGGCCGGGCTACACACGGGCCGTCATTGAAGACGTGGCTCGCTTCCACGGGCTGACCGACGACATAGACCAAGCCGTCGAGGGACGGTTGAACCGCTTGCGCGTCCTTGAGTCCGGGCTGTGCGTGTTCTCGTTCGTGATCGAGGCTGGGGCGCTCTATGCGCAGCGTGGCAGCTTGGCTGTGATGTTGGACCAGTTTGACTACCTGGAGCGGGCGGCGGCGTTCCCGAACGTTGCTTTCGGGGTCATTCCGCTTGGCCGGCACCGAACCATCTGGCCGGGGGAAGGCTTCTACATCTATGACGACACGTTGGTACGTAGTGAGCACTGGACTGGCGGCTACCGGACCAAGCACCCGAGCGAGATAGGAACCTATGTTCGCATCCTCAAGTTATTGCGCTCGCTGGCCTTCTACGGTGAGGTTGCACGTTCTGAAGTCGACGCTGCTCGGAAGCATCTGCAATCTCGGGAACGGTGAGGCGATGGCGTTGCCGTCGACCAGGGGACAACGCATCCCTAGTTCCGACGGCCTGCCCAGCGTCCCGTCAGCAGGCAGGCAAGATCTCTTTCGTTGCTTCCGTCCATCTGCTTCGGCCGCAACAGAACCACGGCACTACCGGTGACAGTCTCCTCGCCTTCGGGCGAGGCACTTGACAGTTATGACCGTCGCGGCTTCGGGTGGTGCCAACCAGTCAGGGGCATCGAGAACGCGCAACTTGGAGCAATTTTGCGGCGGCGAAGGCGACCTGACCGCTACCTTCTACATATGAGGCAACATCGCGGCGACGGAGACGACCTAACCGCTACGTTCTTCTGCAAGGACCCAGATTCGCACGGTTCGGACGAATGTGAGACGGTCTACCGGACCGATCGCATGTCCTGGCTGGTACAGGGTAAGAGTCGGGGTGCCACTGTCGCGGCACAACTCGTCTCCCTCGCGGACGATGAGACGTTCTGCGAGATCTCGGACCCAACGGCTGAATTGTTCGTGCGCATGTTCGCGAAGGAGCGTTATGGACTTGATCTCCCCTCAACAGCGGGAAGAGGTGCTCTGGGAGGGTGAACCGCAGGAGGTTCGCAAACTGGAGCTGCGCGACGGCTACGGAATGGACTCCGAGCTCCTGGACGCTTGGCGTGCTGGAGATCCAGACGGCTTCGTCGAGCGTGCGATCGCCGACCACACCGAGCACCTGAGGCAAAAGGCCGCGGAGGGCCGACCCTATCGCCGAGTGCGTGTGGTGTCCGAACCTCTCTCGGAGTACCAGAGGATGGCGGTGAACATCGCCAGTTCGTATGAGCAACTCCGCTGGCTCCCTCGCCGTCTGGCCTCCTCCCTGCTACTGCCTGTCAACGACTGCCTCGTCCTGGACTCGCTCGTCGTCTTCAACGTCCTCGACGGCTCCGACAACCGCGCGGAAATCCTGCTCAGCAGGGACCCCGATCTCGTCGCGGCGGTTAACACGGCGTTTGAGGAGGCATGGGCTCTGGCCATCCCGAACGGCGAGTACAAGCCCGCCTGAGCTGGTGCCCGACGAGAACCCTGCGGAGGACCAGAAGAAGGCGTTCGCCCAACGGTTGAAAGAGGTGCGGCTCGACGCCGGTCTGACCGGCGTCGAGTTGGCTGACCGATGCGGTTGGAAGAATTACAAGGTCTCGAAGATCGAGCATGGCGCTCAGCGCCCGTCTGAGGGCGACATCCGCAAGTGGGCTGCCGCCTGTGGGATAGAGGGCCAAGTTATCGAGCTGATCGCGGCCAATCGCGAGATCACCGCGATGTGGACGGACTACGTACGCGAGTTGAAGCCCGGCATGAAGGCGATCCAACTCCGGTCTCTGAAGAGGTACCAGGACTGTGAACTGATCCGAGTGTACGAGTCCTTGTTCATACCCGGCTTTCTTCAGACGCTAGCCGTGGCGAAGGCGCAGTTCACGATCCATGCGAAGCTTCACGGCCTTCCGCTCGATGACGTAGATCAGGCGGCAGAGAACCGTATGGTCCGCAAGAAGTTCCTCGGTACCGGGAAGCCTATGTTCGTGTTCTTGCTAGAAGCCTCGGTGCTCTACGATAACATCGGCGGCCCCGAGGTGATGAGCGAGCAATTCGACCACCTGATCGAGATGTCGATCTTGCCCTACGTCTCAATCGGGATCATCCCTCTCGGACGAATCCGCACGCTCTATCCCGGTGAGGGCTTCTACCTCTTTGACGAGAAGCTCGTCCATCAGGAGTTCTGGTCCGGCGTCTTCCGCACCTCACGCCCTGACAATATCGCCTACTTTGTACGGGCCTTCGAGGCGCTTCGCGCTCAGGCCGTCTTCGGAGAGGCCGCGCGAGCAGAGATCGAAAAAGCCCGCAGGCGGCTTCGGGCAACCTGACGCAACCTCCTGGCCACGCCGGTAATGGCGCTTCTAGCGTTGTGGCTATGAGCTTCGACGGGGTTGGGTGTTGCGAGGGCCGATCGGGCGATCAGAAGGTTGTGGTCCTGGACGAGTTGGGGCGCGCGATCGTGTGTGTCCGGCCGAGGTTGGGAGTCGGCCGGCTCGGGTCGTCTGGTGGTGTGCCGGTTCGGCTTGTGGTCACTGGCCGTGGTTGAGGAGCTGGTCTGCCGTCATTGCCGCAGGCCCGTCGCCTACGGTCCGGGCTGGTGGGAGCACGTGGGCGGGACGGTGGCCTGTAATCCTCACCAGACGACGTGGCCGCCCCGAGGGACGAACGCCGCCCCGATGGTCGAGGGCATCGCGGATCAGACGTCGCAAGCATCGACCCCATGATCTCCGGTTGGCCGCGCCTGACGGATGGCGCGGCGCGGTCGGCCGGTTCCACCATCCCCGAGGGCCCAAGGGAGGCCGTGTGTTCATCAAGTCCAGCCTGTGTGACGGGCAGCAGGAGACGTGTGGCTGTGTGAACGTCGCCATCGTCCGTGACGCGGTCGTCGTCACCGACGAAGCGGGCAACGTCTCCAAGTTCGATCACTTCGAGTGGCGCGACTTCATCGCGGGGGCGAAGGCGGGCGAGTTCGACCTGCCGGCCGATTCTCCGGCCTTGGCCACCGTCGCGGCCTAGCAGCTCCCGTCCGACGAGCAGGCCCCGCCCTGGAGAAAGCAGGGCGGGGCCTGCCCTTCTTTGAAGGATGCCTTTCGATGGTCTTTCACTGCTACCTCTGGCATGGGGACACCGCTACAGCTCAGGGGCCCAAGCGTGATGCTCTGTGTGGTGATCTCAGCATGGCCACGCCTCCGGTCATGACGCGGGACTGGCTGAAGAAGCCGCAGAGCATGTTGCAGCGGAAGGCCGCCACGTCCGAGGACGCCGTGAGCTGGCTCGAAGGTGCCTTCGACCAGCACGCCCCGAAGATGACGCATTCGCAGGCCACGGCCATCAGCCGGCAAGACCGGTTCGGCTACGCGCTGGCCGACTTACGGTGCGGCAATGATCTGTCCTGGGGCTTTCCATTGGCAGGAAGTAAGTACTTGGCGCTGGCCGTCATCGCCGTTGGTTAGGGGGCGTCTCTTCAGCGGGTTGCGCGGAGGTAGCCGGTGATCATCGCTACGAGCTCGTCCTCCAGCCGTGCGGTGTCCTTGTCCTGGACACGGACTTCCGTGTGGCGCTCGAACAGGTCCCGCAGGTCACCGATCATCTCCCATTCCTGCCGGGTGACCCTCTCCAGCAACTCGCCGGAGCGGGGCGCCTGCTCGATCATGATCTGCAGCAGCTGAGCAGCGGCGGTGAGGATGCGCTGGCGGGGGAGCCCGAGGCATGATCAAGGCCGAGGTCCTCGATCGTGTCGACCGGCATTTCCGCCGCTTCATCGCCCATTCCCCGTTCCTGGCGATGGCCACGTCGGACGAGGCCGGCCTGCCCGACCGCTCACCGCGCGGCGACTATCCGGGATTCGTCAAGGTGCTTGACGATTCCACGCTCGCGATTCCCGACCGTCCGGGCAATAAGCTCGCCGACTCGTTCCGCAATCTCGCCGAGAACGGCGGGAGCGGGCTGATGGTCGTCACCCCCGGAGTGCGGGAAGTGCTGCGTGTCAACGGTCGCGCTTATCCCACCGACGAGCCGGACGTGCTCGCCCGGATGCGCACCGAGGGAAAGGAGGCGGATCTGGCGATCGTCGTGGAGGTGGCGGAGATCTTCTTCCACTGTGGACGTGCGCTGATCCGTTCTCGGCTTTGGGATCCCGCGAGTCAGGCCCTGGCCGAGGAGTTGCCTGGGGCGGTTCGGAGTACGTCCATCTGTTCCTGCGGACGGTCCGCACGCTCGAAGTCTCGGTGCCGCGCAACAATTTCCCGTTGATGCCCGCACCGGAGTACTTGTTCCTCGCCGGAGGGATCGGCATCACGCCGATCGTGCCGATGCTGGGGGCGGCGGTCGAATTGGGAGCCTCGGCGACGTTGGTGTACGCGGGCAGGCGGCTGAGCTGAGCCCTCGGGCGCTGGTGTGCTGCTGCGGCCCCACGTCGATGCTCGACGCGGCCGAGGCTGCGTTCTCTGCGCTCTGTCCTCTCGCATCGCCGTCGACCTCTGACTCGAAGGCATCCCGCGAGGACGGTCGCGGAATGCGCGCAACCCAAGGGGATCGGTGGCCCTTGGGTTGCGCGTCGCCGTCTGTCGTCAGGCGAGGAGGGCTGCTATGGCGGTGAGGGGTTCGGGGTGTTGGGTCAGTAGCGCCTTTGCGGCTGAGGATGTCTTGGGTTTCTCCCATTCGGGTGGGTGGCCTAGGAGTGCGGCTATCGCGTCGCAGGTTGCCGGGTTGTCGGTTAGGAGAGTCGTCACCGGGCCGGACGGGGATGCGGG
>NZ_SMKU01000465.1 GCF_004349215.1 Actinomadura rubrisoli | reverse complement strand
CGGCAGCGTCAGCTGTGTATAAGGGACGGGGGTGGGAGTGCTCCTCTTATAGGAAACTTTCCTATTAACTCGTGGTCCCAACGATGACGCACCGGCGGTCAAGACCCCAAGGAAATGGCCGGATCCGGCCACATGATCACCGCTCCGACTCCTGCCGCACCCGCGCCCCCGTTACGATGTGCCGCTTCGGCAAGGAAAGGCGCACGTCTTGATCATCTTCGGCTGGCGAGTGGTGTTCTTCACCCTGACCAGGGGAACCTTCCACTGTCCCGACTGTGGCGGCGACCGCGAGTACCGCCGGCGGCAGGGCCGCAACTTCTTCACCCTGTTCTTCATCCCGGTCATCCCGCTGACCAAGGCCGGCGGGGAGTTCGTCGAGTGCGACACCTGCCACGGCCGCTGGAACCCCGGCGTCCTAGAGGTGCCGACCACCGCCCAGCTCGCCCTGATGCCCGCGATGCTGCTGCGCATGGCCATCGCCCAGGTGCTGCGCTCGGGCGACTACACCCACGCGGCCGCACGCGCGCGCGCCGTCACCGTCGTCCGCGAGGCCGGCGAGACCGGCTACGACGACGCGTCGCTGAACGCCGACCTCGGCCGCCCGTTCGACGAGGTCCGCGTCGAGATGGGACGGGCGTCCTCCGCCCTCGCCCCCGAGGCCAGGGAGAGCATCCTGCGCGCCGCCGCCGAGATCGCCCTCACCGACGGGGCGCTCAGCGTCTCGGAGGAGGAGACCCTCAGCGCGGTGGGCGCCGACCTCGGGCTCACCCGCGTCCAGGTGACCGGCGTCGTGTCACTCGCCCGGCAGGCGTCCGGGCACTGACGCCGTAATCCCCACGGGAAGGCTTGCGGTTGCGCTACTGTTGATGTATGCCAGCCAGGCTGCTCCTCGAACGACCACGTTGACGCACTGACGTCAGCGTGGTGGCCCCTCCTGTGCGAGGGGCCGTTTCATGTCAGCGGACGGCCACGGAAGAAATGCGGAGTCTGGAAGCGTGAGCAGCGACGACACCCCTCGGGGAGCGCCGGGGGGTACAGGGGGGGCGTCCTCCCTGAACGAGGCGTACGACCCACGGGCGGTTCAGGACAAATGGCAGGCCCGGTGGGCGGAGCTCGGGCCGTTCACGGCCGTCGAGGAGGACGACGGCCGCGAGCGGCGCTACGCGCTGGACATGTTCCCCTATCCCAGCGGTGACCTGCACATGGGTCACGCCGAGGCGTTCGCCATCGGCGATGTCGTCGCCCGCTACTGGTTCCAGCGCGGTCACAACGTCCTGCACCCCATCGGCTGGGACTCCTTCGGCCTGCCCGCCGAGAACGCCGCCATCAAGCGCGACTCGCACCCCGCCGAGTGGACGTACGCCAACATCGAGACCCAGGCGTCGTCCTTCCACCGCTACGCACCGTCCTTCGACTGGTCGCGGCGCCTGCACACGTCCGACCCCGAGTACTACAAGTGGACGCAGTGGCTGTTCCTGCGCTTCTACGACCGGGGCCTGGCCTACCGCAAGGGCGGCCACGTCAACTGGTGCCCGAAGGACCAGACCGTCCTGGCCAACGAGCAGGTCGTCGGCGGGCACTGCGAGCGCTGCGGCGCGCTGGTGGAAAAACGCGTCCTGACCCAGTGGTACTTCAAGATCACCGACTACGCCGACCGGCTGCTGGACGACATGGAGCAGCTGGAGGGCAAGTGGCCCGACCGCGTCCTGCTGATGCAGCGCAACTGGATCGGCCGCTCCACCGGCGCCGACGTCGACTTCACCATTGAGGGCCGGGACGAGCCCGTCACCGTCTACACCACCCGTCCCGACACCCTGTACGGCGCGACGTTCATGGTCGTCGCCGCCGACGCCGCGCTGGCCGAGGAGATCTGCGCCCCCGAGCAGCGCGCCGCGTTCGAGGCGTACCGCGAGCAGGTCTCCCGCGAGAGCGAGATCGAGCGGCTGTCCACCGAGCGTGAGAAGACCGGCGTGTTCCTGGGCCGCTACGCGGTCAACCCGGTGAACGGCGAGCGGCTGCCGATCTGGACGTCCGACTACGTGCTGGCCGAGTACGGGCACGGCGCGATCATGGCCGTCCCCGCCCACGACCAGCGCGACCTGGACTTCGCGCTGAAGTTCGGCCTGCCGGTCCGCGTCGTCGTGGAGACCGGCCTGCCCGACCCGTCCGAGACCGGCGCCGCCACCTCCGGCGACGGCGCGATCGTCAACTCCGGGCCCATCGACGGGCTGACCAAGGCCGACGGCATCGCCCGCATCATCGAGATCCTGCGGGAGCGCGGCACCGGCCGCGCGTCGGTGAACTTCCGCCTGCGCGACTGGCTGGTCTCCCGCCAGCGGTTCTGGGGCTGCCCGATCCCGATCGTCCACTGCGACGCCTGCGGAGAGGTCCCCGTCCCGGACGAGCATCTGCCGGTGACCCTGCCCGAGGGCCTGCGCGGCGCCGACCTTGCGCCGAAGGGCACCTCCCCGCTGGCCTCCGCGTCCGACTGGGTGAACGTCGAATGCCCCAAGTGCGGCGCCGCCGCCAAGCGCGACACCGACACCATGGACACCTTCGTCGACTCGTCCTGGTACTACTTCCGCTACTGCTCGCCCCACTACGAGCACGGCCCGTTCGACGTCGAGCAGGTCCGCAAGTGGATGCCGGTCGACCAGTACACCGGCGGCGTCGAGCACGCCATCCTGCACCTGCTGTACAGCCGGTTCTTCACCAAGGTCCTGTACGACATGGGCATGGTCGGCTTCACCGAGCCGTTCAACCGCCTGCTGAACCAGGGCCAGGTCATCCTGAACGGCAGCGGCATGTCCAAGTCCAGCGGCAACCTGATCGACCTGGGCGAGCAGATCGGCGAGTTCGGCGTGGACGTCGTCCGCCTGGCGATGCTGTTCTCCGGACCGCCCGAGGACGACATCGACTGGGCCGACGTCTCCCCCCACGGCATGTCGAAGTTCCTGGCCCGCGTCCACCGCATCGCCACCGAGGTCACCTCGCCCCCCGGCACACCCCCCGAGTCCGGCCACCTGGACCTGCGCCGCGCCACGGCCCGCACGGTCGACGAGGCCACGAAGCTGGTGGAGGCGCAGCGCTTCAACGTCGCGATCGCGCGGATCATGGAGCTGGTCACCGCCACCCGCAAGACCATCGACTCCGGCCCGGGCGCCGCCGACCCCGCCGTCCGCGAGGCCGCCGAGACCATCGCGATCCTGCTGTCCCTGTTCGCGCCCTACACCGCCGACGAGGCATGGGAACTGCTGGGCCGCACCGCACCGGTGATCCGAGGCGGCTGGCCCTCCGTCGACCCGGCCCTGCTGGTGGAGGATTCGGTCACCTGCATCGTCCAGATCGCCGGCAAGGTCCGCGACCGCCTGGACGTGGCCCCCGGCATAGCCGCGGAGGAACTGGAACGCCTGGCCCTGTCCTCCCCGAAGATCCAGGACGCCCTGGCCGGCGCCGACATCGCCAAGATCATCGTCCGCCCCCCCAAGATCGTCAACATCGTCCCCAGCCGCTGACCGTCAGCCGCCCCCAGCCCTGTCGCCGGCGCCGTGCACCGTCGCGGCGCGCTCAGGGGGCGGCGCCACCTGGCAACGGGCGCATTCCCTGCCTTACCGCGGGAAGTGCGCCTGTGACCAGGCTGCCGCGCTCGGTGGCGTGCTAGGCAGCACCGTACTCGGGACGTGTTGGACAGCCGTGCCACGCCGCGCTTGGGACTGCGCTGGACACGGGGGAGCACTCGTAAGGGAGCCCGGAGGGAGCGCTCGGTGGCCGCGCCTTCTGGCTAAGGGCGCGGCCCCGGCTCCTCTGCCCTACGGGTTCTTCCGGTCTGCCGGGTCCTCCGAGTCGTTCGGGCTCTTCGGGTCGTTCGGGCTCTTCGAGGTCACATCTTGCGGAGGACGGCGACCACGCGTCCCAGAACGGACGCCTCGTCGCCGTCGATCGGCTCGTAGGCGGGGTTCTGCGGCATCAGCCAGATGTGGCCGTCCTTGCGCTTGAACGTCTTCACGGTCGCCTCGCCGTCGATCATGGCGGCGACGATGTCGCCCTGCTCGGCGACGGGCTGCTGCCGGACGACGACCCAGTCACCGTCCGCGATCGCGGCCTCGATCATCGAGTCGCCCGTGACCTTCAGCAGGAAGTGCGTCCCCTCGCCGACGAGCTGCTTGGGAAGCGTGAAGACGTCCTCGACCGCCTCCTCGGCCAGAATGGGCCCACCTGCGGCGATACGGCCGACAAGGGGGACATAGGCCGGCGCGGGCCGGCTCGGGGTCTGCTGCCCCCCGAGCGCCTCGTACGACTCCGGCTCCGTACGCACGGGGGTCGCCCCGGGCACCCGCACCTCGACCGCGCGCGGCCGGTTGGGGTCGCGCCGCAGATAACCCTTGCGCTGGAGCGCCCGGAGCTGGTGCGACACGCTGGAAGTGCTGGTCAGGCCCACGGCCTCACCGATCTCGCGCATCGAGGGCGGATACCCACGGCGCTGGACCGAGTCGCGGATCACCTCCAGCACCATGCGCTGCCGTTGCGTCAGGCCCGTCTCGTCCATGGGCCCATCGGGCAGCTCCCGGACCTTGCTCATCGCTTGTCGCCTCCTGGGCGCCTCGATCCGTCACTCCTTGTCATGGAACGCTATCGCGTCCCGGCGGGATGATCAAACAATTGTTCGAAGATGTGCTCGCGTTTTGTCGGCACCCTGCGGTAGAACATCGTACAGACGTTCGATCGAAAATGCATTCGAAGCTGAGGAGGGGGAAGATGTCGGGTTCGTCCCACGGCGAACGCGCTCCCATACGGCTGACGCGCCGTGGACGCGTGGTCCTGGTCTCCTTCGCCGCCACCGTAACCTTGATCTCCCTGTGGCTCACCGTGGGCACCGGGGCGCTCGCGGGCGGCCGTGAGAGCCGAGGCCCCGCCGGCCCTGGCCAGACAGTGATCGTCGAGCCCGGCGAGACCCTGTGGGAGATAGCCGCAGCCACCGATCCCGAGGCCGACCCGCGCGTCGTCGTCCAGCGGATCATCGACCTCAACGGCCTCGGAGGCGACCCCACGGTCCAGCCAGGCCAGCAACTCCGCCTACCCGCCAGTTGACCCGTCGCGCCGACCGGGCCCGTCCAGCCGGGCGTCCTCAACGCGGACGCGCCTCACCGCACCAGCCGGGACACGCCTCCCCGCGCTAACGGAACGTGCCGCGCCAGCGCATCTCACCCCTGCCAGCCAGACGCGTCCCGCGACACCAACCAGGCATGCCTCACCGCGCAAGTCGGCGTACCACGCCGCGCCGACCGGACACCCTTCGCCGCAAACCAACGCGTCTCCCACACTGACTGCGCCCGTCACACAACGCCGACCGGTCCGCCACGCTGCTCCGTCAGGCGCGTGGTGCCCGCGCCAACCACGTGTGTCACGCCGCAAACCAACGCGTCACTCACACTGACTGCGCCCGTTGCACAACACCGGCCGGGCATGCCGCGCTGCTCTGTCAGGCGCGTGCCCGCGCCAACCGCGTGTGTCACACCGCGAACCAAACGCGCCTTTCTGCGCCAGCCCGCGGCTCTGGGGGGCGAGGTACGCCGCGTCAGCAGGACGCGTCACGCTCCGCCGACCATCACGTCACGCCGACCGTTCCACCTCGCTGATGGTTCCGCTTCGCTGATGGTTCCGTCTCGCTGACCGTCACGTCACGCTGACCGTCACGTCACGCCCGACCGTTCCGCCTCGCTGACCGTCACGCCTCGCCGACCGTCTCGTCACGTCGACTGTTCCGCCTTGCTGGCGGTCGCGTCTCGCCGACCGTCGCGTCACGCATTGCCGCGTGCCGGGCGCGTCTTCTTGTGCTGGCCGGGTGCGTTTCGGCGCACGAGCGCGGCGCGTAGTCCCGCGCTCGCTGGGCGTGTCTCCTGGGCTGTGGCCCGCTGGGATCGCGGGGCGGGGCGTGTCGTGGTTGGTGTCCGCATCCGCTGTGGGGCGGGGGTTTCGGACGGTTTGTGGGGG
>NZ_SMKU01000464.1 GCF_004349215.1 Actinomadura rubrisoli | reverse complement strand
GCCGGGGACCGGGGCGCGGGCGACGGTTCCGGCGACTGGCGGCCGGGGACCGCGTGCCCGTACTTGTAGTACTCGTCGAGGTCGCCGACCGGGACGACCCGGGCGCCCTTCGCGTCCGCCGGCATCTCCAGGATCCAGCCGGGACGGATGAGGCTGGCGATGCTGAGCTTGGTGCCGTCCGGCTGGACCCGTCCCTTGTTCAGGGCGTGGATCTCCTTGTAGCGGCGCCCGTCGCCCAGGCACTTCTCGGCGATCTCCCACAGGCTCTCGTGATGGCGGCCCTCGGGCGGCTGCACCCGGTAGATCTTGGTCGTGCGGGCCTTCTCCATCGGGCTCGCCGCGAGGTCCTCGGCGGTGCGGTCGGCGGCGGCCGCCGGGCGCTCCGGCGCGTCCGGGACGCGGTGGAACTCCTGCGACTGCGTCTGCGGGGGGACGGGGCGCTGCTGCGACAGCCCGCCGCCGGAGAACGCCGGCATGATCACGGTGGTGGCGGTGAACAGCAGCAGCGCCGCGACCACCAGCCGGTGGACGAGCGACTGCGTACCGCCCGCGAGCGGCACGCGCGCGGGCACGCCGACGCCGCGGATCCCCGCGTACACCTCGACGACCACGCAGAGCGCGAGCTGGATCCAGGCGAGCCACACCAGCGCGACCAGGATCGTGATGAGCGAGCCGGGCCCGAGCCGGTGGGTGAGGTCGGACGCGGCGGGCATGTCCGCGGGGATCGGGGAGCCGAAGAAGGTGAGGAGCGCGTACGGGACGCCGCCGATCAGCGCGGCCAGCGCGAGGACGGCGCCGAGGCCGGCGAGCACGTCGCCCGGGCTGCGATGCCCTTTCACCCGTACGGGCTCTCTCTGCCCATGCCGTGTCACCATCGCGCCCCCAGCGGTCGCCGCTCACCGGACGTCGCCCCAATGGTAGACGCGTTTGCTCCGGTGACGGGGTGGGCCGTCGCCGAGGAGGTCATCGCGAAGTCGCCGAACCCGGGGATGATGCCCAGCAGCTGCGGCCGGACGCGGATCTCGACGGTCACCGCCACCTCCTGCTCGTCGGCGTCGCAGCGGGACGCGGCGATCTGGTCCGGGTAGGACGCCAGCAGGTCGCACGCCGCTGCCCGGGCCCGCTCGGGGGCGATGACGGGCTTCCCGGTGGCCCGCAGCGCGTCGGTGTCGATCTCGTTGGCGCCGGCGCGGGCGGCCTGCTCGGCCATGTCGGCGGCCCGCTGCCGCGCGTGGATCGCGAGCCCGCCGTCCACGAGCAGGCCCGCCAGCATGAACACGATGGGGGTGAACAGCACGACGTACATGGCGACCGAGCCGCGGTCGCGGCCCGGCGCGAGGCGGGCGAGCGCGCGGAGCCGGAGCCGGCGGATCACTGCGGGCCTCCCGGGTCGCCCTCGCCGCCGTCGGCCTCCTCGCCGCCGCCCGGGCCGGTGCCCCGCCAGGTGAAGGTGTCGATCGGGGCGACCGCGCGGCCCTCCAGCCGCTTGGTGCCGGGCAGGCCGATGAACGACAGGTCGCCGAGGTCGACGTCGCAGGTGATCGTCACCTCGACGCGCCCGCCCGGCCCCCACGCGGCGACGTTGGTGGCGATGGTCGGGCCGCCCGAGCACCAGTCGTGCCCCTGGAGGTTGGCGCGCGCGGCCCTGTCGGCGAGGTCCTGCGCGGACGCGGCGTCGCGGGCGATGGACGCCGCGCGCACGCCGTCCCGCGCGGCGCCGTCCACCTGGCCCTGCGCGTCCACCATCCGCCCGGCGCCCGCCAGGAAGAGCAGGAACGCCACGAAGACGGGCGTGACCAGCACCATCTCCAGCGACATCGAGCCGCGGTCGCGCACCGCCCGGCGGAGTCTCACTGGGCCCCCTGGCAGGCGACGCCGGAGTCGACGTCCGGCCGGAAGCACTCGATCGGGCCCCGGGAGCGCTGCGACACGTGGAACGACATGAACGGGATGACGCGCACCGCCTCGCCGCTCACCTCCACCCAGCGCTCGTCGTCGGCCTCGCCCGCCTGCACCTGGAGGCCGCCGAGCAGGTTCGGGCCGATCTTGCGGACGTCCTCGGTGGCCTTGGTCACGGCCTCCTCCCGCCAGCCGGCGCCGGCGGGCTGGGTGCGGGCCGTCCGGGCGCCCGACTGCGCGGCGGCGAGCGCGACGTGCCGCGCGTGGTAGACCATCGCGAACTGCACGACGGCGAGCATCACGAAGATGAGGATCGGCGTGAGCAGAGCCCATTCCATCGACGACGCCCCGGCGTCCGACCGGATCCGGCGCCGCAACGCGCGGAGCCGCGGGCGGGCCGACGCACGGAGCCGCCCCCGGGCGGACGCGCGGAGCCGCGGGTGGGCGGACGCGCGGGGACGCCGCCGGACGAGCGCACGGGGACGCCGCCGGGCGGATGCGCGGGGCCGACGCCGGGCGTGCGCGCGGGGACGCCGGGTGCGGGTGGGCTCGCGTGGCCGCATTCCGGTCAGCCCGTCTTGATGCTGTCGGCCTTGTCCGTGATCTTCTTCTGGATCACCGCGCCGATCGTGATGGCGATGAGCGCGAGGATCGCGGTGATGATCGCCCATTCGATCGCCGACGCGCCGCGGCCGCGCTCGGTGGACGAGCGCAGCCGCGCCAGCCGGGTGCCGAGCATGGCGCGCAAGTAGACGACGGACGGGTCGTTCAGGGGGTTGAGCGGACTCATCGTGGCACCTCCAGGGGGCGGTGATCGCGGACGGGACGGCGGGACGTCATGAGGCGAGCACCCGTATCAGGGCCGGGTAGGCCAGGAAGACCAGGAAACCGGCGCACAGGAACAGCTGCGCGACGAGCATCGACTGGGACCGCTCGCCGGCCTTGCCCTCCAGCTCCGACAGCTCGCGGCTGCGCATGGACGCGGCGCGGGCGGCCAGCGACTTGCGGATCTGCGCGCCGTCGTCGGCGACGAGGGCGAGCGCCCCGGCCAGGTCGCGCAGCTCGGCGATGTCGAGCTCGTCGCCGAGCTGTCCGAGGGCCTGCCAGGGCGTGCGGCCGGTGATGCGCGCGTTGCCGAGCGCGTCCCGGAGGCGGTGCATGGCCCAGCCCTCGCCGACGTTCGAGGCGGTCATCAGCGCCTCGGGGACGCCGCGCCCGCCCGCCAGGTTCATCGAGACCAGGTCGAGGAACGCGCCGACGACGTGCCGGAAGTCCTGCCGTCGGGCCTGCGCCTCCTGCCGGAGCTGCATGTCGGGAAAGAAGAAGAACAGCACGGCGAACAGCAGGCAGACCCACGCCGGGAGCTGCACGGACGACCCCAGGCCCAGCAGTGCGAAGTACGCCACGATCAGCGGGATGACCAGCAGCGCGGCGGCGGGCAGCAGGAACTTGGTGGCGAGGAACGCCTCCAGGGACCGCTCGGTGATGGCGAGGTCCGCGCGGATCGACCGCAGCTTCCAGCCGCGCGTCTCGCAGAACCGCACCAGTTCCCGGCCGACCTTCGCGCGCATCCCGCCGACGCGCTCCAGCGTCGGCGACATCCGTCCGGCCTGCGCCTCCTCCAGGTCGCGGCGGCGGGCGGCGTCGAAGGCGGCCATCCGCGCGGCGAGTCCCGGCCGCGCCGGGAACAGCGCCCGGGCGAGCAGGTACAGGCCCGCGCCGACGACGGCGCCCGCGATCATCGCGCCCGTCATGCCGGGTCCCCCGTCCGGCCGGACTGCCAGCCCGCGACCGTGCTCGGCACCTCGCCGGGCACGCCGGGCTGCGCCTTGCGGGGCTCGCCGAGGAACCGGCCGGGCAGCTCGTACTTGGCGAGGCGCCGCAGCCACAGGAACGCCGCCGCGTACAGGGCGACGACGATGCACAGGACGAGCTGGCCGAGGAAGTCGTCGTACGGCTCGACGTAGGAGTGGTTGAACACGGCGAGGCCCAGCGCCGTCCCGACGGAGACGCCTACCACGATGCGGACGCTGCGTCGGGTGGAGCGCCGGTCGGCCTCGACGCGGCGCCGCATGTCCAGCTCGGCGCGGGCGGACCCGGCGAGCGCGCCGAGCATGTCGCGCAGGCCGGGACCGCGCAGCTTGGCGTTCAGGACGAGCGCGGCGATCACCAGGTCGGCGGACGGGTCGTCGATGTCGTCGGCGAAGCGGCGCAGCGCCTCCGGCATCGGGACGCGGGTGTGCAGGCGGTCGACCAGGCCGCGCAGGGGCTGCAGCAGGGCCGGGGCGGCGGCGCGCTGCGAGGCGGGGATGGCCTGCTCCAGGCCGACGGCGCCCGCGATGGTGTCGCGGAGCGACTCGGTCCAGGCGGCGAGGGCCTCCAGCCGGGCCATGCCCCGGCGCTCCTCGGCCGCGCCGCCCGCCAGCCCGTTCCAGCCGAGGACGAGCGCGCCCGTCCCGGCGGCGGCGATCGGCCAGCGGGTCACCACGAGCACCGCCACGCCCGCGACGACCGCGACGGCGCCGCGGGTGGACAGCGTCCTGGCCAGGTCCTCGCGGCTGCGGCCGCGGACCGGCCGGGACCGCGGCGGCAGGCCGCGCAGCGCCAGGACCAGCAGCAGGAGCCCGCCGCCGACCGCGGCGCCCGCGATGATGGCGAGCAGCACGTCCGGCGCGTACATCACCGGCCTCCGCTTCCCCGGGGCGCCGTCACCAGGCACCTCCGGCGGACGGGTCGTACCCGTAGTCGGCCAGCTCGGCGGCGCAGGCGATCGGCGCGTTCGGCACGGCGGCGCCGCCCGGGCCGAGCGTGAACACTTCCGACGACAGCACGCGGCCGTCGACGCCGGTGACCTCGCGGATGCTCGCGACGTAGCGGCGCAGCCGGCCGCCGGAGGCGTACTCGTTGCGCTTCTCGATGAACACCACGAAGTCGATCGCGCCCGCGATGAGCATGTGCGTCGCCTCGACGGGCAGCCGCTCCTCCGACTGGATCGCGTACGTGGTGATGCGGTTGAAGACCTCCATCGAGGAGTTGGCGTGGATCGTCGACAGGGATCCGTCGTTGCCCTGCGTCATCGCGTTCAGCATCGTGACGATCTCGTCGCCGAGCACCTCGCCGACGATCACGCGGGACGGGTTCATGCGCAGCGACCGGCGCACCAGCTCGGCCATCGAGATGGCGCCCTGGCCCTCGGAGTTCGGCAGCCGCTGCTCGCAGGCGACGCAGTTCGGGTGCAGCTCGGGGAAGGCGTCCAGGCCGAGCTCCAGCGCGCGCTCGACGGTGATGAGCCGCTCGTGCGGCGGGATCTCGTTGGCGACGGCGCGCAGCAGCGTCGTCTTCCCCGCGTTGGTCGCCCCGGCGATCATGATGTTCTTGCGGGCGAGGACGGCGGCGCGGAAGAACTGCGCCACCTCCTGGCTGAACGTGCCGTTGCCCACCAGGTCGGCGAGGAACACCTTGCCGAGGCGGGCGCGCCGGATCGACAGCGCGGGGCGGACCGTCACGTCCATCACGGCCGACAGCCGCGATCCGTCCGGCAGCCGCAGGTCGAGCTGCGGGTTCGCGGTGTCGAACGGGCGCGACGACAGGCCGCTGTAGGCGGCGAGGATCTGGATGAGCTCGATCAGCTCCTCGTCGCTCTCGGCGACCGGCTCGCCCATCACCTCGCGGCCGTCGGCGTAGCCGATGAACACCCGGTCGCAGCCGTTGACGTCGATGTTCTCGATCTCGGGGTCCTCCAGCAGCGGCTGGAGCCGGCCCACGCCGAACAGGGCGGCGTGGACGCCCGCCGCGAGCGCCTCCTCCTCTTCGGCGTTCGGGGGCCGCCGCCCGGAGGTGATCTCGCCGCGCGCGAACTCCTCCAGGACCTGGCCGATGAGCGCGCGGGCGAACTGCCGTTCGTCCTCCCCGGTCATCGGCGGGAGGCCGTGCGCGGCGTCGAGGCGGCGCTGCTGGGCCAGCCGGTCGCCGACCTCCTGGCGGAGCCGCTTGACGAGGCCGTGATCCACCTAGCGCTCCCCCTTCTCGTGGCGGCCGCCCGCCGTCACCTGCTCGGTGGACGGCTCGCCCGGCGGGACGGCGGCCGGGGACGCGGGCGGCGCGGGG
>NZ_SMKU01000463.1 GCF_004349215.1 Actinomadura rubrisoli | reverse complement strand
GTCCGGGCCACGCCCAAGCCTGACAACAACCGCCCCCCGCAACGGCCCCCGTCTGCGCAGCCGCCCTACGCCTTCACGCGGGGTGCACCCTCACGCGGGGTGTGCCTTCGCGTGGGGTGCACCCTCACGCGTGGCGCCTCCTCTCCGGGGGCGGGCCTTCGTGTGGGCGTGCGTGGGTGGGTTCTCAGGCGGGTGGTTGTTCCAGGAGGGTGATCAGGCGGGCCATGCCGTCGTGGCCGTGGCCCTCTGCGACGGCGCGGTCGAGGAGGTCGCGCAGCGCGAGGAGCCAGCCCGGGTCGACGCCTTGCTCCAGGTACGTCTCGATCAGGCCGGGGAAGGCCACCTGGCTGGTCGCCACGCTGGAGACGTCGGTGCCGAACTCGCCGGCGTCGAGCGCGCGGGCCTGTTCGGAGAAGCCGCCCATCGTCGCGGTCAGCCAGGCGGTGATCATCGGCTCGATCGCGGTGGCCTGGACCTTCTCCGAGCGGACGAGCGCGACGGCCTGCTGGAATCCGGCGTACATCCCGTACATCGCGCTGAGCAGCGCCAGGTCGAACAGCGGTGCCAGGCCCGGGTCGATGCCGAGGAAGCGCGGCGAGCCAAGGGCGGCGAGGACGTCCTTGCGCGCCTCGAACGCCTCCTCGTCGCCGCTGTAGAGGATCAGCGAGGCGGGCCCGCCGATCATCTGCGGGACGGCCATGATGCCGCCGTCGACGTAGCGGGCGCCGTGCCCGGTGACGCGTTCGGCCAGGGCGCGGGCCTGCCGGGGCGTTCCGTTGGTCAGCTGCACGACCGTCCGCCCGGCGAGGACGTCCCCGGTGAGGATCTCGTCCGCGTTCTCGTACACCGACAGGCAGACGACCACCAGCGGGCTCGCGGTGATCGCCTCGGCGGCGGTCGCGGCCCGGACGGCGCCCTTGGCCACCAGGGGGTCCGCCTTGGCGGCGGAGCGGTTCCAGACCGTCGTCGCGTGCCCGTTCGCCACCAGGGTCTCGGCGAGCGCCGTGCCCATCAGGCCCAGCCCGAGAACGGTCACGGATGTGCTTTCAGCCATGTCAGAGCTCCTTTCCGTAGGAGACCCAGCCTGCGGCAGGCGGCTTCGGGAACCCTTCGGGCGGCATTACGGTGGGCGGTATGCGCTTCGGGGTCCTCGGTCCACTGGAGGTGCGGGCCGAGGGAGGCGATCCGGTCAAGGTCGCCGACCTCAAGGTGCGCGCCCTGCTGGCCGACCTGCTCGCGCACGCGGGACGGATCGTCCCGGCCGACCGGCTCATCGACGACCTGTGGGGCGGCGCGCTCCCGGCGAACCCGGCGGCGACGCTCCAGGCCCGCGTCTCCCAGCTGCGCCGCGCCCTGGAGGACGCCGAGGAGGGCGGCCGGGCGCTGGTGGAGTCGCGCCCGCCCGGCTACCGGCTGAACGCGCGGCCCGCCGACGCCGCGCGGTTCGAGGAGCTGGTGGAGCGCGCCCGGGAGGCCGCCGACCCGGCGCACCGTGCCGCCCTGCTGGGCGACGCGCTGGCGCTGTGGCGGGGGGCGGCGTACGCCGACTTCGCGGACGCCGCATTCGCGGGCCCGGAGATCGCCCGGCTGGACGGGCTGCGGCTCGCGGCGGCGGAGGCCCGGGCCGAGGCGCGGCTGGAGCTCGGCGAGGCCGAGCCCGTGGCGGCCGAACTGGGTGAGCTGGTCGCCGGGCACCCGCTGCGGGAGCGGCTCCGGGCGGCCTACATGCGCGCCCTCTACCGGACGGGCCGCGCCGCCGAGGCGCTCGCGTCCTACGACGAGCACCGGCGCCGGCTGCGGGACGACCTGGGCCTCGACCCCGACCCGGGCCTCGCCGCTCTGCACCGGGCGATCCTGCGCCAGGACCCCGCCGAGGCCGTCGCCCGGCACGTCCCGGCGACCAACCTGCCCGCCGACGTGACCGCGCTGATCGGCCGGGACGCGGCGCTGCGCGAGGCGGCCGGCCTGCTGGACGCCTCGCGCCTGGTGACGCTGAACGGCCCCGGCGGCGTCGGCAAGACCCGCCTCGCCGTGGCGGTCGCGCGGCGCCTCCTGGAGCATCGCCTGGACGGTGTCTGGCTGGTCGCGCTGGACGACGGCGCGCGTCCGGGCGCCTCCCGGGACGACGTGGCGGCCTTGGTCGCGAGCGTCCTCGGCCTGCGCGACGACGCCCGCCGCGAGACGAGCCCCGCCGGACGGCTGGGCGCGGCCCTGCGCGGCAAGCGCGTCCTCCTCGTCCTGGACAACTGCGAGCATGTGGTGGACCCGGTGGCCCGCCTCGTGTCGGCGCTCCTCCGCGACGTCCCTGACCTGCGGATCCTCGCCACGAGCCGTGAGCCCCTCGGCATCGCGGGCGAGCGCCTCTATCCCGTTCACCCGCTGGCCGTTCCGGAGCGTTTCGCACCCGGACGGGACGGACCGCCTCCGGTCGTCCCGGACGGCGGCCTGGGGCCGGCGGAGCTGGCGCGGTTCGGGGCGGTGGAGCTGTTCGTGGCGCGGGCGGCGGACGCGGCGGCGGGGTTCGCGCTGGACCGGGGGAACGCGGCGGCGGTCGCGGCGATCTGCGCGCGGCTCGACGGCATCCCGCTGGCGCTGGAACTGGCCGCCACCCGTGTCCGGGCGCTGGGCGTGGACGAGCTGGCGCGGCGGCTGGACGACCGGTTCCGGCTGCTGTCGTCCGGCGTCCGGGACGCCCCGGCCCGGCAGCGGACGCTCCGCGCCGTGATCGACTGGAGCTGGGAGCCGCTCGGCGAGGCCGAGCGGGCCGTGCTGCGGCGGCTCGCCGTGCACTCCGGCGGCTGCACGCTGGAGGCCGCCGAGGAGGTCTGCGGCGGGGAGCCCGACATACTGGCGCGCCTTGTCGACCGGTCGCTGGTCGTCGTGGGCGAAGGGCACCGCTACCGGTTGCTGGAGTCGGTCGCCGCGTACTGCATCGAGCGGCTCCGCGAGGCCGGGGAGTACGAGGAGACGCGGCGCCGCCACGTCCGCTACTACACGTCCCTTGCCGAACGTGTGGAGCCGCATCTGCGCGACGCAGAGCAGCGCCGGGCGCTCGCCCAGCTGCGCGCGGAGACGGGCAACCTGCGGGCCGCGCTCGACAGCGCCGTCCAAGACGGGGACGCCGACAGTGCGCTCCGGCTCGTGAACGCCATGGGCTGGTGCTGGTTCCTTTGGGGACGGATCGGCGAGGCACGTCGCGCGTTCGAGCAGGCGCTGTCCGTCCCGGGAGGGACGTCCGCCGCGCTGGCCAGGGCCAAGACCTGGCACGCCGGGTTCACCCAGCTCGAAGGGGACGGCGCCGACCGCGACGAACGCTGCCGTAGCGCCCTCGCCGCGTACGACGGCATCGACGACCCGTGGGGGAGGGCGTGGGCGCAGTGGTTCCTGGGCTTCGTCCGGATCGGGTTCGGCGACCTTGAGGAGATCGACGGCCTCACCGGTCGCGCGCTCGCGGGCTTCCGCGCGCTCGGGGACGGCTGGGGCGAGGCGGTGGCGCTCGCCACCCGCGCCGCGCAGGCGGTCTCCGCGGGCGACCTCGGGGCGGCCGGGCGCGACGGCGGGCGGGCCATGGACCTGTTCCGGACGGCCGGCGACCGCTGGGGGCGCCTCCAGGCCACCGAGACGCTCGGCCTGCTCGCCGAGGTGACCGGCGACTACGCCCGCGCCGCCGCGCTGCACCGGGACGGCCTGGACGACGCCGAGGAGCTCGGGCTGTGGACGGAGGTCTCCGGACGGCTGTCGCGCCTCGGCCGGATCGCGCTGCTCACCGGCGACCACGAGCGGGCCGACGAGCTGCACGGGCGCGCGAGGCGGCTGGCCGTCCGCGAGTCGCACCAGCGGATGGAGCACTTCGCCGAGGTCGGGCTGGCCCTCGCGGCACGGCGGCAGGGGCGGCTGGACGAGGCCGAGGCGCTGCTGCGCCGCTGGCTGGATTGGTGCCGCGACATCGACGGGGCGCCCGGCCTGGCGCTGCTGCTGGCGGAGCTGGGCTTCATCGCCGAGTTGCGCGGCGCCGCGGGCCCGGCCCTCGCCCTGCACGCCGAGGGGCTGGCGGCGGCCCGCGCCACCGGCAACCCGCGGGCGCTCGCGCTCGCGCTGGAGGGGACGGCGGGGGCGCAGTCCCTCGCCGGCCGCCACGAGGAGGCCGCGCGGACGCTCGCCGCCGCGGCCGCCGCCCGCGCGTCCGTCGGCGCGCCGCTGCCCGAGGCGGAGCGCGGCGACATCGACCGGATAGCCGCCCGCGTCCGCGCCGCGTCCGCCGCGCCAGTGTCCGCCACATCGGTGTCCGCAGCACCGGCGTCCGCCGCGCAGGCCCCGGGCCGCCGAGCTGCCACTCGGCGGCCCGGGTGAGAAGAAGCACCGGCCCGCCCGGGGGCGGGCCCTCACAGGACGCTCCTTCCTGGAAAGGACAGCAGGTCCCGTCACGCGAAGGCAAGTCGGTCAGTCGGCCAAAGGAATCGCCGCGTCAGGGTTTGCGGAGGAGGCCGCCGTACTCGTAGAGCCCCTTGTCGGTCTGGGTGACGCCGACGTAGGCGGCGAGGGCGTCCGGCACCGGCTCCAGCGGGGGCTGGAAGGGGTCGGGGCGCCAGTCCAGCAGGTTGACCAGGCCGGGGTCGACCGGCTCCAGCCCGTCGAGGAACGCGTCGACCTCGGCGGGGGTCCGGGTCCGCCAAGGGATCCCGGCGGCCGTGATCTGCGCGCTCATGACCGCGCCCCGGGACGGGTCGTCGCACACGACCTGGGACAGCCCGAGATGGCTGCCGGGCACGGCGCGGTCGATGATCGTCCGGAGGATGGCGCGGGGGTCGTCGGCGTCCAGCAGGTGGTGGCCGACCGACAGGAACAGCACCGCCAGGGGCTCGTCGAAGTCGATCAGCTCGCGGACGTCGTCGCGCTCCAGGAACGCGGCCTGCTCCCGCATGTCACCGGTGATGATCACCGTGCTGGCGTTGTCGGCCAGCAGGGCCCGCCCGTGCACGAGCACGACCGGGTCGATGTCCACGTAGACGACGCGCGCGTCGGGATCGAAACGCTGCGCGACCTGGTGGACGTTGTTGTTCGTCGGCAGCCCGCAGCCCATGTCGATGAACTGCCGGATCCCCGCGTCCCGCACGAGGTGGCGTACGGCCCTGTAAAGGAACGACCGGTTCTGCCGGGCGATGTCGACGCACTCGGGAAAGCCCTTGACGGTGTCGAGGATGAACCGGCGGTCGACCTCGTAGTTGTCCTTGCCGCCGAGCATCCACCCGTAGGCCCGCGCCGAGGTGGGAATGTCGTCCGGGGTCTTGGTGTCCACAGGCGCTCCCGCAGTTCCGGCGGCCCCCGAGGGGGAAGGGGGACCGACGGTGAAAGGCTACCTTCCAGATCACCTCGGACGGAAGATCTTCACGGGGATCCCGTGATCGCTTTGTCGCCTACGGTATCGGCGCCGTGAGCAGCACCACGGCGACGCCCGCGCCGACCAGCCCGGCCGCCTGCGCCGCCGACAGCCGCTCGCGCAGCATCGTGACCCCGAGCAGCACCGGCACCACCGGGTACAGCGACGACAGCACGACCGCGATGACGACCAGCTGCTCCCTGGCCGACAGCAGGTACAGCACGAGCGCCAGTGCCGCGACGACCCCGCTCGCCGCCGCGCCCCAGCCGATCCGGGCCGAGGGGAACCGCCGCCCGTCCGCCGCCATCATCGGGGCTATCGCCAGGACCGCGGCCACCCGCCCGGCGGCCACCGGCCAGGCGCCCGCCGCCTCGTCCGCCTGCGCCAGCGCGAGGTACTGGACGCCGATCCCGGCACTGGCCACGAGCCCGTTCACGAGCGCCGCACGCGTGGCGCCCTGCTCGTCCGACCGCGACCGCGACACCATCCACAGCGCCGGGAGCACCACGGCGATGCCCAGCCACGCCGCCACCGACGGCCGGTCACCGAGGAAGGCCACACCGGCCAGCACCGGCAGCGCCACCCCGCCGACCGCACTGACCGGCACGACCACGCTCATGTGCCCCCGGCTGAGCCCCCGGTAGAGGAAGAGCATGCCGACGCCCGTCCCGATCC
>NZ_SMKU01000462.1 GCF_004349215.1 Actinomadura rubrisoli | reverse complement strand
CCACAAGCCGACGCCCCGCGCGCCCCCATGCCCCGGCGCGGAGGCGCGAACACCCCCCGACATGCGCTAGAGTTTCGGACGTCGGACCGCCCCCAGGGCGGCCCGCACCAGGGCGATTAGCTCAGTGGGAGAGCGCTTCGTTCACACCGAAGAGGTCACTGGTTCGAACCCAGTATCGCCCACCCAAGGATCCCACAGGTCAAGCGCCTGTTGATGGCCCGCCCCTGATCGTCAAGGGAGGGCCTTCACTCGTTCCTAGGGCCGCGAGAGGGCGCATGCCCCGGTCGCCACAGGCACACCGCGTCTCCGCCGCCAGGCGCTCTTGATGGACACCACCTACTTCTGGCTGTCCCTTCCTCGCGGCCGGGAGCTCATCGAGAATCGGCGGAGCTCGGAGCCAGGTTCACCCTCGCCGGAGAATCCGAGGCGTTGCCGTCGAAGCTGAGGTGTCTAGGGTGGCCCTGCCACACTGTGATCAGCTTTGGGAGCAGCATGAAGATTGTCATCGCCGGCGGCCATGGCAAGGTCGCCCTCCGGCTGACCCGGCTCCTCGCCGAACGCGGCGATGACGTCGTGGGCATCGTGCGTAACCCCGACCACGTCGACGGTGTCAGACAGGCCGGCGGTGACGCCGTGGTGCTCGACCTTGAGCGCGCCACCGCCGAGGAGGTGGCCGCCACGCTCGCCGACGCCGACGCCGTCGTCTTTTCGGCCGGTTCGGGCAACAGCGCTACCGCCACACGCAGGGACAAGGTGGACCGGGCCGCCCCCGTGCTGCTCATGGACGCGGCGGAACAGGCAGGTGTGCGACGGTTCCTGCACGTCAGCTCCATCAATGTGGGCTGTGCCGACAACCCCGACATCGGCAGCGCGGTCGCCAGGTTCGACCGGGTCTCCAGGGACGACGTGGCCGCCGTGCTCGTCGCACTCCTCGACCGGCCGGACACCGCCGGCCGCGCCTACGTGCTGGTCGGCGGCAAGATCCCGATCGACCAGGCCCTGACCAGTATGAACTGGTGTGATGCCTGAGGCAGCAGTAGATCTTCATTCTGCTTGAAGAGGTATTCAACGCGCTCGTACGACAGGCGCGCGTGGTCGGGGTGCGGGCAGAGGTCGGCGGCCGCGGCATCCTCACCCGGCGGTGACGGCTGCGACGCCCTTTGGCGAAGTAGGCGTCGGCCGGCTTGAGAGAGGTCTGGTCCAGGTCCGCTTGGACGTTCGAGAAGTCCAACGGAACCGGCGGCGATGTCTGCGAACAGCTTCACGGGTCATTGACGCTCTCTCGCCGAGGAGATGTCTGTCGCTGTGGATGCTGGTGGTGATTCGGCAAGCGGGTAGGCGGTTCGCGTGGCGCGCCGCATTCTGTCGGCGGCGGCCTGTACGCTCCCGAGTTGATCTGTGGGGAGAATCCGCATGACCCTCGACCAACTCGCCGGTGAGCTCGTGGACGTCGTCTTCGACGCCTGCCGTGTCGGTGACCGTGTGGTTCGGCTGACCGGCCGCACCGAGGCCGCAGGCGGGCAGCGGTGACGCTGGAGGGGCTCCGGCTGTCCCACCGCCGCATCGGCTCGGTCGGCCTGGGCGGCGCGCGGCCGGCCCCGTTCGCCGACGCCGCCGAGGTGGTCGGCTGGTTCGGCGCGTTGCAGTCGCAGGACTACCACCCGGCCAAGTGGGCGGTCGCCCAGCGGCTCGTCGGCGGCGTCACCGACTCAGACCTCGATCGCGCGTTCAACGACGGCGTCATCCTGCGCACGCACGTGCTGCGCCCCACGTGGCACTTCGTGGCGCCCGCCGACCTGCGCTGGCTGCTGGAGCTGACGGCGCCGCGGGTGCACGCGCTCAACGGCTACGCCTACCGGCGCGGCGAGCTCGACGGGCCGCTGCTGCGCCGCTCCACGGACCTGATCGCCGATGCCGTCGCCGGTGGGAGCCACCGGACCCGCACTGAGATCGCGGCGTTGCTCGCCCACCACGGCATCACCGCGGCCGGATTCCGGCTCGGCTACATCCTCATCCACGCCGAACTGGAGCGGGTGATCTGCAGCGGCCCGCTGCGGGGCAAGCAGCACACCTACGCGCTGCTAGAGGAACGGGTCCCGCAGGCGGCGAGCCTGGAACGCGAGGCGGCACTGGTCGAGCTGGTCCGCCGGTTCTTCACCAGCCATGGTCCGGCGACTGTGAAGGACCTGGCGTGGTGGTCCAGCCTTACGCGCGCCGACATCGCTGCCGGGCTGTCATTCGCCGGCGACACGCTGGAGAGCACCGACGTCGACGGCGTCACCTACTGGTCCGCGCCGGGGAACGCCCCCGCGCCGGCCCCGTCTCCATCGGTGCGTCTGCTGCAGGCCTACGACGAGTACATCGTCGGCTACAGGCAGAGCAAGTACCTGCTCGACCTCGGCGGGCTTGCGGCATCGGCATCGGCATCGGACAAGCTTGCCCTGCCGAACGGCGTCATCGTGGTCGACACGCAGGTGGCCGGCCGCTGGAAGCGCACGAACCGGTCCGGCGCCGTGGTGGTCAAGGCGGTGCTGTACCGGCCGTTCGACGCCGCCGAAACCGCCGCGCTGCAAGCTGCGACCGAGGAGCTGGGCGTGTTCCTGGGCGCACGCGCAGTCGTCTCGGCGAGCCTGGTGTGAGTCCAGCCCTGGGGACCACATCCATGCCGACCGGTGGCTCCCCCCGGTGACAGTGACCAAACTCGCGAGTGAGCTTCCCTCCGTACCGTGAATTTGGTCGACGCGCCGGTTCGTTCGAGGCAGAGCCGATCGGTCTTCACGTGCGCCCTCCGGAATGCTACGTCGAATGCGAGCCGCAGCCTTTTGGACCTCCGGATAATGGTCATGTACGGGCTGCTGCTTGAATTGGTCATCCATGTCCCGCTTTAGCGGGTGCAACATTAATGATCAGGCTGAACTCGTAAATTCCGTCCTACCATGGGCGCCTTGGTAACCGAGAGTCACGACTTGATCGAGGTCGTGAGGTGGTGACTGCGGGGGATCGGAACTGACTCGATCTTCCTGGAACCGGCTTTGCGGCGGCGTTGAGCCTGGCGACGCGAGTCCGGGCGGGCGGCTCCGGCAGGTGGGTGGCCGCGGCCGTCGCTCCGTTGATCACGGCGCCGGCCGTCGGGCATCCAGGTCGCGCCGTGGTCGTTTCCGCTGGTGGCAGCGCAAAGCGCGACCAGGCCCCGAAAGCGCGACACATCGGTGTTCGGTCTGCCGTTAGTGGTCGGCGGCGGGGGTGATGACGGCGGGTGTGGCCGGTTCGGCCCGTCAGCGAAGTCGAATGAGTCTCTCTGAGGGAGCGGTGTTATGGCGTCCACCAGTGCGGCATATGGCATTGAGTCCGGTGTCGGTTCGCGGGGTGCGCGTACGGTCCGCCAGATCCTGGCGGATACCCAGCGGGTGGTCGAACCGGCCCGCAGGGCGGCGGTCGATGCGTTCCCGGTGGAGATCGGACGCGTTGCCGGGTACCACGCGGGCTGGTGGGATGCCGAGGGGCGCCCCACCGACGGTGCGGGCAAAGCGGTCCGTCCCGCGCTGGCGCTGGCCTGCGCTCGGGCGGTCGGCGGGGGTCATACCGAAGCGGCCGGAAATGACGCTGCGGTGGCGGCCGCCGTGGCGGTGGAGCTGGTGCATGACTTCTCGTTGCTGCATGACGACGTGATGGACGGAGATACGACCCGGCGGCACCGGCCGGCGGCGTGGGCGGTGTTCGGGGTGCGCGAGGCGATTCTGGTCGGCGACGCGCTGCTGGCCGCCGCGATGCAGCAAGTGATCTCCGTGGCCGGTGCCGGGGCGGATTCGGCTGCGGCGGCGAGGGTGCTGGCTGCGGCGGTGCAGGAGTTGTGCGAGGGCCAGTCGGCCGATCTGGCGTTCGAGGAGCGTGCCGAGATCTCGTTGGATGAGTGTGCGGCGATGGCCGAGGGAAAGACCGGTGCGCTGCTGGGCGCGGCGTGCCAGCTGGGCGCGATGGCGGGCATCACCGGCGGATCCGACCAGGCCGGTGCGGTCGCCGTGGCGCGGTATCGGGCGTTCGGGCGTCATCTGGGGTTGGCGTTCCAGCTGGTGGACGACCTGCTCGGGATCTGGGGCGATCCCGCGGTGACGGGGAAACCGGTCGGATCGGATCTGCTGTCGCGCAAGAAGTCGCTGCCGGTGGTCGCGGCTTTGCGCTCGGGCACCTCGGCGGGCAAGCGGCTGGCGTGGCTGTATCAGCGTGCTGAACCTTTGGACGAGGGGTCGGTGGCCGATGCGGCCGAGTTGGTGGCGTCCGCCGGTGGCCGCGTTTGGGCGCGGGCCGAGGCCGACCGGCACTTCGACGCGGCGATGGACGCCCTCACCGAGGCCGGCCCCGCCCCCGACGCGGCGGCCGACCTGCGGACCCTGGCCGAGCTGATCACCCGACGGGACCACTGATCATGACCAGCCTGGAACACACTGCGGACACGTCCCCCTGGGCCGTCAGGACGGTGTCGCTGGCCTCGCCGCGGTCGTTCTGCGCGGGGGTGGAGCGGGCGATCGAGGTGGTGGAGCGGCTGGTGGACCAGCGTGCCGGTTCGGGTGGCACGGTGTACGTGCGCAAGCAGATCGTGCACAACCGCCATGTGGTCGAGGATCTGGAGCGCCGGGGCGTCGTGTTCGTCGACGAGCTGGATGAGATCCCGGACGACGCGCCGCAAGGCAGTGTGGTGGTGTTCTCGGCGCATGGTGTCTCGCCTGAGGTCCGTGACGAGGCGGCGCGTCGTGGCTTGCCGGTGGTGGACGCCACGTGTCCGCTGGTGACCAAGGTGCACGCCGAGGCGCGCCGGTTCGCGGGTCGCGGCGACACGGTGGTGCTGATCGGGCATGTCGGCCATGAGGAGGTGCAGGGCACGCTCGGGCAGGCCCCGGAGCACACCGTTCTGGTCGAGACCGCTGAAGACGTCGCCGATCTGGAGATCCCCGATCCGAGCCGGGTGAGCTACCTGACCCAGACGACGCTGGCGGTGGACGAGACCGCTGAGGTGATCCGGGCGCTGAAGGAGCGGTTCCCGGCGATCAAGGATCCGCCGTCCGACGACATCTGCTACGCCACCACCAACCGGCAGGACGCCCTCGCCGCCGTGGCCGCCGAGGCCGATGTGGTGCTCGTGGTCGGCTCGGCCAATTCGTCCAATTCCGTGCGGCTGGTGGAGGTGACCCGTCGCCGCGGCATCCCCGCGTACCTGATCGACGACGCCTCCAGCATCGACCCGGCCTGGTTGCGCGATGCCCGGGTGGTCGCCCTGACGGCCGGGGCATCGGCTCCCCAGCACCTGGTCAGGCAGGTGATCGACCACCTCCGCACGCTCGGCCCCGTTCACATCAGCGAAGACCCCACCGTCCAGGAAAGCGTCCATTTCGCGTTGCCCAAGCAACTCCGTTCCCCCTGATTCCGCCAGGAGGCGGATCCTTATGCACACCAATAAGCGTCAAACCTCGCAGCCGACCGTCGACAGCGCCTCCGCCCGTCCGGCTCAGGCACCTCCCGCGGCACCGCCGCTTGACTCGATCAGAGGCCCCGGTGACCTGGACGGTCTGGACCTCACCCAGCTTGAGGGGCTGGCCGGGCAGATCCGGGAGTTCCTGATCGACAAGGTGTGCGCGACCGGCGGGCATCTGGGAGTGAACCTGGGAGTGGTGGAGTTGACCATCGCTCTGCACCGTGTTTTCGATTCGCCGCGTGATGTGGTGCTGTTCGACACCGGGCACCAGGCCTACGTCCATAAGATCCTCACCGGCCGGCAGGGCGGGTTCGACAGTTTGCGCCAAAGCGGCGGCCTGTCGGGCTATCCGACACGCTCGGAATCGCCCCATGACTGGATCGAGAACTCGCACGCCTCCACCGCGTTGTCGTATGCGGACGGGATCGTCAAGGCCCTTCACCTGAACCACCAATTGGACGATGGGGCGGGCGGTGAGCCGGGGTGGTGATGGCGACGACGTCGGGGCGCAGGAGCCGGGTCTGGCGGGCCAGCAACTCGATGTTGCCCTCGCCTGCGGCCAGCCCCGCGGCGCGGAATCGGTCGGGGTGGGCGGCGATGACGTCGATG
>NZ_SMKU01000461.1 GCF_004349215.1 Actinomadura rubrisoli | reverse complement strand
CGGGGAGGGGATCGGGCCCGGCGTCACGCCCGGCTGAGCCGGCGGTGGTGTAGGAGACACCTGGGGCTGCGGGCTGGGAGCGGGAGACGGAGGAGCCAGTTCCACGGCCCCATGTTTTCCGGTGACGATATTGGCCATATTGATCAACGACAATGAGCGCGGATCCCAGTAGCTGGAATGTGCGTGCCCTATCGGGTGGCGCGACGGCCAGCCATTTCTGGGCTCGTTCGGCCGCGGTGCCTTGGAGCATGCCCGCGCCTCGCAGGAGTTCCAGGACGCCGCCGTAGGCCATGGCCCGCATGTCGTCGCTTTTGATCAGGCTGTCGCGGCGGCGCTGGATCTCTTTGACCTGGGACGCGGCCCAGTCGCCCGCGTCCCCGAGTGCCTTTCCGTGGCGCGCGGCGAGGCCGAGCCGGGCGGTGATGGCGTTCAGGGAACGGCCGGAGTCGCGGAGTGTCCGGGCGGCGCGTCGGAGTTCGGTTGCGAGGGCGTCGAGCTTTCGGGTGTCGCCGCCCTGGATGCCCCCTTGGCTCAGGCGTCCGCTGGACGGGGGTGCGGCGGGACCGGGGAGTCAGGTTCTGGGTGAGTACGCGTCCCTGGCCGCCTTCCCTCGCCCGCCGTGTGCCCGGCGGACGAGGCGAAGGCCGTCATGCGGTCAGGCGTAGGAGTGGAGGCCCGAGAACATGTAGTTGACGCCGAAGAAGTTGAACAGCAGGGCCGCGAACGCGAGCAGGGAGAGGATCGCGGCCTTGCGGCCCTTCCAGCCGGCCGTGGAGCGCGCGTGGAGGTAGGCCGCGTAGATGATCCAGGTCACGAAGGACCAGGTCTCCTTGGGGTCCCAGTTCCAGTAGCGGCCCCATGCCTCGTCCGCCCAGATGGCGCCCATGATGATCGCGGCCGTCCAGATCGGGAAGGCGAACATCGTGACGCGCAGCGACAGGCGGTCGAGGGCGTCGGTCGAGGGGAGGCGGGACATGACGCCGCCGTCCGCGACGGTCCCCCGGGCCTCGGCGCGGGTCTTGAGCAGGTAGAGGACCGTGGACGAGCCGGCGACGGTGAAGGCGCCCGTCGCGGTGATCGCGGCGGTGACGTGGATGGCGATCCAGTACGAGTTGAGCGCGGCGGTGACCGGGCCCACCGAGTCGTAGAGCCAGAGGTTGTCCACGCCCAGGGCGATCACGGCGGCGACCATCACGGCGGCGCCGAGGAAGCGGGCCTCGTAGCGCCACATCACGACGAGGAACGCGGTGACCGAGGCGAACGCGATCGCGGCGAGGAACTCGTACATGTTGCCCCACGGCCAGCGGTCCGCGGACAGGCCGCGGGTCACCATGAAGCCGAGGTGCGAGGCCCAGCCGAGCACGTTCAGCAGGACCGCGAGCCGCGCCCAGTCGGCCCTGCGGCCCTCCTGGGTGGTGGTGGTCTCGGGGGCGTCGTCCTTCGCGGCGCTCTCGGCGCCCGCGGCGCCCACCAGGACCTTGGCCTCGGCGGTCTCCGCCACGGCGGCGCGGGACGGCCGCCGGCCGAAGCCGAGATCGGCCGCGTAGGCGAACAGCGCGACGATGTAGAGGACCACCGTCGACAGCATGAGCTTGTCGCTCAGGTTCGCGAGGTCGGCGTTACCCACCCTCGTCACTCCTTCGTTTCGGTTGCCGACCCGGATTCGGCGCCGGGTTCGTCATCGGTGCCGCGGAGCGCGGTCACGATGTCGTCGAATTCCGAGGTCGGGTTGCCCAGCGTGAGGCCGCCGACCTCCACCACCGTACGCCCGCCCTCTCCGGCGCGCGCACGGACCCACACCCTGCGGCGCCGGACCATGAACGAGATCGCGACGCCCGCCACCGCGAGGACGGCGGCCACCAGCGCCGGGAGGCGGCCCGGGTCGTGGTTGACCGAGACGCTCGTCCACTCCCGGAGGCCGTCGAAGGTGATCGAGCCGGCGTTGCCGGGCAGCTTCAGCGTCTCCCCCGGCTCCAGCAGCTTCGAGCCGCCCTTGACGGGTTGGAGCGTCTTGCCGATCCCCTCCAGCTTGTAGACCGACTGGGGGGTGCCGGAGTCCAGGCCGATGTCGCCCTTGAACGAGGAGACCGTCACCACCGGGCGCAGCGGAGCCGGGAACGCCGAGACGATCTGCTTGCCGTCCTGGCTGGCCACCGCGGTCGGCCAGAGGATCGCGTAGAAGGCGAGCTGCTCGGGCTCGGCGTCCGGCGCCTTGATGACGCCCTCGGACGTGAGGTTGCGCGGCTCCATCTGCAGGAACGGCACCGCGTCCTGGAAGGCGATGTCGCCCTTGGCGTCCCGGACGGTGAACACCGGCGAGTATCCGTGGCCGAGCAGGTAGACCTTGGCGCCGCCGACCTTGAGGGGATGGTTGACCCGCAGGTCGAACGGCCTGTCCTTGCCGGACGGGCCGTCCCGGTACCGGATCTTGGCCCGGAAGTCGGTGGCCAGACCGCGCTTCTCGCCCTTGGTCTCGTACTTGGCCGTGAAGTCGTCCATCGTGATCGAGAACGGGGCGAGCCGGTCGCCGTCGAACGCGCGTCCCGGCGCGAACTGGTCGTACTGGCTCAGCGAGTTGGCGAACGACTTGCCCTCGGTGAGCAGCACGTCGCCGCGGTAGCCGAACAGGTTGCCCATGCCCAGCGCGAACAGCATCGCCAGCAGGGCCAGGTGGAACAGCAGGTTGCCCGTCTCGCCGAGATAGCCCTTCTCCGCCGCGGCGGACCCGCCGGAGATGTCGGTCCGGAAGCGCCGCCCGCGCAGCACCCTGCGCGCCTCGGCGAGGACCTCGTCGGGCGAGGCGTCCGTCTCGTAGGACGCCGACTGGGGCAGCCGCCGCAGGTTGCGGGGCGCCGCCGGGGGCCGCGCCCGCATGGACCTGTAGTGCTTGACGGCGCGCGGGACGACGCATCCGGCCAGCGAGACGAACAGCAGAATGTAGATCGCCGCGAACCAGGGGGCGGCGAACACGTCGAACATGGACAGCCTGTCCAGCCACGGCGCGAGCGTCTTGTGCTCGTCGAAGTACTCCGCGACCTTCTCCGGCGCCTGGCCCCGCTGCGGGAAGATCGAGCCCGGGACCGCGCCCAGCGCCACCAGGAACAGCAGGATCAGCGCCGTGCGCATCGTGGTGAGCTGCCGCCACCCCCAGCGCAGCCAGCCGAACGGGCCGATGCCCGTGGGCCGCGGCACCTCGCGCGGGGGCTGCCGGGCGGCGGGCGCCTCGGTTCCCGATTCCATGTCCGTGGTGTCCGTCATCTCAGATAACCGGTTGGAAGCCGCTGATCCACGACTTGAGCTCGATGGTCAGATCGCCCCACAGGCCGCTCACCAGCAGCACCCCGATGAGGACGAGCATGCCGCCGCCGATCCGCATGACCAGCGGGTAGTGCCGTTTCACCGCGCCGAAGGCCCCCAGCGCCCGGCGGTAGGCGATTGCGGTGGCCACGAACGGGAGGCCGAGGCCCGCGCAGTACGCCAGCGACAGTAGCGCGCCCCGTCCCGCGCTCGCCTCGGTGATCGCGAGGCCCTGCACCGCGCCCAGCGTCGGCCCGATGCACGGCGTCCACCCGAGCCCGAACAGGACGCCGAGCAGCGGCGCGCCCGCCAGGCCCGCGGCGGGCAGCCGTCCCGACTTCATCGTCCGCTGCAGCCCGGGGACGAGCCCCATGAACGCGAGCCCGAACACGATCGTGACGACGCCGAGGACCCGGGTGATCTGGTCCTGGTACTCCAGCAGCCACCGTCCGAGCCCCCCGAAGATCACGCCGTAGCTGACGAACACGGCGGTGAAGCCCGCGATGAACAACAGGACGCCCGCGAGCAGCCGGCCCCGCTTCTGCTCCGCCAGGTCCACCCCGGTCATCCCCGTCACGTACGACAGGTAGCCCGGCACCAGCGGCAGTACGCACGGCGAGACGAACGAGACCAGCCCGGCCAGCGCCGCCAGCGGCGCCGCCGCGAACAGCGACCCGTTGGTGACGGTCTCGGCCGCGCTCATCGCCCCACCCCGCTCACTTCTCCGCGAGCACCTTGGCGACCAGGGGACCGAGCTTGGAGTACGTCGTCGCGCCGATGACGCGGACGGCGACGCGGCCCTGCCGGTCCAGGACGAGGGTGCTGGGGATCGCGCTCGGCGGCACCTCGCGGAAGGCCAGCGTGACGCGGCCGTCCCCGTCGTACAGGCTCGGGTAGGTCACCTTGAACTTGCGCTCGTACGCCTTGGCGTTCTCCTTGGCGTCCTTGAAGTTGACGCCGAGGAACTCCACGCCCTTGGCCTTGTTCTCGGCGTGGACCTGCTCCAGGGACGGCGCCTCGCCGCGGCAGGGCGCGCACCAGGACGCCCAGAAGTTGACCACGATGACCTTGCCCCTGAGGTCGGCGAGCTTGAGCGGCTTGCCGTCCAGCCCCTCGCCGGAGACGTCCTGGATGCTCTTGCGGGAGCCGGGCTTGAACTCCGTGGCGTTGCCGTTGCCCGAGATGAAGCGGTTGTCGCTCCCGCCCGGCCCGCTCTCCGAGGCGTTGGTCCCGGCGCAGCCGGCGAGCAGCCCGCAGAGCGCGGCGACGCCCGCGGCGGCGCGCACAGGGGAGATTCGGGGGCTCAACGGACCCTCCTACTACTACAAGACGTAGTACTCAACTTAGCGGTGCCGTCAGGCACCCGCGACACTGGGCCCCTTGGCGAGCCCGGCGGCGGGCTCGCAGTAGGCGACCTCCACCAGCCGGCTGCCCTCGAACGTGAGGCTGGTGACGCTGGCCAGGCCGCATTCGCGCTTGTTCGGGTGGTGCCAGAGCCGGCGGCGCTCGGCGTGCAGCCGCAGGATCCAGACGGGCAGCTGGTGGCTCACGCACACCGCCTCGTGGCCCCGCGCCGTGTCGCGGGCCCTGATCACCGAGGCGCGCATCCGGGCGGCGAGCTCCTTGTAGGGCTCCCCCCAGGACGGCCGCAGCGGGTTGACCAGGTAGCGCCAGTGCTCGGGACGGCGCAGCGAACCCGCCCCGGCCCCGAAGGTCAGCCCCTCGAAATGGTTGTCGGCCTCGATCAGCCGGTCGTCCACCGTCACGGGGAGGTCGAACGCGTCGGCCAGCGGCGCCGCCGTCTCCAGTGCCCGCTGCATCGGCGAGGAGAACAGCGCGGTGACGTCCCGGTCGGCGAACCATTTCGCGACGGCCTTGGCCATGAGGACGCCGTCCTCGCTGAGCCGGTAGCCGGGCAGCCGCCCGTACAGGATTCCGTCGGGATTGTGCACCTCACCGTGCCGCAGCAGGTGAACGATCGTCTTGTCAGTCATGGCGTCGTCAGGTTACCCGCGCTGCCCGATGGCCCCGTCCACCGGCCCTCACGTGCCACCGGCGCCCACTGTGACCCAAGAGTGGCGGTCGAGGAAGGCCCGATCGTCGGACGCGTACTCCTCGAAGGCCCGCCGTACATCGGCCAGATCGGCGACGTGGGCGCGGTAGAGGCGGCCTTGAACGCTGTCCTTGTATTCGAGCTCGTACCCGCCGTCCTCCGGGGACACCTGGACGAAGTGCCGTCCGAACACCACGAGCGCCGCGAACGGGTTCTCCTCGCCGAGCGTGCCCAGAACGTCCTGGACGAGCCGCAGATCGGGATCCACGACGATCATGCCGTCGCCCGTGTGGAACTGCATGCCCTCATAGGCGCCGATGGGCCCGAGGTTGTGTACCAGCCGCCGGACCGGGTCGTAGCAGACCAGCTCATGCGTCTTGGCCAGCTCGTACACGTCGGCGGAGATCTCGTCGGCCGTCTCCGAGGCCATGCGGACCCGCGCGTACCGCGACTCCTGCACCGTCACCTCGGCGCCGGGATGGGTCCGGGTGAGCTCATCGGCGAACGCGGCGACGCCGGTATGCGCCGGGACCGCGTCGAAGTCCGTCCCGGACGCGTTCTCCACCGTGATCGGCGCGGGCTCATGCCAGACGACCAACTCGAACCTCATACCGCCATCGTCCCAGCTCACCTCCCGGCCGACGACACGAACCCGCCGCGAGTCAGTGCTGTCCCTGGGGGCGGACCCCCAGACCCCCGGCGGCTCCGCCGCGAGTTAGTGGGACGCGGGGACGGGGAT
>NZ_SMKU01000460.1 GCF_004349215.1 Actinomadura rubrisoli | reverse complement strand
GCCCGCGCCCGCCCCCGGCCCCGCGCAGGCCCAGCCGATCAGGTCGCTGCCCGCGCCGTGCGGGATGGTTCCGCACACCACCGTCCGGCAGATCGTCCCGGACGCGAAGCAGAGCAAGAGCGCCAACTCCACGCTGACCACGTGCACCTACACCGCGCCGGGCCGGGAGGCGCGGTGGCTGCGGGTCGAGGCGCACCTGCATCTGCAGATGGGTGCCACGGACCCGGTGAAGAACGCCCAGGACTACTACAACGCCCAGTGGACGCAGGCGCGCGCCCCGCAGTTGGAACGGACGATCACGCTGGAGCCGCAGCCGGACATGGGCGACCAGGCGTACCGCTGGTTCAAGGTCGACAAGGGCCAGCCCACGGTCGTCGGAGTGGTGACCGCGCGGATCCGCAACGTGGTGGTCACGGTCAGCTACAGCGAGCAGGCAGTGGGCAAGGGTGAGCAGGAGGAACGGGAAGGAGCGTGCATGGCGAAGGTGATGCGGACGGCGAGAGAAGTGCTCCGCTCGCTCCACTAAATCATTTCTGACCTGAATCGGCCGATCATGGCATATTTTCTGTCAACAGCTTCTAAGGTGTCCGGGTAAAGGGGAGGAGAGTGCGCCGGTCATGCTCCCGCTCGTGATCGGTGACCGGTGCGCTGGCGCTGGGGAGGAGGATGTCGACGACGTGACGGTCCAACCGGTAGGAGTGTCCTGGGTATGAGGTGAGCCCAGGTCAGCAACAGGTTCTCGCCCGCCGGGCCGCGAAGTGGACCCCACTTCGCGGCCCTTTCCGTGCCGAGACCATGGACCATTGCGCGGAAATTCGCACATGCGTTCGCGTCTGCTGCAAATGACCGCACGGGCACCCCGGCTAAAGCGCTGCCGCCCGCCGATGATAATGGCGCCGCCCCAGAACCGATCACCGTTCCACCGGACGACTCGTCCACCCCGGCCCGTGCCCCTCGCGAGCCCGCCCCGAATACGATCCGGACGACTTGCTGGATGGTCTGCCGCCGGGGGCGGCTCATGCCGGGCGGCGGTGGGGCGTTAGGCCTGGGGGATGGGGATTCTGGCCAGGAGGCGCAGGGAGGCCGGGGAGACCCGTGACAGGGCGCGCAGCAGGTGGCCCTCGAAGGTGACCGGGACCATCGGCCGGTTCTTGACGATGGCGTCGACGATCCGCTCGGCCACCTTCTCGGGCGGGTAGTTGCGCAGTTGGAGGGCCTTGTTGCCGCGTGTGCGCATCCGTTCCTGTGCGGCGGGGTCGCCGCCCACGAAGGTGCCGTTCTTGACGATGCCGGTGTTGACGAAGCCGGGGCAGACGGCGGTGACGCCGATGCGGGAGCCCGCCAGTTCGGCGCGCAGGCACTCGCTCAGCATGAGGACGGCCGCCTTGGTCGTGCAGTAGGCGGGCAGCGTGCGTGTGGGCGCGAACGCGGCGGCGGAGGCGATGTTGACGATGTGGCCGCCGAAGTTCGGCTTGTCGGGCTTGTTGGGCAGCGCGTTCACGCGGTCCACCATCTGGCGACCGAACAGGCGGGAGCCGTGGATGACGCCCCACAGGTTGACGCCGAGGACGCGGTCCCATTCGGCGACGCCGGTGTCGAGGAACGGGCCCGCGACGGCGATCCCGGCGTTGTTGACCAGGATGTCGGGGACCCGGTGCGCGCTTCTCACCTCGGCCGCGAAGGTCTCCATGGCGGCGGCGTCCGACACGTCCACCTGGTAGGCGGCGCCGCCGGAGCCGAGCGTCTTGGCCAGGGTGACGGTGCGCTCGGCGGCGGGCAGGTCGATATCGGCGGCGATCACGGTCGCGCCGCGCTCGGCGAGGGCGAGCGCCGTGGCCCGGCCGAACCCGCTGCCTGCTCCGGTGACGACGGCGAGCGCGCCGTCGAAGTGCGCGAGGGGCATGGAGACCTCCGTGAGTGGGATGATCCAACCGTACTCAGCGGCGGCGGTCCACGGGCGGTCACCGCCGCTTTCCGGTCAGCCCGCGGCGGTCTCGGCGGCGATGACCGCGTCGACCTCGGCCTTGCGCTCGGCCTCCTCGGCGGCGAACCGCTCGGTGTCGAGCCTCTCGGCGATCTCCTCGTCCTGGCCCATGAGCGCGTCGAGGTCGGCCTTGGACATCTCCAGGACGCCCATGTCGTCGTAGGCCCTCTGGATCCGCTCGCTCCACAGCCCGATGTCCTTGACGCACGGGACGATCCGGCTGAACAGCAGGCTCTGGAACATCCGCATGTACGGGGAGTTCTCCACCATCTCGTCCACCTCCTTCGGGTCGATGCCGAAGTTGGTCCAGATCTCCCGCCCGCGGATGCGGTCGCGCATGAGGTGGCAGCCCTCGATGACGAAGTCCTCGCGCTCGCGGCGCTCGGCCGCCGACAGCTCCTTGTAGTAGTCGCGCAGGGCGAGCCGCCCGAACGCGACGTGGCGCGCCTCGTCCTGCATGACGTAGGCGAGGATCTGCTTGGGGAGGGGCTTGGTCGTGATGTCGCGGATGACGCCGAACGCGGCGAGCGCGAGGCCCTCGATGAGCACCTGCATGCCGAGGTAGGGCATGTCCCAGCGGGAGTCGGTGAGCGTCTCGTTCAGCAGGTCCTGCAGCTTGGTGTTGATCGGGTAGACGAGGCCGACCTTCTCCTGGAGGAACCGCGTGAAGATCTCGACGTGGCGCGCCTCGTCCATCGCCTGGGTGGCGGAGTAGAGCTTGGCGTCCAGGTCGGGCACCGACTCCACGATCCGGGCCGCGGTGACCATCGCGCCCTGCTCGCCGTGCATGAACTGCGAGAATTGCCAGGACGAGCTGTGCCGCCGCAGCTCGCCGCGCTCCTTCTCGCTCAGCATGTCCCAGTACCGCGTCCCGTAGATGGCGAGGGACTGGTCGGGGACGCCGAGGACGTCGTGCGGGTCGACCTCCAGATCCCAGTCGATCCGCGTGACCGAGTCCCACTGCTTGTCCTTGCCCTTCTGGTACAGGGCGAGGAGGCGGTCTCGGCCGTCGTCGTACTCCCAGGTGAACCGGGTGTCGCCGGCCAGCGGGACGTTCCAGGTGGACGTGGCGACGGGGGCGGTGTACAGGTCATGGGTCGACACGGAACCCCTCCCTCGGGGAGCGTACGTACAATGTACGCCTTACGTACGTTGTACGTACCGTGTCATGGGGCACTTACGGCTGTCAACGGTGGGAAGAGGCGCGACCGATGGCGAGAGATGTGATTCCCGGCACCCCGGAGACGCGGCCGGTCCTGACGCGCGGGCGCATCGTGCGCGCCGCGATCGGGCTGATCGAGCGCGAGGGCGCCGACGCGCTGTCGATGCGCCGGGTGGCCGCCGAATTGGGCGTCGCGGTGATGTCGCTGTACAACCACGTCCCGAACAAGAGCGCGCTCATGGAGGGCGTCGCCGAGCACGTCGTGGCGGGGATGGAGCTTGAGGACGATCCGTCCGAGCCCTGGGAGCACCGTGCGCGCGCGCTCGTCCGCGCCTTCCGGACGGTCGCGCGCGAGTACCCGCGCTGCATGACGGTCGTCCTCACCCACAAGATCGACACCCCGGTCGCGTTGCGTCCCGCCGAGCGCGCGCTGGCGCTGGCCGGCGCCGCCGGGTTCGACGGCGGGACGTCGGTGCGGATCATGCGGGCGCTGCTCGCCTACGCGCTCGGCACGCAGATGCGCGAGATCGGCGCGGTGAAGATGCTCGACCACCTGGTGGGGACGCCCGCCGAGTCCTTCGCCAGGCTCGACCCGGAGGAGTTCCCGCACGTGACCGCGCTCGGCCCCCAGCTGGCCCGGCACGACCCCGAGACCGACTTCGAGTTCGGCCTGGACCTGCTGATCCGCGCCCTGGACGCCCTGCCGCGGACGGCCCGTCCCGGAACCTGAGGCGTGCGTCAGACGAAGTAGGGGCCGAGGCCCTGCCGGCAGAAGTCGGTCATGTAGCGCGCCGCGTCCTGTGCCGACACCTCGGGACGACGCGTCCGCCACTGGGCGAGCCGCTCGCTGGCCCCGATGATGATCTCGGTGTAGGCGTCGATCGCGTCGGCGGGCGCGGACGGCGCGAACGTCGCCAGCACCCCGGCGATCAACGTGCTCTGCTGCCGCCGGGTCGCCTCGACGGCCTCGATCGTCTCGGGGCCCGCGGCCAGCGGCTCGCGCAGCAGCATCGCGAACGACTTGCTGTGCGCGTCGATGAAGTCGAAGTAGGCGACCATCCCGCGCCACAGGATGTCCTCGGGGGTGGACGCGCCCGCCATGGCCTTCTGGGTGACGTCGAGGAGCTCGGCCTTGGAGCGTCCCACGCACGCCAGGAGCAGCCCGTCCTTGGAGCCGAAGTACTCGTACAGCATCGGCTTGGACACGCCGCAGCGCTCGGCGATCTCGTCCATGGAGGTCGCCTGGTAGCCGCGCTCGCCGAAGACCTCCTCCGCCACGTCCAGCATCTGCCGTTCGCGCTCGGCCCGGGACATGCGCCGCCGGCGGGCCGGGGGTCGCGGTGTGGCGTCACTCACAGGAAACCGCCTCTGTTGGACCTATCGTCAGTAAGCTACTGCCGGTAACTTACTAGGAGTAGGTTACGTGAGAGGATGGTTATGACCGAGCGCACCCCCGCGATCGTCATCATCGGGTCCGGCTTCGCCGGGCTCGGCATGGCGATCGGGCTCAAGAGGTCCGGATTCCACGACTTCGTGGTGCTGGAGAAGAGCGACGCCCTCGGCGGGACCTGGCACGACAACACCTACCCCGGCTGCGCGTGCGACGTCCCCTCGCACATGTACTCCTTCTCGTTCGAGCTCAACCCGGGCTGGACGCGGATGTTCGCGCCGCAGCCGGAGATCCGCTCCTACATGGAGCGCACCGCTGACAAGTACCGCGTCCGCGAGCACATCCGCTTCGGCAGCGCCGTCGACACGATGGAGTACGACGACGAGGCCAAGCGCTGGAGCGTGGCACTCGCCGACGGGACCGTCCTGCGGCCCAAGGCCGTCGTGTCCGGCATCGGCGCCCTGCACATCCCCTCGTTCCCCGACCTGCCCGGCATCGAGCGGTTCCAGGGCAGGACGTTCCACTCCGCCGAGTGGGACCACTCCTACGACCTCGCCGGCAAGCGCGTCGCCGTCATCGGGACGGGCGCGTCCGCCATCCAGTTCGTGCCGCGGATCGCGGAGGACGTCGACCGCCTCGTCCTGTTCCAGCGGACGCCGCCCTGGATCCAGCCGAAGCCCGACCGCGCGTTCCCCGGGCCCGTCCGCGCGGCGTTCGAGAAGGTCCCTGGCGCCGCGCGCGCCTTCCGCAACGGCATCTACTGGACGCTTGAGGCCCGCGCGGTCGGATTCACCATCGACCCGCGCCTGTCCGCCCCGCAGGAGAAGCTCGCCCGCTGGCACATCAAGAGGCAGATCGCCGACCCCGAACTGCGCGCCAAGGTGACCCCCGACTACACCATCGGCTGCAAGCGGGTCCTGCTGTCGAACGACTACTACCCGGCACTCGCCCGCCCCAATGTGGACGTGGAGACCTCCGGAATCGCGGAGGTCAGGGAGAACTCCGTCGTCACCGCGGACGGACGCGAGTACGAAGTCGACTGCATCATCTACGGCACCGGCTTCAAGGTGACCGACGCCCTCGCCGACCTGCGCGTCACCGGCCGCGACGGCGTCAAGCTCCAGGAGATCTGGGCGAACGGCATCGAGGCGCACCGCGGCACGACGATCCCCGGGATGCCCAACTTCTTCATGCTGCTGGGCCCGAACACCGGCCTCGGCCACAACTCCGTCGTCTTCATGATCGAGGTGCAGATCCAGCACGTCCTGAGCTGCCTGCGGCTGCTCCAGGAGCGCGGGGCCGACGCCATCGAGCCGAAGCCGGAGGCGTCCCGCCGCTTCAACGACCGCATGCACAAGCGGCTGCGGCGCGCGGTGTGGAACGAGGGCGGCTGCCAGAGCTGGTACCTCGACGCGCAGGGCGTGAACCGCACGCTGTGGCCGGGGCACACCTTCGAGTTCTGGGCCGGGGCCCGCAAGGCGAACCCGGACGAGTACCTCCTCACCCGCTGAGCGGGCGGGCCCGTCCGCTCAGCGGGTGAGGAGGTACTCGTCCTGGCTCTTATACACCTC
>NZ_SMKU01000045.1 GCF_004349215.1 Actinomadura rubrisoli | reverse complement strand
GGCTGGGGCGGCGGATACGGGACGAGGACGGGATCGGCCGGGCCGCGAAGATCATCGACGGGCTCCTCCGCTAGCGCCCCGGCGGGGGACGGCAATGCTCCGGCCCCGAGGCGGGACCGGAGCATTCGCGGTGGGTTACCTGACGGGCTTGGCGCCGATGGCCTTCATCATGGACGGCCAGGCGGTGTGCATCTCACGCTTCCAGTACGGCCAGGAGTGGCGGCCGTTCCCGTAGATGTGGGCTGTGATCTGCACGTTCTGGCGCTTGGCCTCTTTCGCGAACGCCTGGACGGTCGGGCCGATGGCCCGCTCGCTCAGGTAGCCGATGTCCCAGGGTGCGGTGTTCGGGGAGTCGAACGGCCCCCGCCGACCGGTGGTACCGGACGAGACGTAGAACTTCGTCGAGCGCATCTTGGGCAGCAGCTTGATCGGGTCGTGGGCGTCCCAGTTGGCCTGGTCGAGCCAGGGAACGCCCCAGATGTCGAAGGCACTGTTCCCGTTGCCGCTGTTGGTGTACATCAGCAGCGCGGGGATGCCCGGGGCGCTCATGGACAGGACGCCGCTGAAGCAGGCCGCGTAACGGAACATGCCCGGTGCGCGTCCCGGGTAGGTGCACGCGCCCTGGGCGCCCGAAGAGATGCCCATGGCCGCGCGGGAGCCGCCCGCGTGGAAGTTGCGTTCCGCGAGCTGGCGGACTTCGCGGAGGTGGAAGTCCTCCCACTTGGGAGTGCCGCCCTTGCCGCCGTTGTACCAGTTCGTGTACGAGCCGTTCGCGCCCTCGGGCATCACGACCATGACGCCCCACTTGCGCGCCAGGGCCTGGATGTCGGTGCTGGATCTGCGCGTCCAGGACGTCCAGTTGTCGTTGCCGCCGTGGTAGGCGTAGACGACGGGCCAGCTCTGGCGGGAGTTGCTCTTCCAGCCCTTGGGGAGCAGCACGCGCACGTTCTGGGTGGAGCCGAGCGAGGGCGACCGCACCTTGAAGTCGAAGGCGGTCTTGCCCTTGTTCAGCCACTTGTAGCTCGTGACCCGCGCGCCGGTGTCCGCCTTCTTGAATGCGGCCGCATCGGCCGACGGCGCGCTCAAGGGGAGCACGACCGCGCCGGTCACGGCTGCGGCCAGGGTCGCCCCGGCCCGCTGTGCGACGCGACGACGTGACTCAGTTGGCATCCTCATCCTCCACTGGTCTCCAGCGCCACCCCGTACCGTCCGGGGTGGGAACTATCTCACGCTTGATGCTGCTGTTGCGGACGGGACGCGGCTGCGGAGGTCCGTTCGCCCACGGCCTCCAAGGGGCCTGGGGTTCCGTGGCCGGGGACGGGACGATTCGCATGGACGGATCGGCCGAGGTGGGCCCTGGCGCGGCGACCTGGTCGACGCCATTGGGCGATTGGAAGACCAGGTTCGGACGCTCATGGGCGGCGAAATTCACCTGGCCCGCCATGGTGGGCTGCAAGGTCGGCTTGAAGGCGGCGTTCGCGTCCACGTAGGACGGTGGGGGCGGTGCCGGCACCGGTGGTGGTGCGACCGGCGGTGTTGGTGCCGGTGGTGCGATCGGCGGCGTTGGAGGGGTGGCTGCGGCAACACCGGCGGCCGGGGTCGTGGCCGGTTGTTCCCAGCGCAGCGGGTAGGGGAACGGCTGCTCGTCCGGTAGACGCGGCGGGGCGGCGACGGCGGTGCCGGCGGGCTCTCCGGGAAGCTCACCGCGTTCGCGCAGGTCGACGTGGGCGTGCAGGCCGGCCAGAGGGCCGGGCAGCCACCAGTTGGAGTCCCCCATGAAGCGCATCGTGGCCGGGACGAGCAGGGAGCGGACGAGCGCCGCGTCCACGACGACGGCGACGAACATGCCGACGCCGATCAGCTTGACGACGGTGATGCCGGCCATGCTGAACGCGGCGATGACGACGAGGAACAGCAGGGCGGCGCTGGTGATGATGCCGCCGGTGTGCTGCATGCCGGACGCGACGGCGACGCGGTTGTCGCGGGTGCGGTCCCACTCCTCGCGGATACGGCTGAGCAGGAAGACCTCGTAGTCCATGGACAGGCCGAACACGACCGCGAGGATGAGGATCATGCTGGTGGCCTCGACGCCGCCGGTCGGGGTGAAGTCGAGGATCCCGGCGAGGTGCCCGTACTGGAAGCCCCACACGATCGCGCCGAAGGACGCGCCGATGGACAGGACGTTCATCACGATGGCCTTCAGCGGCAGCACGACCGAGCCGAAGAACATGAACAGCAAGAGGAACGTGGCGAGGCCGACGACGACCGCCATCTTCGGCAGGCTGCGCATGAGGCTGGACATCAGGTCCATCTGCGCGGCCGTACTGCCGCCGACGTCGATGTGCATCGGATAGCCGTTCTTGGACAGGTCCATCCCGCGGATCGTGTCGACGAGGTCCTGGGCGTGCCGGTCCATCGGCTCGTACTTGTGGGTAACGGAGATGCGAACGCCGCCGTATTCGCCGGAGTAACCGGTGAACTTGGAGTCGGTCACGCCTGGCAGCGAGCCCAGCTTCTTACGGAACGCCTCCAGGTACGGAGGGATGTTGTCGCCCTTGCGGACGGGCTTCCAGTTGCGCGGGATGAGGTCTCCGGAGACCACCACGTCGATGGGTTCGGCGGACCCGTTGGGGAAGTTGCGCTTGACGCTCTCCACGACGGCGCGGGTGGCGCTGTCCTTGGGCAGGACGCGGGCGTCGATGCTTCCGAACTGGACGTTCAGGAACGGGACGAACATGACGCCGAGGATGACGAGGACGGCGGTGAAGTAGGGCAACGGGTGCTTCATCACGCTGTGGCCCAGGCGGTACCAGAAGCCGCTGTCGGGGTCGCGGCGCGCGCGCTTGGAGTCGGGACGCCGCCACGGCATCCGTCCGCCTTCCACGCGGGGCCCCAGGAGCGCCAGGAGGGTCGGTAGCAGGACGGTGGCGCCGAAGACCGCGACCATGACGGTGGCGATGCCGGCGAGCCCGATCGTCCTCAGGAACATCTGGGGGAAGAGCAGGAGGCCGCCGAGAGCGGCGGAGACGGTCACGCCGGAGACCATGATGGTTCGCCCGGCGGTCGCCATGGTGGCGCCCAGCGCGGCCTCCTGTACGGGAAGCATGGCCTCCCTGTGGGCCTTCTTGGCCGCCCTGCGCGCGCGCCTGTCGCGTTCTCCTTTCCAGGGTTTGCCCTGGGGCAGTCCTTGCGCGGACGCCCCGCGATCCAATTCCTCTCGGAACCGGCTGATGATGAACAGCGAGTAGTCGATCGCCAGGCCGACGCCCATCATCGTGACGACTTCCAGGGCGAAGGACGTCACGTCCGCGGCGAACGTGACGATGTTCAGGACGGCCAGGCCGCCGATCATCGAGAACACCGCCACGACCATCGGCAGCAGCGAGGCGACGAACGCGCCGAACAGCATCATCAGCAGGATGAGCAGCGGCAGCGCGGTGATGGTCTCGGCGCGGACGATGTCGGCGGTGACCTGCTCGCCGAACTCCTCACCCAGCGGGACACTGCCGCCGAACCGTACGTCCAGGCCGGGCGCCTTGAGCCGCTCCTTGATGAGCCTGTAGTTCTCCAGCTTGGCCGCGTCGTCCTTGCCCTGGAGCTTCACCGCGACGAACGTCTCGCGCCGGTCGCGGGAGGCGAACGACGCCGCGTCCTTCCCGTCGATGGCCCAGTACGAGATGATCTCGGCCGCCCGGTCCTTGGGCAGCCGCGCGACCGTGGTGATGACCGCGGCCTCGTACCGCGGGTCGTCCACCGTCATGGTGCCGCTCTTGTACAGGACGAGGACGTCGGGATTGGTGCTGCCGAAGTAGGTGGCGCCGAGCCGCGCGACAAGGGTGGACGACGCGTCCGGGTCCTCGAAGCCGCCCGCCTTGAACTTGGAGAACACGCCGAGGCCCCAGGCGCCGCCCGCGCCCGTCAGCACCAGGATCAGGACGAGACCGGCCCAGCGTCGCCGGTGGATGAGCCGCCCCAGCCCCGAAAGCATGATCCTCCTGATGTCGTCGCGGCCGGGAACGCTACTTGCGAGCCGCCAGGCGAGCCTCGGTCGTCGCCAGCGCGCCGTCAAGGTAGCGCTGACGGGTGGCCGCCCGCGCGATCTTCCCGCTGGAGGTGCGGGAGACGCCGCCGGGCTCGATCAGCACGAACTCGTGGACGCTCATCTCGTGCTCGACGTTCACGGCCCCGCGCACGGCCGTCTCCACCTCGTGCGGGTCGAGCCGTCCGAGCGGGACGCGCCTGTTGCGCTCGGCCACGATGACGAGCCGCTCGGTCTCCTCGCCTTGCAGAGCGAACGCGGCGACGTGGTCGGGACGAATGGCCGGGTGCGCCTCTTGCGTCGTGACCTCGATGTCCTGCGGATAGTGGTTCCGACCGTCCACGATGATGAGGTCCTTGATGCGGCCGGTGACGTACAGCTCGCCCTCGTGGACGACACCGTAGTCGCCGGTCTTCGTCCAAGGCCCGGACGGTAGTTCGCCCGGCTCGGCCAGTTCGCCACCGAACGTGTCTTGGCTGCGCTCCGAGTTGCGCCAGTAGCCCAGTGCGGTGTTCGGTCCGTGGACCCAGATTTCACCGACGTGACCGTCCGGCTGCTCGGCACGCGTCTCGGGATCGACGATCGCGACGATCTGGCCGGACGGCGTGCCGCACGACACCAGCGTGCTGGCGCGCTCCGACGGGCCGTCGCAGAGCCGCACCTCGCCCTTGGTCAAGGTGGCGCGGTCCGCATAGATGATCTTCGGTGGGACGTCCTCGGCGGCCGCGGTGACGAACACCGTCGCCTCCGCCAGGCCGTAGCCGGGGGCCTGCGCGCCGGGCCGCAGCCCCACGCCGGCGAACGCGTCCCCGAACGTCGACAGCGTGGACGTGCGGATCGGCTCCGCGCCGTTCAGGCACGTCGTGAGGCCGGACAGGTCCAGCTTGGCCAGCCTCTCCGGCGAGGCCATGGACGCGACGTACTCGTACGCGAAGTTGGGCCCGGCGGTGTAGACGTTCTTGCCCGGACGCTCGGCGATCAGCTCCATCCACCGCATCGGGTTCATGATGAACGACACCGGATCGGTGAAGATCGCGTGATCGCCGCGCACCAGCGGAAGCGCCATCGTGGCGATCAGGCCCATGTCGTGGAAGAGCGGCAGCCAGCTCACGAGCTCGGGGTCCGGCTTCTGGGGCGCCCACCCCGACCACAGCTGCGCCGCGTTCGCCGTCACGTTCCCGTGCGTGATCTCCACTCCGGCCGGACGGCGCGTGGAACCCGACGTGTACTGCAGGTAGGCCAGGTCGTCGAACCCGATCGGCTCGTCCTCCCAGGTGGAGGCGAGGTCGAGATCGACCTCCTCGGCGAACAGGATCTCCTTCGGCTGCGGGACGTCGTGGTCGGCCAGGAACTTCTCCACGTGCTGCAGCGCGTTCCGCGTCGTGACGATCACGGCGGGCTCGGCGTCGGAGTAGGCGCCGATCAGCCGGTCGGCGTGCCCCGGCAGGTCCGGCGAGAACAGCGGCACGGCGATGACGTGCGCGTACAGGGCGCCGAGCATGGCCATCATGTAGTCGAGGCTCTGCGGCAGCAGCAGCGCGGTGCGCTCCCCCGGCCCGGTCACCTGCCGGAGCCGGGCCGCCATCGCGCGCGCCCGCCGCTCCGTCTCGGCCCAGTCCAACGTGATCTTCGCCCCGGACGGGTCGAGCGAGTAGTCGACGAAGGTGAAGGCCAGGGCGTCCGGCTTCTCCCTGGCCCACCTGGCGAGCCGCTCGATCAGCGGGGTGCGGCCGGAGCCACCGGGCTGGAGATCGGGAAGCAGCGAGCCCAATGCCATTGATCAATCTCCCGGGGGGAAGGCCGTGGGGGGCGGGCGCCATCGACGGATATGGCCGGACGACTGCCTCTGGCAAGACCCCGGCTACCGGCAATGACCGTGAAGCTACCCGATAGTAGGCAACGCGCGATATTAGCCTGCGGTCACATTAGACAACCGCCCCTTTGTCACTGGCGTGACAAGAGTGAATATCCGTGTGCGCCTGGGCGTCCGCACGGTCACCGACCGTGCCCGGCCTGGCCTTCCCCAGCGAAGATCTGCTCCATGATGCCGCGCCGGTGCCGTCCCTGGTAGGCCGTCTCCGGGTGTTCGCCGTCCGGGAGCTCGGCCAGGTAGCGGCTCTCGGCGTCAATCAGCAGTTCGAGCTCCCCTCGGTCGAGGAAGACCCCCTTGCAGGCCGGGCATTCCTCGATGACGACCCCGTGGCGTTCGTGGGAGTCAAGATCGGACTCGCACTTCGGACACTGCAGCGTCGCGTCTGACATGCCGGATCCCCTGTCCGTAACGGCAGCGTTCACTGTTAGGCGGACAGCCTAAGGGCAGGAACGCCCAATTGGCATGATGCGGGGACACTTGTCCAGCAAATCGCCTGTCCGGATCCGGCAGGCCCCCGTTCGGGTCGCCGGGTCCCGACCCGGTTCACTCGATGGCGCGTCCGTCTTCCGCGGCGTCCTCCAGCGCGCGCGTGAACGCGACCCTGCGTCTCCACAGACCAACGCATGCCGCGCCCCACAACAACCCGATCTCGGCCACGAGCGCTATGCCGAGCACGACGGCCCAGTCCGTCCCGTCCCCTTCCTCCGTGCTGGTCGGCGAGACCAGCGTCATCTTGCTCTCCCCGGACGCGGCCCGCGACTGCGTCCGCCCGGGCACACCCTGCCCGTTCGGCGCCGGTGCGCTCAGCGGTGGCAGGACGATCGCATTCGGCCCTTGCTGACCGGACGAATGCGGCGATCCCGGCACCTCCGCCCCCGCGTCCAACTCGGTGTCAGACGGCTCCCCAGTCCCGCGCGGCTTCCCGCCCCCGCCAAGGCCAACGCCCGCATGAGGCTTGCCGCCATGGGAGGGCTCGCCATGGCACGGCTTGCCTGCACGGCAGGCACCGGAACGGGGCGTCACACCAGCAACCGGACCCGCGCCCAGGACACCATCGACCTTGGGCTTGCCACCGTGCGGGGGCTTGCCCCCAGGGGACGGCTTGCCTCCGTGCGGGGGCTCGCCGTGGCATGGCTTGCCTGTGCGGCAGGCACCGGGACGGGGCTTGACGCCTGCGCCCGGGGCACCACCGGCCTTGGGCTTACCCCCATGAGGCGGCTTGCCCCCAGCGGACGGCTTGCCTCCGTGCGACGGCTTGCCGAGGCACGGCTTGCCTGCGCGGCAGGCACCGGGACGGGGCTTGACGTCTGTGGCCGGACCTGCGCCCGGAGCACCATTGGCCTTGGGCTTACCGCTATGAGGCGGCTTGCCCCCAGGCGAGGGCTTGCCGTCGTGCGAGGGCTTGCCGCCGGGTGGTGGTTTGGCTTGGCACGGGGTGCCTGTGCGGCAAGCGCCCGGACGGGGGTTCACGCCTGCGGCCGGGGTGCCGTCGGCGTTGGGCTTGCCACTCACGGGAGGCCCACCGCCCGCAGTGGGTTCCCCCTCGTGGCACGGCTTGGTGTTGGCTCCTGACGGCTGGCACGCGTTCGGGCTGGGCTTCCCAGCCGTTGTGAGGGTGCCGTTGGCCGTCGGCTTGTCGGCTCCTGAAGGGTTACCGTCCGGTCCGGGCTCGGTGCATGGCTCGCGGAGAGCGGTCCTCGCAGAGGTGGCCGGGCCGTTGCAGGGGTTGCCTGTGACGAGGGCCGGGCCAAGAACGCCGCTGGGAAAGCCGACCACCGTACGGACGGTTTGTCTCGGTGCGTTGGCTGCCTCCGCCGTCATCAAGACGGTCACCGGCCTAGCGGACGAGGACGAGACCAGGGAGTCGGGCATGCGGAGCGTGGCGGAACGTTCCTCTCCGTCCTCGTCGACATCACCGAGTGGGCAGCGTAGGACCTGGCCGGACGCGGCACAGTTCGGCGAGTGCCTCGTCCATGACATGAGGCGTTCGGCGGTGAGCTCCAGGACGGTGTTGTGCGCCGTCCCGCCGATGGCGTGGACCCGGACGGTGTACGTCAGCGCGTAGTCGGCGCCGGTGGACGTGCCGCCCGTGGTCGTCACGTCGGCGCCTAAGCGGACGGCCGACGAGCGCGGATCGGGCTCGAACCATGCACCTGGCACGGCTCTCGCCGATGGGTTCACCATGAAGACCGGTGGGACGGCCAGCGCGCTGCTCGCCGCTATCGCGGCCCATCGCCGGCTGGACGTCCACCGGCGCGGACGTGTCGTGCTGCGTTTCCTTCGGCCCCCCGTTTGCACCCGTTCCCCTCTCGCAGTTACCTGTGTTCCCTATGGCTGCCAGGGGGGCGGCGCGCGTGGCGCCGGGCGTAGACAGTTATTGCCACGCCATGGCCACCAGTAACGCCCTACCCCTCTTTCGCATAGCGAAATCGATTCTCCGTAGAATCGGGTGATCACGACGAGGGGAGGCGCCGGTGGCGGAGGCCGTACGGTCGCTGGAGCGCACATTTGAACTGCTGGAGCATCTGGCGGACGCGGGCGGTGAGATGGCGCTGTCGGAACTGACGGAGGTCTCCGGGCTGCCGATGCCGACGATCTACCGCCTGATGCGGACGCTGGTGAACCGCGGTTACGTGCGGCAGGAGCCGTCCAAGCGCTATGCCCTGGGCCCGCGGCTCATCAGGCTCGGCGAGGGCGCGAGCCGGCTGCTGGGGTCCTGGGCGCGGCCGGTGCTGGCCCGGCTGGTGGACGAGGTGGGGGAGACGGCCAACATGGCCGTGCTGGAAGGCGACGAGGCCGTGTACGTCGCGCAGGTGCCGTCCAAGCACTCCATGCGGATGTTCACGGAGGTGGGACGGCGCGTGCAGCCGCACTGCACGGGTGTGGGCAAGGCGCTGCTGTCCCAGCTTCCCGAGCCGAAGGTCCGCGAGATCCTGGCCCGGACGGGCATGGACGCCCACACGCCCAACACGTTCACCGACGCCGACATCCTCATGGCGGAGCTGGAGCGCATCCGCGATCAGGGGTACGCGCTGGACGACGAGGAGCAGGAGATCGGCGTCCGGTGCGTGGCGGTGGCGCTGCGGGGGGCGCCGGCGCTGACCGCGCTGTCGGTCTCCGGGCCGTCCGCGCGGATGACACGCGAGATCGTCGCCGATGTCGTCCCCATCATGCGGGACGCGGCCGAGCGCTTCGCCAAGGAACTGAAGCCGTCCTAGAAGCGGAAAAGGCGAGACCACCGGTTGAGTGGTCTCGCCTTCGGCGGGACGGGTCAGTCGACCGGTTCGCCGACGAGGACGGTGGGACGGCCACCGCGCTCCCAGGTGACGAAGTCGCCCGCCGACTTGACGAGGACGGTCATCAGCCACAGCGCCAGGCCCGTGTCGTCGACGATCCCGACGATGGGGAACACGTCGGGGATCGCGTCGATCGGCGAGACGATGTAGACGAGGCCGAGGGCGAGCAGCCCGAGCGTCCCGAAGGACATCCCCTTGTACCGTCCGCGCAGGACGGCCTTGAGCATCCGGGGGACGGCGCGTACACGCTCCAACAGCCCGGGTGCGTCGGGTTGCAGGGTCTCGCTGTAGATCTGCCAGGCTTGCCCGGCGGCCGCGCTGCGCTTCCTGTCCACAGGCACTCCTCATCGGACGTTCTGAGGGCGCGCCCCCGCAGCGCCCACGACTGTTTATGACGCGGCAATCTCCGGAATTGTTCCCTTTGGACGGAATCGTTCTGGAACCTGGTCCGGGATGAGCGCGGAGGTTTCCCCCCGGCGCGGCCGTCCCAGACCTGTCCTCAGAGCGGTGGAGTCGGTGACCTCAGGTGAGTTCTTCGTCACTCTCACGGGCGAATCGTGGTGATCAGGCCGCATTCCGGGGACTCCGCTGGAAGCATGAGACGCGGGAACTTCTGGTATTCGCGGGAGGAGCGCCGCCTCCCCTGCCTGACCTCCAGGCACGACCGGCACCGCCCGTCGAGCACCGCAGGAGCTGACGTACGCCATGAGCGGCGACCATCCGAACCAGCCCGATTCCACTCTGCCCGTCCACGGTTCCGCCGCGGGCGTCCCCTACGTCGCGCTGCCGCCGACCGCCGTGGACGCGGTCGCGGCGGGGCCGACGCGGCTGATCCTGGCCTGGCCCGGGTTCGAGCCGCCCCGCACGGCCAGTGCGCTGGCGGCCGCGATCCCGATGACCGGCGTCCCGGCGTGGCGCGTCTACCTCGACCTGCCCGGCCGGCTGCCCGGCGGGCTCGGCTCGGGCGCGATCCTGGAGACCGAGGCCATCGAGGCGTACGGCGAGGCGGTGGAACGTGCCGTCGAGCGGCTGCCCGAGGCCGTGGCCGAGATCCGCCGCGCCCTCGCACTCCCGGACGGGCCCGTCGGGCTCGCGGGGTTCAGCGTGGGCGCCGCCGCCGCGCTGCTCGCCGTGGCGCGCGGCACCGTGCCGGTGAGCACCGCCGCGCTCGTGGCGCCGGTGATCGCGCCGTCGCGGGCGGCGCTGGCGGTCGAGAAGCGCGCCGGACGCGAACGGACGTGGACCGACCGGGCCCACGCGCTCGCCGACCGGCTCGACCTCGGCTCCCTCGCCGGCGAGATCGCCGGACGGGACGTGGCGCTGCTGCTCATCGCCGGCGCCAAGGACCGGGTCGTCCCGCCCAACGAGATCGCCGCCCTCGTCGACCTCCTCCGCCGCCGCGCCACCACGCCCACGGACGGATGCGCCGTGGAGTCGGTCACGTTCCGGATGGGTCACGCCCTGGCCGCCGAGCCCGGCACCGAGGCCCGTCCGCCGATCACCGACGCGGTGCGCGTGGACGGCGCCCTCACCGACTGGTTCCGCGAACGGCTCGCCGAGGCCCGTCCGCGCCAGGCCGCGGAAACCCCGCCTGTCACGCTCCAGGTGCCCGGCAGCCCCCCGCCCCGGGCGGCGAGCAGCGCCGCCCCCACCCGCTAGGCGCGGTGTCTCACGACGTTGTCCCGCGTTGCCGCAGCCGGGCGCCGCGGTGCTTGAAGCGTCTCGGTGTCCTTGGGGGAAGGGACGGTTATGGGTCTGTGGCGTACAGGTCGAGCTCTCGGCCGAGGTGGTGCCGGGTCGCTGGTCGGAGGCGGGGAAACTGCCGAAGGGCGTGTGGCTGGCCACGAATACAGCGGTGGTGCTGGGCAACGGCCGGGTGCTGGTGGCCGGAGGCATGGTGACGGTCACCCGGGACGACGCCGCCGGCATGACTCACTGCGAGACCTATGATCACGCGAGCGGAACGTGGAGGCCGACCGGGAACCTGGTCACACCGCGGGTCAACGCGGAGGCGGTGCCGCTGCCGGACGGCTCTGTGCAGTTGTCCGGCGGCGGGCCGATGGAGCCCGGTCGAGGACATGCCGTGGGCCTTGAGCTTCCACCGCGCCGTGCCGCTGCCCTCCGGGAAAGTACTGGTGACGGGCGGCACTGACAGCGGATGCGTGGACGTCGGGTACCGCGCGGCGTTCATCTACGACCCGGTCGCGCACGCCTGGAGCATCACCGGAGGACTCGGCACAGGCCGTTGGGACTTCGCAGCCGTCGGCCTGGCCGATGGACGCGTGCTCGCAGCGGGTGGCATCACGCTCGGCGCCCTGGCCACGGCCGGTGGTCGACCGGCTCCCCGTGGCCGAGGTGGGTCCGTGCCGGACACCTCGGCCACGGGGGAGGCTCTTGCCCCGCGAATCGCGCCAACGCGTCGGTAGTGCCCGCTGGGAGAACCGCCCGACTGCGGGCAGCGTCCGGGGCCCGCTTGGCGGGTGCGGGGATTTCGGGGCTCAGCGGCGGGAGAGCACCTGGTAGCGGACGGGGATCACGCCCGCGCCCGTGCCGCCGACCTTGGTCATCGCGGCCTTGGACAGGTCCAGGCAGCGGCCGCCCGCGTACGGGCCGCGGTCGTTGATGCGGACGATGACCGAACGGCCGTTGTTCTTGTTGGTCACCCGGACCTTGGAGCCCATCGGCAGCGTCTTGTGCGCGGCGGTCAGCTCGCTCGGGTCGAAGGGCTCGCCGCTGGCGGTCATCTGGCCCTCCCAGTAGTAGGACGCCTGGCAGGAACCCGACTTGAGCACCTTGTACTGCTTCTTCTTCGGCTTGGCCTTGGCCTTGGCCTTGGGCTTGGTGCTCTTGGACGGTGTGGGCTCCGGAGCGCGGGTCTGGCCGCGGCTGGCCCGGGTGGGCGTCGCCCGAGGCGGGTCCGCGACCGGGGCGGTGGCCTGCGGCGCGGTCGGTGCGGTCTGCGCGGCGCGCGCCGAGTCGGCGGAGCCGTCGCCGCTGAGGAGGGCGAACGCGCCGACCGCGAGAACGGCCACCGCGACGCTCGAAGCGATCAGGATCGTGCGAAGGCGTGCTTGAGGGCTACCCACAGAGGAGTCCTTTTGTCGGGGACAGGGCCCCGGACGCCCGGCGTTCGACTTCGCCGTTCTCGCGGCGCGTCCGGGCGACGTCCATGTCCCCGAATCCCTCGCCGCCCGCGGGCCTCAAGCCCGCCTCCGCGCCCCTCTCAAAGGCGCGTCCGCATCATCGCGGAACTGGCGTCCGGCACGTGCGGCGGGAACGCGTCTTCACTTCGATCTCGGTTGGCGCCGCACAAGTCCATGACCGTACGTTGCCTTCGCCGTGAAACAAGCACAGGACCCTCGTTTGTGGGGTTTGTCACCCTCATTTTTGCCCTATGAAGTTGATCAACTCCGCCGGGTGACCGCATTTCAAGATCGACTTTACTCGGGGAGGAAGGGGTATCTCGGGCGTATAACAAGCGCTTGCCAGACAAGCGGAACGGGGCGTTCCACGTCTGCGTGGAACGCCCCGTCCGGGATTCGTGCCGTGCGGTCAGCCGAGCGAGGGCAGGCCGGGCGCCGCGGGCCCGCCGACCGGGAGGGAGATGCCCGGGACGACCTGGTCCGGCAGGCCGCCGAGCAGGTCGGCGCCCGGCGCCGGCGCGGCGACGCGGCGGGGCGGGGCCATGCCCGGGGGCAGCTGGGACGCCGGGATCGGCTTGCCGTCGGGGGTCACCGGACCCACCGGTTCGGGGTGTTCGGACGTCAGGGCGCCGGCCATCTCGTCGATGCTCTTGCCCGTCGAGGCGACGGTCTTGTCCGCCTTGTCGAGGACGCCGTCCCTCGGCACCGGCTTCCCGAGCCGGCGCGACGGGCTCCCGGGCTCCAGGCCGTCCACCGGCGCCGCCGAGCGGGCCGCGATGCCGCGGGGCTGCGGGAGGCCTGCGTTTCCGTAGGCGGTCGAGGCGGCCGCGCCGAGGCGGTCGAGGCTGCCGACCTGCAGCTTCTGGGTGACCTTGCCGGTGCGGCCGATCACCTTGCCGGCCGTGTTCGCGCCGGCTTCGATCGGGGAGGGTGCCGCCTTCCGCTCGGCCAGGCGCTTCGCGCCGAGGCAGTCGCCCGCGCCCGGCCCGGCCTTCGGGAGCCCGGTCTTCGGAAGCCCGGGCCGCGGGAGCGGCGTCCGCGGCAGCGCTGACCCGGTGGTGCCGTCCACCGTCTTGCCCACGTCGACCGCGCACCTGGTCTTGCGGACGGCGGCGTCCGGCTCCGCGTTCGCGTGCCGCGCCACGGTCTTCCTCCGGAGCTCGGGAGCCTTCTGGGCGGCGGTGAGCACCTCGTCCACGGCGCCGGTGGACGCTTCGGCGGCCTTTCCGACCGGGCCCGTGACCGGCGGCGGGACCGTCCCGGCCGGGAGGGCCGCCGTGACCGGTGCGACCGCCCCGTAGGCGAGGTCGGCGGACGGGCCCTCGGCGGCGTTCGCGGACGCGGCCGAGACGGTGAACGCCGCGGCCAGCGGAACGAGGACGGAGACGCTCAGCAGGCTTCTGGCGGATCGATTCATTCTTTCTCCCCGGAGATTTCGGATTGATCCTGCTCGTGTGTGTGCGCCCGCGCGGCTTGCTGATGACCGGCGCACCGTCGACCGGGGACGTTAGTACAAACAGAGATCGAGCACAGTCGATACGAGAATCGGCGGGGAGAGAAAATAAAGATCTACGAGAAGTGAACCGTGAAATTCCCGTGGGCCATATATCGCAACAAAGCCCGGCAAATTCGCCGGGCTCATGCCGAAGATTTGGGACTACACGTGAACGGAACCGGGAAAAGGGGCCGGAACGGCGAAGCGGAGGCGCCCTGGAACGCCCCCGCTTTTTACCTGGCACCTACCCCGCGGCCACCCCCGTGGCCCCTGGCTGCCCTGGTGGTCCCCGGCTACTCCACGCCGCCGAGCTTGATGGCGTCGTCGACCTCGTCCTGGCGCGCGGCCAGCTCCGCCGCGTAGCGCTCCTCGTCGACCTTTTCGGCGTACTCCTCGTCCTGGCGCATCAGCGCTTCGAGATCGGCCTTGGCGTTGTCGAGCACGCCCATGTCCGCGTAGGCGGCCTCCACCTTGTCGCCCCAGAGCCCGACATCCCGAACGCACGGGACGATCCGGCTGAACAACAGCGACTGGTACAGGGTGTACATCTCGGAGTTGTCGACGTATTCCATGCACTTGTCGACGGGCATGTCGAGCTGCTCGAAGATCTCGCGGCCCCTGAACCGGTCGCGCATCAGGTAGCAGCCTTCGACGACGAACTCCTCGCGCTCGGCCCGCTCCTTGTCGGTCAGCTCGGCGTAGTAGTCCTTGAGCGCGAGCCGTCCGAACGCGACGTGCCGCGCCTCGTCCTGCATGACGTAGGCGAGCAGCTGCTTGACCAGCGGGTTGGTCGACATGTCGCGGTAGAGGCCGAACGCGGCGAGGGCGAGGCCCTCGATGAGCACCTGCATGCCGAGGTAGGGCAGGTCCCAGCGGCTGTCCTCCAGCGACTCGGCGAGCAGCTTCGCGAGGTCCTGGTTGACGGGGTAGTACATGCCGATCTTCTCGTGCACGAACTTCCCGTACAGCTCCACGTGCCGCGCCTCGTCCATGGTCTGGGTGGCGGCGTAGAACTTGGAGTCCAGGTCCGGGACGGACTGGACGATGCGCGCCGAGACGTTCAGCGCGCCCTGCTCACCGTGCAGGAACTGGCTGAACAGCCACGAGCCCTGGTGCCTGCCGAACTCGTCGCGCTCCTTCTGCGGCATCCGGTCCCAGATGTCGGAGCCGAACAGCGGGTTGAAGTGCTCGGGCAGGCCGGCGACGTTGAGCGGGTCGACCTCGATGTCCCAGTCGATGCGCTTCTGGGCGTCCCACTGCTTGTCCTTGCCCTTCTGGTACAGGCTGAGCAGCCGGTCCCGGCCGTCGTCGTACTCCCAGGTGAAGCGGGTGTCCCCCGACATCGGGACGTTCCACGTGTCCGTCGGTACAGGCGTTGAGTAGAGGTCGTAGGAACTCACGGAAGCCTCCTCCGGGCGCGACGCCGCTGTCACGACGTAGGGCGTGGTCCGCCCACGGCTTTACACACCTTCGTAACATGTAAAGCCCGTGGAAGCCAGACCCGGCGGAAGGTCAGCGCGACTGGAGCGCGTCGAGGCCGATGGCCTGGGCGATGACCAGGCGGCGGTCGAGGCGCGGGTCCTTGATGTCGACGACGTACCGGTCGCGGAACCCGAACTTCTTCTCCACGGAGAAGACGATCTGGTCGCCGGCGTAGAAGTCGAAGTGGTACGGCCAGGCGAACGGCAGGTTCTCCGCGTACGGGATGATCTGCCAGATCCGCCGCAGCACCGCCACGGCCTTGTTGCGCTCGCTGCCGGTCGTCACGCCGAGTCCCGGCTGCTCCAGGTGCCAGGTGGAGGCGAGCAGCGACTTCTTGAAGTCCTTGCGGAAGACGCCGATGGGCTGCCCGGCGGCGTCGGTGATGTCGTACGCCGACGCCAGGTCGATGCGCTTGCGCGCCTTGAACCCCAGGATCGGACGGGTCTTGGTGTCGTCGGCGTAGAGGGTGACCTGCTCCTTGAAGGCCATCCGCTTCTGCTGCGCGAAGGCGAGCAGCTCGCCCTCCGACCCGTCCGGCGCCTCGGCGTGCACCTCGTACTGGTTCACCATCAGGCGCAGGCGCTGGCGGACCAGCAGCCTCTTCTGCGCCTGGAACCGCTCATCGTCCAGCGGACTCACCCGTTCTGTCGTGAATGTAGGAACAAGGGCGGAGTCTGCCATATACGACGGATCCCGGGTGACGAACGGGCAGGTCAGGATTCCTGGATGTGCCCGGCGAGGTAGCCGTGGATCAGCCGCTCGGCCTCGGCGAGGATCACGGGGTCGCCGGCCGGGTCGCGGCGGAAGGCGAGCTTCAGCACCGCGTCGCCGGCCTCCACCGCGATGGCGAGCGCGGTGGCGAGATCGGGGGTGTCCTGGACGGCGAACGTCTCGACGATCATCCTGCGGAGCCGGTCGGCGACCACCGCGTTGTTGTCGGCGTCGGAGTCGAGCAGGTTGACGTCGGCGACGTCCCCGAACCGCAGCACGCGGAAGCCGGGGACCGTCCGGTGCATCTCCACGAAGATCTCGATGATCGCGCCGACCGTGTCGGACCAGTCGTCGAAGGTGCCATCGGCGAGCGTCCGGGAGATGCGCTGCCCGAAGACCTCCAGGTTGCGCAGGGCGAGGGCCTGCGCGACCGCGCGCTTGTCGGGGAAGAACTGGTAGACCGAGCCGATGGCCACCTCGGCGCGCTGGGCGATGCGCGTGGTGGTGAGGCCGTCGTAGCCGTCCTCGTCGAGGATCTCGGCGCACGCGTCGAGCATCCGCTGGACGCGTTCGGCGCTGCGGCGCTGGGCGGGACGGCGGCGGAGCGGGGTCCGGATCTCGGTCACCCCACCATTGTCACCCCGGCCGGACGCGCGGGGGCATCTCGCGGAGGCGTTCGCTCTCCGAGGCCAGGGGACTCTTCCGCCGGGACCACCCGCGGCCTTAATATCCGAATGATATTCGCATTTGGGGAGGGACCGGGATGGGGCTTCCGGACGGCTTCCGATGGGGCGTCGCCACCGCCGCCTACCAGATCGAGGGCGCGGTCGCCGAGGACGGCCGCGGCCCGTCCACCTGGGACACCTTCGCCCATACGCCCGGCCGGGTCCGCGACGGCCACACCGGCGACATCGCCTGCGACCACTACCACCGGTGGCCGGAGGACGTCGCGCTGCTGGCCGGCCTCGGCGTCTCCTCCTACCGGTTCTCGATCGCGTGGCCCCGCGTCCAGCCGTCCGGGAGCGGCCCCGTCAACGCCAAGGGCCTCGACTTCTACGACCGCCTGGTGGACGGCCTCCTCGCGAACGGCATCTCGCCCGCCGCGACCCTCTTCCACTGGGACCTGCCGCAGCTCCTGGAGGACGCGGGCGGCTGGATGAACCGCGACACCGCCTACCGGTTCGCCGAGTTCGCCTGCCTCGCCGCCGAGCGCCTCGCCGACCGCGTCGGCATGTGGATGACGCTGAACGAGCCCGTCGTCGTCATGGCGTACGGGTACGCGTTCGGCGTCTACGCGCCCGGCAGGACCCTGATGCTGGACGCGCTGCCCACCGCGCACCACCAGCTCCTCGGGCACGGCCTGGCCGTCGCGGCCCTGCGCGGCCGCGGCGCCCGCGAGGTCGGCCTGGTCAACCACTACTCGCCCGCCCGGCCTCGGGACGAGGCGTCGCCGGACGACCGGCGGGCCGCGCTCGCCTTCGACACGCTCATGAACCGGCTCTTCACCGACCCGATCCTGGACGGCACTTACCCGGACGTCGCGGCGCTCGGCGGCCCCGACCCGGCGGGCTACGTCCGTCCCGAGGACCTCGCGGTCATCGCCGCGCCCATCGACTTCCTCGGCGTGAACTACTACCAGCCGACGCGGCTCAAGGCCCCCGGCGCGGGCGCGCCGCTGCCCTTCGAGATGATGGGCGTCCCCGGATACCCGACGACCGGGATGGGCTGGCCCATCGCCCCGGACGGCCTGCTGTCCCTGCTGCGCACGCTGGACGAGCGGTACTCCACCCGGCTGCCGCCGCTCTACATCACCGAGAACGGCTGCTCGTTCCCCGACGAGGTCGGGCCGGACGGGACGGTCGACGACGTCGACCGCATCGGGTTCCTCTACGCCCACATCGCGGCGATGCGGACCGCCGTGGACGAGGGCGTCGACGTCCGCGGCTACTTCGCCTGGTCGCTGCTCGACAATTTCGAGTGGGCGGAGGGCTTCCATCCGCGCTTCGGGCTCGTCCACGTCGACTACGAGACGCAGAGGCGCACGCCGAAGCGGTCCTACGCCTGGTTCCGCGACATGATCGCCTCGTCGTAGGCGCCCTGCGCGGCGATGATCTCGCCCGCGTGGCTCCTGATCCAGCCGGTGAGCCCCCGCAGCGGCTCGGTGATGCCGCGTCCCAGCGCGGTCAGCCCGTAGGAGACCCTGGGCGGGACGGTCGGCTCCACCGTGCGCAGGACCAGCCCGTCCCGGACGAGGACGCGGAGGGTCTGGGACAGCATCTTCTCGCTGATGCCCTCGATCTTCTCCCTCAGCTCGTAGAACCGCAGATCCCCCGCGCCCAGCGCGGCCAGCACGAGCACGCCCCACCGTCCGGTCACGTGATCGAGCACCACGCGGGCGGGGCAGTCCCGCCGGAAGACATCGTCTTGCACGCCTGCCTCCCCTCTATCTCCACACCTACCAGATTGCTAGGAGCTTACTCCAAGGTCGGTACTTCCCTAAAGTTAGCCCTTCCTCTAACGTCCGGCGCATGGAGACCGCACTCATCACCGGCGCCGGCCGCGGCATCGGCGCCGCCACCGCCCGGGAGCTCGCCCGCCGCCGGTTCCACGTGATCGTCAACTACCACCGCGACCGCGCGTCCGCGGACGCCGTCGTCAAGGACATCGAGGCGGCCGGCGGGACGGCTCGCCCGCTCCAGGCCGACGTCCGCGACCCGTCCCAGGTCGCGGGCCTGGTGGCCGAATGCGGGCCGGTGGACGTCCTCGTCTGCAACGCCAACGTCGCGCCGCCGTTCGCGCCGCTCCGGGAGATGTCCTGGGAGACCTTCATCGGCAAGGTGGACGGCGAGCTGGCCGCCGCCTTCCACATCACCCAGGCCGTCCTGGCCGACATGCCCGAGGGCGGCCGGATCGTCTACGTGTCCAGCCTGAGCGCGGAACTGACCCGGCCCACCGCCGTCGCCCACAGCACCGCCAAGGCGGCCCTGGACACCTTCGCGCGCTATGTCGCCGCCGAAGCGGGTACGCGCGGGATCGCGGTCAACGTCGTGGCCCCGGGCGCGGTCCGCACCGAGGGCTCCGCCGGGAACCTGACGCCCGCGTTCGAATCCGTCCTGGAAGACCGCTCCGTCCTGGGCCGGATGGTCGAGCCCGAGGACGTGGCGACGGTCATCGCATCGCTCACCGACGGGGACTTCCGCGCCGTCTCCGGCGTCCGCGTCCAGGTGGACGCCGGTTTCCGCGTCCTCACCGCCCCGTGACGCCTTAGCGGGCGCGATCGAGCGCGGCGGGTGAGGCGGGCACGGATAGGCTGCTTCCGCCCCTTTCCGGTGGAGGTCCCCTGATGCCCGTGCCCCGTCCGCTGCGTCCGAACGACCCCGGCGAGGTGGGCGGGTTCCGGCTGACGGCCCGCCTCGGGGAGGGCTCCCAGGGAAGCGTGTACCTCGGCGAGTCCGGCACCGGCGAGCGCGTCGCGGTGAAGGTCCTGTACGCCGAGATGGACCGGGACGAGCGGGCCCGCGTCAACTTCGAGCGGGAGCTGGCCGCGGCCCGGCGCGTCGCGCCGTTCTGCACCGCGCGGATCTTCGCCGCTGAGGCGGGGGAGGACGGGGCGTACATCGTCAGCGAGTACATCGAGGGCCCGTCCCTGCGGCAGCTGATCGCCGAGCGCGGTCCGATCCCCGCCGGCGAGCTGGTGCGGCTCGCCATCGGCACCGCCACGGCGCTCGCCGCGATCCACGACGCGGGTGTCGTGCACCGCGACTTCAAGCCCGCCAACGTGCTCCTCGGCCCGGACGGCCCGAAGGTCATCGACTTCGGCGTCGCGCGCCCGCTGGAGGCGACGTCCGCCACCATGACCGGGGCCGTGGGCACGCCCGCCTACATGGCGCCGGAGCAGGTCACGGGGGCGTCCGGGGGCCCGCCGCTGGACATGTTCGCGTGGGGCTGCACCATGGCCTACGCCGCCAACCGCATGCCGCCGTTCGGGCACGACTCGATCCCGGCGACCATGCACCGGATCCTGCACGCCGAGCCCGAGCTGGGGGCGCTCGGCGGAACGCTGCGCGAGCTGGTCGCCGCCTGCCTGCACAAGGATCCGGCGCGGCGTCCCACGGCGCTCCAGGTCCTCACGCGGCTGCTCGGCATCGGGGACGACCGGGACCCGCTCGCGGAGGGCACGTCCGTCGCCGCGACCCTGACCCCCGGCGACCTGCCGGCCCCGCCGCCGCTGCCATCGGCCGCGGCGTCGCCGTCGCCGGTGCCGCTGCCCTGGGCGCCACCGGACCAGGCATCCGCAGCGGTGCCCGTCCCCCTCCCGTACCAGGCAGGCCAGGTTCCGCCACCCCCGTTCGCGCAGCAGACCCGGCCGTCGTCGCCGAGCCGGAAGGGCCGGCCGCTGCTGATCGCCGGCGCGGCCGCGGGCGTCCTGCTGATCGCCGGTGGGACGACCGCCGCCGTCCTGCTCATGGACGACGACACCGACAAGCCGAACGCGCGGCGCCCCTCGGCCGCACAGCAGCCCGCGCGCGGCCAGCCGTCACAGGGATCGACGGGCACCGGCGGACGGAACTGCGTTTACACGCCACGGCCCACTTCGGAGAACGCGAAGGAGGTGGGGACGCCGCAGTCCCGCGCCCAGAGGACGGGCGTTGTCCGCGCGACCGTCAAGACGAACCTCGGCACGCTTCGGCTGGACCTCGACGCGGAGAAGGCGCCCTGCACGGTGAACTCGATGGTCTACCTCGCGGGCCGCAAGTTCTACGACAACACCCCATGCCATCGCCTCACGAGCGGCGGCCTCAAGGTCCTCCAGTGCGGCGATCCGATCGGCACCGGGGCGGGCGGCCCGAGTTACCAGTACGCCGACGAGAACACCTCCGGCGCGCGGTACACCCGGGGCATCGTGGCCATGGCCAACGCGGGCCCCGACACCAACGGGAGCCAGTTCTTCATCGTCTACGGGGACAGCCCGCTGGGCCCCGACTACACGATCTTCGGGCGGGTCACGTCCGGCATGGAGCTCGTGGACAAGGTGGCCAAGGCCGGTTCCGGCGACGAGAACGGCCAGGGAGACGGCAAACCGAAGCAGCGCATCGCCGTCACCGAGTTCCGCGCGGAGTGAAGATCGGGATACTGATTTTCATGTCCGGTATCGACGAAGCGCTCGACCATCTCGTGTACGCCACCCCCGACCTTCGCGCGACCGTGGACGAGGTCCACCGGCTCACCGGCGCGCGGCCGGTCGAGGGCGGCCGCCACCTCGGCCTCGGCACCCGCAACCACCTGCTGGGCCTCGGCGGACGCCGCTATCTGGAGATCATCGGGCCGGACGACGGGCAGCCCGAGCCCGGCGTCCCGCGCCCGTTCGGGATCGACACGCGCGCGGAGCCGGCGATGGTCACCTGGGCGATCCGGGCCGGTGACCTCCAGGAGCGGGTGGAGCGGGCCCGCCGCCGCGGCTACGACCCCGGGGACGTCGAGGACATGTCGCGCCGCACCCCGGACGGCGACCTCCTCACCTGGCGCCTGGCCTTCGCCCAGGCGGGACTGGTGCCGTTCCTCATCGACTGGGGAACGACGGCCCATCCGACCGAGCAGGGCCTGCCGACCGTTCCGCTGACCTCCTTCACTGGTTCGCACCCGGAACCCGGCACCGTCCAAAGCGCGCTCGACGCGATCGGCGCCCACCTGGACGTGACGGTGGCGAGCAGCCCGGCGCTCACGGCCACACTGGACGGACCGTCCGGCCAGATCGTCCTTACCTGACGGCCGCCAGCGCGGTCACCGCCGCCCGCGCCTCCTCCAGCGAGGCCGCCGCCAGGTCCCGGAACCGGGCCAGCTCTGGGATGACGTCGGCCACGGTCATCTCGGCGTGGACGAACCGGATGTCGGTCACGCCGAGGTTGCCGAAGTACGCCCGCAGGTAGGGAGCCTGGAAGTCGAACGCCTCCCGGGGCGTGCCCGGCCCGTAGGCCCCGCCCCGCGCGGTGACCACCACCAGCCTCGTCCCGTCCAGCACCTTCTCCCCGGTGTCCGGGGCGATGAAGGCCCCCGGGAAGGTCACCCGGTCGATCCATGCCTTCAGCGACGCCGGTACTGAGAAGTTGTACATCGGGACACCGACAAGAACGGTGTCCGCGTCGCGCACCTCCTCGATCAGCGGGAGCGTCAGCGCCCACTCCCGTTCCTCCTCGGCGTCCTCCACGAGCGCCGCCACCTTCGACGGCGGGACGAGCCCGTGCCGCTCCACCCGCCGGCCCAGCTCGCAGTAGGCCGCCGACACCAGCGGCACCGGATCGGCGGCCAGATTCCGGTACCGGTACCCGGCCGCGCCGTTCACCTCCCGCCAGGTCTCCGCGAACAACGCGGTCAGCCGCCTGCTGACCGAGTCCTTCGCATGGCTGGAGTCCAGGTGCAGCAGGGACCTCGGTGCCGCTGACGCGGCGCTAGTATTCACAGGTATCGCCTCTCCTTCTTCTCTCTCACTGGTATGACGACCCCTGGCAAGGAGAGGTGACCGATGCACGATCAGGCGGAGCTCGCCGAGCGGTTCGACCGGTCCCGAGGCCATCTGCGGGCGGTCGCGTACCGCATGCTCGGCTCGGCGGACGAGGCGGACGACGCCGTCCAGGAGACATGGCTGCGGGCCAGCCGCGCCGACACCGCCGCCGTCGCCAACATGACGGGATGGCTGACCACCATCGTCGGCCGCATCTGCCTCGACATGCTGCGCTCGCGCAAGCGCCGTCCGGAGGACCCCACCGACCTCGCCGGCCTCGAACCCTCGCTCGTCCCGCGCGACCCGGCCGACCCCGAGGACGAGGCGGTCCTGGCCGACTCCGTGGGGCTCGCGCTCCTCGTGGTCCTCGACGCGCTCGGTCCCGCCGAGCGCGTCGCGTTCGTCCTGCACGACCTGTTCGCCGTGCCGTTCGCCGAGATCGCCGAGATCGTCGGCCGGTCACCGGCCACGACGAAGAAGCTGGCGAGCCGTGCCCGCGGCCGGGTGCACGGGACGGCCGCCGTCCCCGCCGCCGACCTCGCCCGGCAGCGGAAGGTCGTGGACGCCTTCCTCGCCGCGTCGCGCGCCGGGGACCTGGACGGCCTGCTCGCGGTGCTGGCACCCGACGTCGTCCGGCGCGCGGCCCCCGCCGTGCCGGGCGGCGAGGCCGCCGAGCTGCGCGGCGCCCGCCGCCTCGCCGAGGAGACGCTCACCAACACGGCCCGCGCGCGCTTCGCCCGTCCCGTCCTGGTCGACGGGGCCCTCGGCGTCGCCGTCGCCCCGCGCGGCCGCCTGCTGCTCGTCCTCGCCCTCACGATCGAAGGCGACCGCATCGCCGCCATCGACGTCATCAGCGCCCCGGACCGCCTCCGCGAGCTGCGCCTGTCCCTTCCCCGAACGGGAGAGTGACGACCGGACGAGCCGCATCGACCCTGGTCGCTATCGGCGGACGCCCTGGCCGGGAACGATCGAAGCCATGAACGGTCCGAAGTCGTATGACGGGCTGTCCGCCCTGGTCCTCTTCCTCGGCGTCTACGAGGGCGCGCTTCCCCTCGTCGCGCGGCTGTGGGGCGGCAAGCCGCTGCTGTCCGTCCCGTCGCACATGTCCGGCCCCGCGTGGTGGATCGTCTCAGCGGCCGTCATCGTGGTGGCGTTCTGCGCCGCTTCCCCGGCTCCTAGGGACGCGGCGCCCTAGGGACGCAGGGCGCGGCGGTGCTTCAGGTCCGCGTGCAGGCGGTCGCCCGCGCGGCGGCCGAGGAGGGCGAGGGCGCGGTTGGCGGACGGGGACACGCGGGCCAGGGCGCGTCCGATGTGGGCCTCCGGGGCGACGGGCACGACCGGCCTGTCCTGGCGGACGGCCCGCAGGATCGCGCGGGCGACCTTCTCCGGCGGGTGGCCGCGCCGCTCGACCGTCCGGGCCATCCGCTCCCGCAGCTCGTCCTCCACGCCAGCCCCCGCAAGGCCGACGAAGCGCGTCCGCCGGACGCCCGGCGTGTTGATCAATCCGGGGCAGACCGCCGTCACGCCGATGCCGTGCCGGTCCAGGTCGAGGCGGAGGCACTCGCTGAGGTGGAGCACCGCGGCCTTGGCGGCGCTGTAGGCGGACAGGTCGGCGATGGGGAAGAACGCCCCCAAGGACGAGACGTTGACGATGTGGCCGCCCTCGCCCCGGTCGGCCATCTGCCGCCCGAACAGCCGGCAGCCGCGGTAGACGCCGTCCAGGTTGACGGAGCGCACGCGGGCCCAGTCGTCCTCGGACGTCTCCAGCAGCGAGCCCATGATCACGATGCCCGCGTTGTTGACCACCACGTCGGGGACGCCGAACGTGTCGCGGACATAGCCGGCGAACCGCTCCATCCCCTCGGCGTCGGCCACGTCCACCTGGTAGAGGTAGCCCTCGCCTCCGGCCACGCCGATCTCGTCCGCGGTGCGCTTGGCGGCGGCCTCGTCGACGTCCGCCGCCACGACGCGGGCCCCGGCCGCGGCGAACGCCAGGGCGGTGGCGCGGCCGATGCCGCTTCCCGCGCCGGTGACGACGACGAGGTCGCCGCCGAAGTCCCTTCCGGGCTCGCCCGCCGCGCGCGCGTGCGCGAGGGCCGCTGTCTCGGGGCCGCCATCGATGTGCTCGACGAACTCGGCGATCCAGCGGGCGACCAGGTCCGGATGGCTGCGCGCCACCCAGTGCCCGGCCGGGACGCGCCGCACGTAGAGCCGGGACACCGGGCCGCGCGCCGACAGCAGGAGCGGCTGCGACCCGTACCGGTCCTTGGTCGGGACGATCAGCTGGACGGGCACGTCCGTCCGCCCCTCCCCGGCGGGGGCGCCGCCGGGCCGAAGGTTGGCGCGGTACAGCCCGAGCCCGTTGCGGGCGTCGCGGGCCAGCGTCCCGGCGGGATGGCCGGGACGGGGCTCGGCGCCCTCCCGCAGCCGCATCCCGCGCGCGAACGCGACGGACACCAGCCGGGCCGCCAGCTCCCCGGCCCGGGGCGCCATCAGGACCGGCATGTAGACGCTGCGGCGCGCCTGCCCCAGGACGTCCGCGACGCCGCGCGGCCCGGACCGGACGGCCTCCCGGGCCCAGCGGGCCATGTGCCGCCGGTCGACCCCGGAGATCGAGGTGAACGAGGCGATGCGGCCCCGCAGCCGGTCGCCGATGACGGCCTCCCAGCCCTGCGCCGATCCCCAGTCGTGCCCGACCAGGTGGACGGGCTCGTCCGCGCCCGCGCCGTCCAGGACGGCCTGGAGGTCGCCGACGAGCGCGTCCAGCCCGTAGTCGAGCGGGTCGTCCGGGCTGGTGGAGGCGCCCGCGCCGCGCACGTCATAGGCGACGACGTGGAACCGGGCGGCGAGCAGCTCGGCGACCTCGTCCCACATCGCGCCGGTGTCGGGATACCCGTGCACGAGCACGACCGTGGGCCGGTTCCCCTCGCCGCGCTCCCGCACGGCCAGCTCGATCCCGCCCGACGTCACCCGGAAGTCCCGCACAGCGCTCACCCGTCCGCTCGTAGGTGCTCTTCCTTCGAGAACCTACGCCGCTGGGCCCCTCTGTCCAGAGGACGCGGGCCACCACGGGCGGCGGCGCGTCCAGCGTCCGGAGCGGTCCGATCGACAGGGCGTCACGCGCCTGGGCCGGCTCAGGGGCGTGCCTTGAGGCCGGTGCAGGCGCGCAGGCCGTTCCAGCGCTTGGTCTCGGCCGCCGCGGCGGTGCCCGTCAGCGGGATCGGCAGGCCGCCGGAGATGCGGGCCGGCTTCCACTTCGCGGCCGTGACCTTGCTGTCCTGGACGCGTAGGAGCAGCACGCCGGAGCTGGCCGTCTGCCCCGCCGCCGACGAGAACACGAAGTTGCCCATGCCGTAGTGCACGTACTTGCCGTCCATGTAGCCGCCGCCCAGCGGGACGTGCGCGTGGCCGCCGACGACGATGTCCGCGCCCGCCGCGACGAGCTGCTTGGCGAGCTCCTGCTGGCGCGGCAGCGGGCACGACTTGAGCTCCTGCCCCCAGTGCAGGTGGACGATCACGACGTCCGAACCCTCGCGGGCGTCCTTCACGGCCTGGACCATCCGGGGGACGTCCTTCGCGGACGCGAGGCCGCCCTTGCCGCCGGTCGCCGTCCACGCCTCGATCAGGTTGTCGTCGAGCACCTGCGTGGCGCCGACGATCGCGACCCGGTTGCCCTTCACGGTGAAGCGGCGGGCCCGGTAGGCGTCGTCCGCGTTCTTGCCGATGCCGACGACGGGGAAGCCGGTGCGCTTGATCGCCGCGAGGGTGTCGCGCAGGCCCTCCTCCATGTAGTCCATGCCGTGGTTGTTGGCCATGGACGTCACGTCCACGCCCGCGCCCTTCAGCGCCGCGAACGCCGACGCCGGGGCGCGGAAGGTGAACTCCTTGCCGGGCGCCGGCGTCCCGCCCGTGGTGATCGCCGTCTCCAGGTTGACCATGGCGAGGTCGGCGGCGCGCAGCGTCCTGGCGACCGGGCCGAGCGCGGTCTTCGGGCTCGCCAGGCGGGAGCGCAGCGAGCCCTCGAAGTGGGTGTCGCCGCCGAAGGCGATGATGATCGGCTGCTTGGGGGACGCCGTCGGCCGCCCGCCGGAGCCCTTCGCCGGGGCGGACGACGCGCCCGGCGGGGTCGCGCCCTCGGCCTTGGAGCCGCCGCCCGAGCCGCCGCCGCACGCGCCCGCGACCAGCGCCGCGACCCCGGTGACGGCCACCATCGCGACCGTGTTCCCCCGCATCGGACCTCCCTGATCGGCTCGGGCAAGCATGACACGGCCGCCGGACGCTCCGCCGATGCGCGTCACCCGCGGCCGGAACCGGGCGCCCGATGATTCACGTGAAACCCCCGGAGGATCAGGCGGCGGACGCCTTCACATCGGCGCAGCGGCGCAGGGACTCCCACTCCGCGCGGGCCTGCTGGGCGGCGGTTCCGGTCAGCGGCCGCGGGACGCCGCCGGAGATCTGCGCCGGGGCCCAGTCGGCGCGGGTCACGCGGGTCGCCTTGGCGCGCGGGTCGAACGTCAGGGTGAGGACGCCGCTCTGCGCCGTCCGCCCGGCGGAGTTGTAGAAGACGAAGTTGCCGAGGCCGTAGTGGACGTACTTGCCCTTGAGGTAGCCGCCCGCGAGGAGCACGTGCGCGTGGCTGCCGACGATCGCGTCCGCGCCGGCGTCGGCGAGCTGCGCGGCGAGCTGCCGCTGGGCGGGGGTGGCGCACGAGTTGAGCTCCTGCCCCCAGTGCAGGTCGACGATCACGACGTCGGAGTCCTCGCGGGCGTCCTTCACGGCCTGGACGAGGCGCGGCGCGTCCTTGGCGGAGGCGAGCCCGGCCTTGGCGCCCGTCGCCGTCCACGCCTGGATCAGGTTGTCGTCCAGCACCTGGGTGGCGCCGATGACCGCGACCTTCGCCCCCTTGACCGTGACCCGGTGCGGACGGAACGCCTCGCCCGTGTTCCGTCCGATGCCCACGACGGGGAACCCGGCCTGCCTCCCGGCGGCCAGCGAGTCCTGCAAGCCGGTCTCGCCGTAGTCCATGCCGTGGTTGTTCGCCATGGTCGCCACGTCCACGCCGGCGGCCTTCAAGGCCCGGAAGGCCGCGGGCGGCGCGCGGAACGTGAACTGCTTCGGGGCGGGGGTGCCGCCCGCGGTGACCGCCGTCTCCAGGTTGACCATGGCGAGGTCGGCGCGCCTCAGCTGGTCCGCGACCGGGCCGAGCGCGGTGTCGGGGGACGCGTCGAGCCGGGCGCGCAGCTCCCCCTCGAAGTGCACGTCGCCGCCGAACGCGACGGTGAACGGCTGCCCCGAGGGCTTCTCGCCGTCCGAGGCCGAGGCCAGGACGCCGCATCCGCCCGTCGCGAGCGCCACGGCCAGCATCGGGCCTGCCAGCAGGGCGGACGCCCGCCTCGTCCCACGTCCAGCTCCCATGACGTCCTCCCTGCTCGAACTTCTCAGCACACTTGGATTCGGGTGATCAAGCGGAAGTTCGCCGGACGGCCCGTCCGGTCCCGGCGGCCAGGGCGCCGGAATCTAAAGACGTACAATTCATTCTCTTGAATGCTTCGTCTTTAGGGGGATAGGTTGAGCCGCGTAGGCGACAACCACCACCACCTGGACTGCCGCCCGGCCGACGACCCCCGCGGATCCGCATCACCAACGGAGCGAGGAAGGAACCGCGCCCATGTCCTACAGGCCCACCACCACCAACGACGCCGGCAACGCCGCCCCCAGCGACGAGCATTCGCAGTCCGTCGGCCCTAACGGCCCGCTTCTGCTGCAGGACCACTACCTCATCCAGAAGATGGCGCACTTCAACCGCGAGCGCGTCCCCGAGCGGGTCGTGCACGCCAAGGGCGGCGGCGCGTTCGGCGTCCTGGAGATCACCGAGGACGTCAGCCAGTTCACCAAGGCGAAGCTGTTCCAGAAGGGCGCGCGGACCGAGTCGCTCGTGCGGTTCAGCACCGTCGCGGGCGAGCTGGGCAGCGCCGACGCCGCACGCGACCCGCGCGGCTTCGCAATGAAGTTCTACACCGAGGACGGCGTCTACGACCTCGTCGGCAACAACACGCCGATCTTCTTCGTCCGTGACCCGCAGAAGTTCTCCGACTTCATCCACTCGCAGAAGCGCCGCGCCGACAACCACCTGCGCGACCACAACATGCAGTGGGACTTCTGGTCGCTGTCGCCCGAGACGGCCCACCAGGTCACGCTCCTGATGACCGACCGCGGCACCCCGGCGAGCTGGCGGCACATCAACGGCTACGGCTCGCACACCTTCCTCTGGTACAACGCGGCGGGCGAGAAGTTCTGGGTCAAGTACCACTTCAAGACCGACCAGGGAATCAAGAACCTCACGCGCGAGGAGGCCGACGCGGCGGAGCACGACCTCCACATCCGCGACCTGTACGACGCCATCAAGCGGGGCGACCACCCGTCGTGGACCGTCCAGGTCCAGGTCATGCCGTTCGAGGACGCCGCCGACTACCGGTTCAACCCGTTCGACCTGACCAAGGTCTGGCCGCACGGCGACTACCCGCCGATCACCATCGGCAGGTGGACGCTGAACCGGAACCCGGAGAACTACTTCGCCGAGATCGAGCAGGCGGCCTTCGAGCCCTCCAACCTCGTCCCCGGCATCGGCGCGTCCCCCGACAAGATGCTGCAGGGCCGCCTGTTCTCCTACCCCGACGCCCACCGGTACCGGATCGGCCCGAACTACCTCCAGCTGCCCGTCAACCGTCCGAAGAACGAGGTGCACACCTACAACAAGGACGGCGCGATGGCCTACTACAACTCCAGCGACCCGGTGTACGCGCCGAACAGCATGGGCGGCCCCGTCGCCGACCCGGAACTGTGGAAGGACGACAGCTACGAGGTCGCGGGCGAGATCGTCCGCAGCGCCTCCACGCGGCACCGCGACGACGACGACTACGTCCAGCCCCGCGCCCTGTGGGAGAAGGTCCTGTCCGGCACCGACCGCGACCACCTGGTCGGCAACATCGTCGCGCACGCCACCGCCCCCGAGGTGACCGGCGACATGAAGAAGCGCGTCGTGGAGTACTGGCGCAACGTCCACAAGGACCTCGGTGACCGCGTCGCCAAGGGCCTGAGCGTCAACGGCTCCTGATCCGCGCCCGTAGGGGCGGCCCCGATGGCGGGGCCGCCCCTCTGTGAACCGGTACGCCCTGGTCAGCGGGGCTGCTGCCCCGCCCTGTCGGTCACCGCCATCTTGAGCTCCGCCGACGCGTACAGCACCGTGCCCTGCTTGCCCGGTGCCCTCGCCGACCCGGACGGTGACGGCGAGGCGCCCGACGGTCGCCACGTGCTCTGCAGGTCCACGACCGTCCGTTCACCCAGGAGCGCGTAGGTGCGGGCGTCGAAGATCAGCTCCTTGCGGACCTGCTGCCACGTCTGCCCGACGGCGATGCCCTTGCGCCCGGCCAGGTCGGTGACGCCGCGCGTGACGGTGACGCCGGGCAGGCGCGCCGCCGCGGCGAAGAGGAGCGACAGCGTCCTCGGCTGGACGTAGTGCTCGCGGATGGAGTCCCCCACGGTGGTGAACGCCTGGACGTCCGGCGGGTTGTCTCCGTGGGAATGCTTGTAGAGCCAGCGGCGCATGGCCTCGACGCTGTTCGGCATCCCGGTCAGGAGGGCCCCCTCGCTGCGGCAGCCGGTCGGCGGGTGGGCGAGGTCGACCCTCGGGTTGCGGCTCGTCGGATTCGCCGCGCCCTCCTGCCCCTCTGCGGAGTTCGAGCACAGCCAGGTGCTCTCTTCCTTCCGCCCGTTCTCGGAACCGCGGATGAGCCCGGCGTGCCGGCCGTCGATCGAGAGCCAGGCGCGCCGCTTTCCGGCCCCGCCCTCCTCCACCTCGGGGTCCGGGCCGGGGCGCTGGTAGTCCCTGGACTCCACGTAGAGGAACTGGTCGGGGCGCGGCTTGAGGTCGGGACGGGCAGCGGCGGCGCGGGAGGCCCGCGTGAGGACCTCCGTGGCGCCGACGTTCGTCAGCACCGGACCGTGGTCCTCCCCGCCGGCGGGGACGAGGACGACCACGGCGGCGGCCGCGGCCAGTCCCGCCGCGGCGAGGCCCCCGACTGCGAGGCGACGGCGGTGGCGCATCCCGCGCCGAGCGGGGAGTTCGCCGATCAGATGCGCGCGGAGGGCCTCGTGGCGGCCCTGCGGAAGATCCCGGCGCGGCGGGACGAGATCGTTCATGAGGTCTCCTCCGAGAAGTGCGGCGTGGGGCGTTCACCCTTCATGTGTCCGGGCACCGGACCCGGTTCCGGATCGGGTTCCGGCGGGGCGTCGCGCAGGCGCGCGCGGGCGCGGGCCAGCCGGGACCGGAGCGTGCCGACCGGGATGCCGAGCGCCTCCGCCGCCTCCGCGTAGCCGAGCCCCTCCCAGACGCACAGGACGAGCACCTCCCGATCGTGGCGCGGCAGCGTCTTGATCGAGTCCATCACCTGCCGCATGCGGCGCTCGGCGTCCAGCCGTTCCGCGGCCTCGTCCGCGCCGTCCGGCTGCGGCACCGGCGCGGGCAGCCGCGACAGCGCCTGCCGGTGCCGGCGCAGGCTCCGGCGGTGGTTGTGCAAGACGTTGGTGGCGACGCCGTACAGCCAGGGCAGCATCGACCCGGACGGCAGGGAGACGTGCGCGCGCCGCCGCCAGGTCTCCAGGAAGACCACCGAGGTGAGGTCCTCCGCCTCCGACCAGCTCGCCGTGCGCCGGAAGCAGTAGTTGTAGACCGTCCGCGCGTGCCGGTCGAAGAGCGTCCCGAAGGCCCGCTCGTCTCCGTCACGCGCCCGGCGCCACAACTCGGCGTCCGTGGGGGTTTGCGGGTTCATACCCTCCAGGTGTCCGCTCGGCGACACCGGTTCCCTGAAAAGGGCGAGCTTATCCGGACGTTGCCTGTTGCGTGTCGCCGGGCGCCAGCTCGTACGGCGGGGTGATGGCGTGCTCCTCCCCGGCGGAGAGCTCGGGCGACGCGGGCGCCTCCAGGCCGGAACGGGAGGACGAGTCGTCGGCCGGACGGCCCGAGGAGCCGGCGGGCGGACGGGCGGCGCGGCCGAGGGCCGAGGTGGCCTCGTCCAGCGAGCCGCCGAACGCCTGCGACACCGCCTGGAGCGCCGTCGTGACCTCGCTGGGGATCACCCAGAACGTGCTGCCCTGGCCCTCGGCGAGCTTCGGGAGCGTCTGAAGGTACTGGTAGGCGAGCAGCTTCGGGTCCGGGTCGGCGGCGTGGATCGAGGCGAAGACCTGCTCGATCGCCGCGGACTGGCCCTCGGCCTCCAGGATGGCCGCCCGCTTGGCGCCCTCGGCCTTGAGGATCGACGACTGCTTGTCGCCCTCCGCGGTGAGGATCTTGGACTGCCGCGCGCCCTCGGCGGTCAGGATCGCGGCGCGCTTCTCCCGCTCGGCGCGCATCTGCTTCTCCATCGCGTCCTTGATGGAGGCGGGCGGCTCGATCGCCTTGATCTCCACGCGGGTCACGCGGATGCCCCACTTGCCGGACGCGTCGTCCAGAACGCCGCGCAGCGCGGTGTTGATCCGGTCGCGGGAGGTCAGGGTGGCCTCCAGGTCCAGGGTGCCGATCACGTTGCGCAGCGTCGTCGCGGTGAGCTGCTCGATCGCCTTGATATAGTCGACGATCTCGTAGTCGGCGGCACGCGGGTCGGTGACCTGGAAGAACAGCACGGTGTCGATGTGCACGACCACGTTGTCCTCGGTGATGACGGGCTGCGCCTTGAAGGCGATCACCTGCTCGCGCAGGTCGATGAGGGACTTCACGCGGTCCACGAACGGCACGACGAAGCTGATCCCCGGTTCGAGCGTGCGGTTGTAGCGGCCCAGGCGCTCGACGTTGCGGGCCCGCGCCTGCGGGACGATCCACACCGTCCGCGTCACCGCGGTGGCCAGCACGATCACCCCCGCGATCAGGACGACGAGGACGGCGATGGCGATATCGGTCATGATGGCTCCTCACCCGTCCCGGCCGGGGACGGGGTACAGCAGGGCCGTGGCCCCCTCGATGGCGAGGACGTCGGCGGGGGTGTCCGCCGGGATGACCAGGTCGGGGTCATAGGGACGGGCCGTCCACTCCTCGCCCCCGATCCGGGCGCGACCGCCCGCGCGGCTGACCTCGGTCAGCGTGAAGGCCTCCCGCCCGACCAGCGCGGCGGTGCCGGTGCGCAGCGCGGGCGGCTGCTTGATGTGCCGGTGCGCGATCGGGCGCACCACGGCGAGGCCGGCGATCGAACCGGCCGCGAACACCGCGACCTGCGCGCCGAGCGGGAGCCCGAGCGCGCCGGTCAGCCCGGCGGCCAGCGCCGCGACGGCCAGCAGCCCGAGCGCCAGGGTCAGCGTGAGCAGCTCGGCGATCCCGAGCAGCGCCGCCAGCAGCAGCCAGGCGATCCACGGCTCCATAGCAGCTCCCTGGGGCGGCCAAAAGTCCCCTCCTTCAAAGTAACTCCGAAAATGGCGTCCGGGCTATGCCCGAACCCCCCGGGAATGGCGCCCTCGGATGGAACGCGCCATCATGGAAAACGGCCCCGCTGACAAGGAGCGTCCGATGGGCGACCGCACGGCCTTCCGCACCTGCCCCCTCTGCGAAGCCCTGTGCGGGCTGGAGCTGACCCTGGACGGCGCGGGGGTGGTGAAGCGCGTCCGCGGGGACAGGAACGACCCGTTCAGCAAGGGATTCATCTGCCCCAAGGGCGCGACGCTCGGAAGCCTGGACGGCGACCCCGACCGGCTGACCGAGGCGCTCGTCCTCGACGGCGACGCGGCTCCCGCCGCGGGCTCCCGGCCGCCGGCGCACATTCCCGCGGGCTGGGACGGCGCGTTCGAGATCGTCCGGCGGGAACTGACCCGTCTCATCGCCGAGCACGGCAAGGATTCCGTGGCCGTCTATATCGGCAACCCGACGGCCCACTCGGTGGCGGGCCCGCTCTACGCGGGCGCGATCGTCAAGGCGCTCGGCACCCGCAACTTCTACACGGCCAGCACCGCCGACCAGATGCCGAAGCACGTCAGCTGCGGGCACATGTTCGGCGACCCCCTGGCCATCCCCGTACCGGACCTGGACCGCACCGACCATCTGCTGATGCTCGGCGCCAACCCGCTGGAGTCCAACGGAAGCCTCTGCTCGGCGCCCGACTTCCCTGGACGGCTCAAGGCCATCCAGGCGCGCGGGGGCAAGGTCACGGTGGTCGACCCGCGCCGGACCCGCACGGCCGCCCTCGCCGACGAGCACCTGTTCATCCGTCCGGGCACGGACGCGTACCTGCTCATCGCGCTCGTCCACACGCTGTTCGCCGAGGACCTGGCCACCACCGCCGAGCACCTCGCCGGACGCGTCAACGGCCTGGACGACCTGCGCGCCCTCGCCGTCGACTTCCCTCCGGAGCGCGTCGCCTCCGTCACCGGCATCCCCGCCGCGGTCATCCGGCGCACGGCCCGCGAGCTGGCCGCAGCCGGACGCGCCGCCGTCTACGGGCGCATCGGCACCTGTACCCAGGCGTACGGGACGCTCAACAGCTGGCTCGTGGACGTCCTCAACGTCCTGACCGGGAACCTCGACCGTCCGGGCGGCGCGATGTTCCCGCGTCCCGCGCACGCGCCCGTGTACCGGCGCAAGAGGCCGTTCACGACCGGGCGCTGGCGCAGCCGCGTCCGCGGGCTCCCCGAGGTCAACGGCGAGCTTCCCGTCGCCACGCTCGCCGACGAGATCGAGACGCCCGGCGAGGGGCGGATCCGGGCGCTGATCACCATCGGCGGGAACCCGGTGCTGTCGGCCCCGAACGGCGAGCGGCTCGACCGCGCGCTCGCCGGGCTCGACTTCATGGTGAGCGTCGACCCGTACCTGAACGAGACGACCCGGCACGCGCACGTGATCCTGCCGCCGCCGCGCCCGGCGCAGACGCCGCACTACGACCTCGCGCTGCTGGGCCTCGCCGTCCGGAACTACGCGCGCTACTCGCCGCCGATCGTGCCGCCGGCGGACGGCCGTCCGAGCGAGGCGGAGCTGCTCGCCCGGCTCGCCATGATCACTTCTGGAGCGGGCAGCGACCCGGCCGCGCTCGACGAGATGATCATCAGGACGACGCTGGAGAAGGCCACCGCGCTGGAGGCGTCGCCGGTGCACGGCCGGGAGCCGGACGAGCTGCGCAAGATGCTCGACACCGGCACCCTCACCGAGCAGCGCCTCGACATGATGCTCCGGCTCGGCCCCTACGGCGACGGGTTCGGCGCCGATCCGTCCGGCCTCACCCTGACCAGGCTCCGCACCGAGCACGCGCACGGCGTCGACCTCGGTGCCCTCGACCCCAGGCTGGACGAGGTCCTGTGCACCACGTCCGGCCGCGTCGAGCTGTGCCCGCCCACGTTCGCCGCCGACGTCGACCGGCTCCACTCCGCCCTCGCCGACACCGCCCCCACCGGCCTCGTGCTCATCGGCCGCCGCCACCTGCGCTCCAACAACAGCTGGCTGCACAACGTCCCCGAACTGGTGCGCGGCTCCAACACCTGCACGCTCCAGCTCAACCCCGCCGACGCCGCCCGCCTCGGCATCGCCGCGGGCGACACCGTGCGGGTCGTGTCGCGGACGGGCGCCGTCGAGGCCGTCGCCGAGCCGACCGACACCGTCATGGCGGGCGTCGTCAGCCTCCCGCACGGCTGGGGCCACGACCGCCCCGGCACCCGCACGGGCGTCGCCGCGAAGCACGCCGGGGTGAACGTCAACGCCGTCACCGACGAGATGCGGATCGACCCCCTGTCGGGCAACGCCGTCTTCAACGGCGTCCCGGTGACCCTCGAACCGCTGTGACCTTCGAACCGCTGTGACCCCCGAACCGCTGCGACTTCCGAACCGCTGCGACTTCCGAACCACGGGCGGCGGCCGTGCTGAGGCCCGCGGGCGGTGGCCGGGTGCGGCCGCTCAGGCGCAGGCGGTGCCGGGCAGGGCCGCCGCGGGCTCGGCGCGGTGGGCGAGGTCGTTCTCCGCGCCGATGGCGGAGCACAGCTCGGTGAAGGTGTCGGCGTCGACGATCAGACGGCACCCGGCGCGCAGCTGCCCGATCGTGAGCGCGGCGGCCGCCGTGCGGTAGGCCCACCAGCGGAAGGTGCCGCTGCGCCACGCGGCCCAGCCGGGGAACCGCAGCCCGACCTCCGCGATCAGCGACGCGTCGGAGCGGATGACGGTGGAGAGGGCGGCCGTTCCCATGGCATCGTCCATCTGCTCGGCCCGTCCGGTCGTGTGCAGTTCTCCTCACTCTAAGCGAAGGCGCCGCTCCGCAGAAGACACTGCCGGACGCCGCCGGAGCCCGGCGCCGGAAGATCACGGGGTTTAGGGGTCCTACCTGCAGGTAGGTACGCGGGAGGCCGGTCAGGCCGGTGCCGTACCGCCGGGAGGCCGTCCCCCGGGTGGCCGCCGGTGAACACGAAGACTAGTGTCGCAACGAGAGTCCCATTACGGCCGTCTGTTTCGGAACCGGATGCACGCACCTGAGGAGGGACATGAACCGACGGGCGAGCAATATCTTCCGGCGCGTGTCCGGGCCGCAGGCGTCGCAGCGTCTGGTGGACACGGCCGAGGGCCTGGAGCACGCCCAGGGCCTCGACCGCACGATCCGCGTGATCTCCAAGGCCGTGCGGCGGACGCTGCGCCCCGGGCCGGTCAAGGACGCGCTGCACGGCGTCCCGATCGGGCACCCCGCGCACCCGCCGCTGACGGACGTGCCGATGGGCTGCTGGATGTCGGCCGCCGTCCTCGACCTGATCCCGGGGACGCGGCGCGCCTCGCGGGTCCTGGTGGCCGCCGGGCTCGCGGGCGCCGTCCCGACCGCGCTCACCGGCCTCGCCGACTGGTCGGCCCTGCACCGCGAGCAGCAGCGGGTCGGGCTCGTCCACGCCGCCGGGACGGCCACCGCGAGCGTGCTCTACTCGGCGTCCCTCGTGGCCCGCTACCAGGGCCGGGACTCCGCCGGGCGGGCGCTCGGGTTCGCCGGCCTCAGCGCGCTGCTGGCTGGTGGCTACCTGGGCGGGCACCTGGCGTTCCGGCAGGCCGCGGGCGCCAGCCACGCCGACCAGGTCGCGCACCTGGTCGGGCTCGGCTGGCACGACCTGTGCCCCGCGTCCGAACTGCCGGACGGGTGGCCCGTGCACCGCCGCCTCGGCTACATCAGCCTGTTCGTCCTGCGGACCGGCGACGACATCCACGTCCTCGCCGACCGCTGCAGCCACCTCGCCGGGCCCCTGCACCAGGGCCGCGTCGTCACCGACGACAACGCCGACGTCTGCGTCGTCTGCCCCTGGCACGGCAGCACGTTCCGGGTGCGGGACGGCTCGGTCGTGCACGGCCCCGCCACCGGCCGCCAGCCCTCCTTCGAGACGCGGGTCACCGATGACGGCCTGGTCCAGGTCCGCCCCATCGCCTGAACCCCTGGGGGCCGCTCCGGTCGGCTCGGGTCTCTCCGGTCAGCTCGAATCGGTCTCGTCGGGGCGGGCCTCGTCCGCGATGGGGTACTCCACGAGGGCCAGCACGCGGCTGGCCATGAACCGTGCCGTCCGGACGGCGGTGCCCGTCCGGGTGACCTCGCTGACCTCCACGACCCCGCGGCGGGTCGCCACCTCCACGCGGCGGCCGGCCCGGCTCGCGACGACCTCGTACGCCCGCGTCCCCTCGCCCCCGGCGTCGATGACGATCTCCACCCTGTCGCCCTTCATCGGCGCGACCCTCTCTGTCGAACGTATATTCGACTTATACCCAGAACCGGGCACCGGCAACCCTTCCCTGGGCCGCCCGGACGCGCCGAAACCGCTGGTCAGAGCAGCAAATTCGCGATGGCGACGAGGCCCACCGCCACGATCACCCCGCGCAGCACCAGCGGCGGGATCCGCCGTCCGACCCGGGCCCCGATCAGCCCGCCGACGATGGAGCCGGCGGCGATCAGCAGCACCGCCCACCAGTCGATCCGCGTGTCCGAGAAGATCGACATCGCGATGAACAGCAGCCCCGCCGAGCCGTTCACGACAGCCGACAGGACGTTCTTGGCCGCGTTGACCCGCTGCAGGTCGTCGTCCAGCGCGATGCCGAGCAGCGCGATCAGCACGATGCCCTGCGCGGCGCCGAAGTAGCCGCCGTACACGCCCGCGAGCAGGACCCCCGCCCACAGCCACGGACCGCCGTGCGCGCGGCCCTCTCCCTCGCGCCGCCGCAGCATCCAGCGCTGGAGGCGGGGCTGGACCACCACGAGCACCAGCGCGACCACGATCAGCGCGGGGACGATGAACTTGAACGCCTCGGCGGGCAGGCCGAGCAGCAGCAGGCTGCCGACGATCGCGCCGACCACCGAGGCGCTGCCGAGCCGCAGCAGCCGCTCCCGCTGCCCCTTCAGCTCCTCGCGGTAGCCGTACGCGCCGGTCACCGTGCCCGGGACGAGCCCGATGTTGTTCGAGACGTTGGCCACCACCGGCACGTACCCGAGGGCCAGCAGCGTCGGGAAGGTGATCAGGGTGCCGGAGCCCACGATCGTGTTGATGCCTCCGGCGGCGATCCCCGCCGCGAACACCGCGAGCGCGTCCAGCACGTTCAAGTCCGGCCCATCCCAGCTCTACGAGATCTTCATGGCGCTCCCGATCGTAGAGACTCCGCAGCTCACGCCCGAACCCCGGGGCTCTGGGACCGCGAGAGGGAGGCCCGGACCCGTGGTCAGCGGGCGAAGGGACGGTAATCCTCGTCGTCCCTCGGCCGGCCGTTGGCGTCCAGGTCGTCGCGCAGGACGCCCGTGTCGTCGCTTTCCGGGACGGGTTCCGGGCGCGGCGAGGGAACGGCGTCGCGCTCGGCCTGCGCGGCGGCCGCGCTGGCCGCTCCGGCCGCTCCGGCCGCACCAGCGGCTCCAGCGGCTCCGGCGGCTCCGGCGGCTCCGGCCGCGCCGAAGAAGCCGCCGAGCCCCTCCAGCACCTTGCCCATCTCGCTCGGGACGACCCACACCGTGTTCGCACCGCCCTCGGCGATCTTCGGGAGGGTCTGCAGGTACTGGTAGGCGAGCAGCCGCTGGTCGGGCTTGCCCTCGTGGATCGCCTTGAACACCGTCGCGATGGCCTGGGCCTGCCCCCGCGCCCGCGCGGCCTGCGCCTTCGCGTCCGCCTCGGCCGACAGCACCGCCGCCTCCGCCTCCCCGCGCGCCCGCAGGACGGACGAGGTCCGCTCGCCCTCGGCGGTCAGGATCGCCGACTGCTTCTGCCCCTCGGCGGTCAGGATCGAGGCGCGCTTGTCGCGGTCGGCGCGGGTCTGCTTCTCCATCGCGTCCTTGATGGAGTCGGGCGGGTCCACGGCCTTCAGCTCGACCCGGTTGACGCGGATCCCCCACTTGCCGGTCGCCTCGTCCAGGACGCCGCGCAGCTCGGTGTTGATCTCCTCGCGGGAGGTGAGGGTGCGCTCCAGGTCCATGCCGCCGATGATGTTGCGCAGCGTCGTGACCGTGAGCTGCTCGATCGCGGTGAGGAAGTCGGCGACCTCGTACGTGGCGGCCTTGGCGTCGGTGACCTGGTAGTAGATGACCGTGTCGATGCTCACCACGAGGTTCTCGGACGTGATCACCGGCTGCGGGACGAACGGGACCACCTGCTCGCGCAGGTCGATCCGGGCGCGGGCCCGGTCAGCGAACGGGATCACGACGCTGAGCCCGGCGTGCAGGGTCCGGTGGTAGCGGCCGAACCGTTCGATGATGTCGGCCGTCGCCTGCGGGACGATCCGCACGGCCCGGTAGACCAGGAGCGCGCCCACCGCGACGACGATGACGGCCAGGACCAACGTGGGGGTCACACCTGGATCGTAAGTCGCGTCGCCCCTTTGGGACAGATGCGAATTTCCTTCCGACTCCCGAGCGGGCGGCGGAAAACGGGGGGAGGATCGGCGCGTGGGTGGTCAGCGGGCGGCGCGGGCGTACCAGCGGCCGCTCTGGCGCTCCACGTCCAGCGGAAGGCCGAAGCAGGCCGCCAGGTGCTCGCCCGTGAAGACCTCGTCGACCTTGCCCTGCGCGACGACCTCGCCCTTGCGCAGCAGCAGCGCGTGGGTGAAGCCCTCCGGGACCTCCTCCACATGGTGCGTGACCATCACCATCGTCGGCGCCGCGGGATCGTCGGCGAGCCGGCCGAGCCGGGCGACGAGGTCCTCACGGCCGCCGAGGTCGAGGCCCGCGGCGGGCTCGTCCAGCAGCAGGAGCTCGGGGTCGGGCATCAGCGCGCGGGCGATCTGCACCCGCTTGCGCTCGCCCTCCGACAGCGTGCTGAACCTGCGGCGGAGAAGATCGGCGCAGCCCAGCGCGTCCAGCAGCTCGACGGCGCGGGACACGTCGGTGGAGTCGTACTCCTCCCGCCAGCGGCCGAGGATCGCATACGACGCGGTCAGCACCAGGTCGATGACCTTCTCGCCGGTCGGGACCCGCTCGGCGACCGCCGAACTGGCGATGCCGATGCGGGGGCGCAGCTCGAAGACGTCGGTGCGGCCGATCTCCTCCTCCAGGACCTCGACCGAGCCCACGGTCGGGTGCAGCATCGCGGCGGCGATCTGGAGCAGGGTCGTCTTGCCCGCCCCGTTGGGACCGACGATCACCCATCGCTCGTTCTCGTTGACCGTCCATGTGACGTCGCGCAGCAGGGTGGCCCGCTCGCGCCTGACCCCGACTCCGCGGAGTTGAAGTACCTCGCCTGCCATCGCGCGCCTTCGTCCCCAATCCCGCAATCCACAGGTGGTCCGTCCTCAGGAAAGAACCTATGCGATGCCACGCGTCCATGGCCCCCCGGCTCCCCACCGAAA
>NZ_SMKU01000459.1 GCF_004349215.1 Actinomadura rubrisoli | reverse complement strand
GAGGCCGTGGGGGAGGTCGGGGGGTTCAGCCTGACCGTGCCCGGGGACCGGCGGATGTATCTCATCGAGACGGCGGAGAAGGGCATCGCGTGGATGAACCTGACCGCCAAGGGGACCGCCGGGCACGGGTCGATGGTGCATCCGGACAACGCTGTGACGGCTGTGGCGGCGGCGGTCGCTCGGCTGGGGTCGCATGACTTCCCTGTGCAGCTGACGAAGACCGTGCGGGCGTTCCTGGAGCGGACATGCATGGCGTACGGGGTGGAGTTCGATCCGGACGAGCCGGAGAAGTGCCTGGAGAAGATCGGGCCGATGGCGCGGATGATCGGGGCGACGCTGCGGCACACGCTGAATCCGACGCGGTTGGACGCGGGGTACAAGACGAACGTCATTCCGCAGACGGCCCAGGCACAGGTGGATGGGCGATTTCTGCCGGGATATGAGGCGGACTTCTTCGCGACCGTGGACGAACTGCTCGGACCGGACGTTCAGCGCGATTTCGTCCATCACGATCACGCGGTCGAGACGGATTACGAGGGGGCGCTCATCGAGGCCATGGAGGCCGCGCTGACCTCGGAGGACCCGGGGGCGCTGCCGGTGCCGTACTGCCTGAGCGGAGGGACGGACGCCAAGGCGTTCGCGCGGCTGGGGATGCGGTGCTTCGGTTTCGCGCCGCTGAAATTGCCCCCAGAGTTGGACTTTTCCGGAATGTTCCATGGGGTCGACGAGCGCGTTCCCGTGGACGGTCTGCGATTCGGGGTAAGGGTCCTCGATCATTTCCTCGATCGGTCCTGACTTTTCTCGGGAATTGCCGTTGCCGGTGCGATCCGTGGTGCTACGGTCACCATCTGTAGGGGATGGTTTGGTCCGTTGCGGATGGAGGGCGAGCGGTGGCACACGATGCGGCGCGGGCACGGGCGGTCTCCGTCCGGCTGCGCCGCATCGCCGCTTGCCGTCCCCTGCACCGGCTGCTGGTGATCGTCGGCCTGCTGTTCGCGGGCTGGCTGCTCGGCGGTGCCGCGCACGCCGATGAGATCCCCGACGTGCCCTCTCGGCTCGTGGAGAAGGCGCCTTTGGTGGGCCAGGCGGTGGACGGTGTGAAGCCGATCGGCGGCGTCGTCCAGACCGTGGAGAAAAAGGCGCCCCGCGCGGAGGTGTCGCTTCCGGTGGCTCCTGTGTCTTCAGCCGCGTCCCGTGTGGTGCGGCCCAAGGCGCCTGTGGTGAGGCCGCAGCATTCGGAACATGTGCGGGGTCATGTACGGCCCCTGCGGCAGCATCATCGTGTCGTTCCGCGGGTTTACAAGGTGAGCAGGGCGACGACGTCGAAGGCGCCCGTTGTGAAGCACCGCCCTGTGCCGCTTCCGGCGCCCGCCAAGACCGACACGCATTCAGCGGCCGGTGTCCTCTCTGTCTTTGGCGCGTCCACCGGGCTCCCGGGCGTCCCGTCCTGGGGCCCGGCCCTTCCGAAGGTGTCGCGGCCACGCGCTCTCGGCGTGCTGCCCCCGGCCGTCCGCACAGCGGCGGACGAGCCGTCCTTCGCGCCTGACTAGCCCCTGATCTCAGTCTCCGGACCCGCGCCCTCACGGCCCGGGCCGGTTCGAGGCATGCCGTCCAACGGCGGCACGCCGATTCCCACGAGACCGGCGCGTCGGCGAACGCGCGTCTCGTCCCTTCCGAATCAACATCTCCCCGAACGGAGCATCATGCGAACGTGGGCCAGAGGCACCTCCCGTGCCGCGGTACTCACTGCGAGCTTTGTCGCTCTCGGTGCCACCACCATCCCCACCAGCGCCTTCGCCGACGTCACGAACGGCGATGGCAGTGTCCTCGGTGGTAACCAGCTCAACCTGCCGATCTCCGCGCCGGTCGACGTCAGCGGGAACGGCGCCGCCGTCGGTGGCACCGCCCGCAGCGTGTCCAAGGGCGGCTCGTCCGTCGGCAACGGCGGCGGCGGGCAGCAGACCTCGGGCAAGCACGGGGTCGGGTCCGGGAACCAGATGAACGCCCCCATCTCGCTGCCGGTCAGCGCCTGCGGCAACGCCGCCGCTGTGGTCGGCAAGACGGACACGGGCTGCAAGGGCGGCTCGTCCGTCGGCAACGGCGGCGGCGGGCAGACGACCTCCGGCGAGCACGGGATCGGGTCCGGGAACCAGGTGAACGCGCCGATCTCCGCGCCCGTCAACGCCTGCGGCAACGCGATCGCGATCTTCGGCCGGGCGGACGCGGGCTGCAAGGGCGGCGCCAAGGTCGCGGGCGGCGGCCGCGGCGGCCAGGTCACCAGCGGCGCGAGCGGCGTCGTGGCGGGCAACCAGCTGAACGCGCCGATCTCCGCGCCGGTCAACGTGTGCGGGAACGCGGCGGCGATCTTCGGTGAGGCGGTGGCCGGCTGCGAGGGCGGCGCCGTCGTCAAGAACGGCGGCCGCTCCGGCGCCCGGCAGACCACGTCCGGCATCTCCAGTGTCGGTGGCGGCAACCAGGCCAACGCGCCGATCTCCGCGCCGGTCAACGTCTGCGGCAACGCGATCGGCAACGCCATGACCGGCTGCCAGGGCGGGGCGTCGGTCCGCAACGGCGGCCACGGCTCCGGCGGTCAGACGACCAACGGCGATTTCAGTGTCCTCGGCGGGAACCAGGCCAACGCTCCCATCAGCATCCCGGCCACCGTGTGCGGCAACGCGGTCGCGCTCCTGGGTCAGGCGGGCGCGTTCTGCGAGGGCGGCGCGCACGTGCGCAGCAGCTCTGGAGGCAGTCAGCACACGTCCGGCACGTCCGGTGTACTGGCGGGTAACCAGGCGAACGCTCCGATCACCGTCCCGGTCGAGGTCTGCGGGAACGCCGCGGCCGTCCTCGGTGCCGCAGCGGCGAGTTGCAACGGCCAGACGCTGGTCAAGGGCGCGCACGGATCGGGAGCCCGGACGTCCGGCCAGTCCAGCGTGGGCGGGGGCAACCAGGGGAACGCGCCGGGCGAGGCCCCTGTGGGCGGTTGCGGCAATGGCGCCGCCGTCGTCGGCCACGCCGAGCCGCAGTGCCAAGGCGGTGAGGGCGGGTACCACCCTTACGACCGGGTGAGGAGCACCCCTCTGCCTGGTGCGGAAGGTCTGCCCTCCGTGGCAGAGGCGGGCAAGTCCCTTCCGTTGAGCCCGGGCGCGGCCCTGCCCGTCTTGGGCAAGCTGCCTACCGCCGGTCAGAAGGCCCGGTACGGCTCCGTCACCGGCCCTGCGCCCGGGACGGACGTCCTGTCCGGGACGGGTGGTCTGACCGGTGACCTTTCGGACGTGTTGTCCGGGACGGGCTCCCAGCGCACCATGCAGACCCGTCCGCAGACGAACCCTCTGCCCGCGCCGAACGCGCCGAACGCTCCGGCCACTCTGAACGGGCTGCCCCAGACCGAGATGCTTCCGGAGACGAACGCCCTTCCGGGAACGGGTGTCCTGCCCAGGCCGGAGAGCCTGACTAACACGGAGACCCTGCCTGCCAGCGGGATCCTGCCCAAGACCAAGGGGCTGCCCAAGACCAACGGGCTGCCCAAGTCCAAGGGTCTGCTCAAGGCCAACTCCAACACGCTGCCCGGTGTCGGCCAGGCGCCGGTCGACCCGGCCACCCTGACCTCCGTGCGGCGGCTCCCCGGGGTGCCGTCGGGTGCGGCGGTGCCCGCGTCGCCGATCGTGCCGGTGGCGTCGTCCGCCCGGACGTACAGCAGGCCGCTCCCGGGCGCGAGCGTGCCGGGCACGGGCGTGCCGGGGGTGGACGGGGTCAGGCTGCCGGGGCTGTCCGCGGTGCCCGTCACGGGTGATGTGAAGGCTCCCGAGGTCGGTGGCGTGACCGAGCAGCTGGATCAGGCCGGTGCGATGAAGCCGGTCGCGGCCCACTCGTCGATCACTGCGCAGACCAAGACCGGGTCGATGTGGGTGCTCGGTGTGGCGGCGATGTTCGCCGCCGTGTCCGGGGCCCTGGCGCTGACCCGCCGGATCCGGCTCGGCGGCCGCCGCTGAGCGACGAGGTCGATCGGCCGGACGGCGCCGATCCGGCCAGGTGAGACGCTTCGCCCGTCCCGGAGGCGCGGTCCGGGGCGGGCGAAGCCCTGTCTGGAGGCGGCTATGATTACGCCACGTCATAGGATTCGTACTTAGTGCTACGCTCCGGACGGGATCGGACGGCACGGACGTGACAGACGTGAACCCGCGGGAACGGTCAGAACGTACGGACCTGACGGATGACCTTGCGGCGGAGTTGGATACGGCGGCTACCGTCTGGGTAGAGGCGCAATCGATCGATCTCCCAGCCGCCGCGCTCCGCGTGCTCGGTCAGGATCTGCCGGGCGGTGTCACGCGTGGTGCCACGCGGCAGGGACAGAACGAAGTAGGTGTACTCCACCATCGCGACCATTATTACTTGGTCGGCTGGGGGTTGGGCACCGTACGGTGGCGTCTCGGTCCGCGCTCCCGGCGGCGGCATGTCATCCTGTCGGAGGCGCGCACGGTGGTGAGAATTGCACTGACCTTCCGGGGCGGGGCGATGATCACGGGCGGCGATGGAGCCGCGGGCATGAACGCGCCGTCATGCGACGTTGTAGGAATCCTGTGTAAGAAGAAGAGCTGAGCGAGAAGACCAGACAGCGAGGTTGGAGCGACTGTGCCAGCCAAGAACGGCACCGCGAAGAGTGGCCAGGCCAGGGGATCCGGTACCCGCCTGGTGATCGTCGAATCGCCCGCGAAGGCGAAGACGATCGCGGGCTACCTGGGCCGCGGCTACATCGTGGAGTCCAGTATCGGCCATATCCGGGATCTTCCGGGGAGCGCCTCGGAGGTGCCGGCCAAGCACAAGGGCGAGCCGTGGGCGAAGCTCGGCGTGAACGTCGAGCACGGGTTCGAGCCGCTCTACGTCGTCAACGCCGACAAGCGGAGCCAGGTCGCCAAGCTCAAGAAGCTGCTCGCCGAGGCCGACGAGCTCTTCCTCGCGACGGACGAGGACCGGGAGGGCGAGGCGATCGCCTGGCACCTCCAGGAGGTCCTGAAGCCGAAGGTGCCGGTGCACCGGATGGTCTTCAACGAGATCACCAAGGACGCGATCCAGCAGGCCGCCGCGAACCCCCGGCAGCTGAACATGCCGCTGGTGAACGCGCAGGAGACGCGCCGCATCCTCGACCGCCTGTACGGGTACGAGGTCAGTCCCGTCCTGTGGAAGAAGGTCATGCCGAAGCTCTCGGCGGGCCGGGTGCAGTCGGTGGCGACGCGCCTCGTCGTGGAGCGGGAGCGGGAGCGGATCGCGTTCGTCCCGGCCCACTACTGGGACATCGCGGCCCAGTTCGACACGGGCAAGCCCGAGGAGCCGAAGGCGTTCAAGGCCGGGCTCGTGTCCGTGGACGGCAAGCGCGTGGCGCAGGGCCGCGACTTCGCGTCCGACGGCAGGCTGAAGACCAAGGACACCCTGCACCTGGACGAGGAGGCGGCGCGCGCGCTGGCCGACCGTCTGCGTGACCGTCCGTACGAGGTCAAGTCGGTCGAGCGCAAGCCGTACACCCGCAAGCCGTACCCGCCGTTCCGTACGACGACGTTGCAGCAGGAGGCCAGCCGCAAGCTGGGGTACTCCGCCAAGTACACGATGTCGGTGGCGCAGAAGCTGTACGAGAACGGCTTCATCACCTACATGCGAACCGACTCGATCCAGCTGTCGGAGACGGCGATCACCGCGGCGCGGCGGCAGGCGGCGACGCTGTTCGGCGGCGAGTACGTCCCGGACAAGCCGCGCGTCTACGCGTCCAAGGTGAAGAACGCGCAGGAGGCGCACGAGGCGATCCGTCCGGCGGGTGACAGTTTCCGCACCCCGGCGGAGACGCGCCTGTCCGGCGACCAGTTCCGGCTGTACGAGCTGATCTGGAAGCGGACGATCGCGAGCCAGATGAAGGACGCGGTCGGCCAGTCCGTGTCGATCCGGGTCACCGGTGTCTCGACCCGGAACGAGACGGCCGAGTTCGGCGCGACCGGCAAGACGATCACCTTCTACGGCTTCCTGAAGGCCTACGTCGAGAGCGCCGACGACCCGGCCACCGACCGGGACGACCAGGAGCGGCGCCTGCCGAACCTGGACGAGGGCGACCCGCTGAGCGCGCTCGCCATCGACGCCGAGGGCCACTCGACC
>NZ_SMKU01000458.1 GCF_004349215.1 Actinomadura rubrisoli | reverse complement strand
GCGTTGCTGGGGGTCGGTGGCGAGGGCTTCGCGGGGGGACATGCCGAAGAACGCGGCGTCGAAGTCCCCGGCGTCCTCCAGGAAGCCGCCGCTGGTGGTGTAGCTCGTGCCGAGCCGTTCCGGATCGGCGCAGTAGAGCGCCTCGACGTCCCAGCCGCGGTCGCCGGGGAAGGCGCCGACCGCGTCGGTCCCCGAGGCGACCAGCTCCCACAGCTCCTCCGGGGAGGCGACGCCGCCGGGGTAGCGGCAGCCCGCCGCGACGATCGCGATCGGCTCGGTGCGCTCGGCCCGCACCTTGCGCAGCTCGTCGCGGGCGGCGGCCAGTTCGGTCGTCACCCGCTTCAGATAGCCGACGAGCTTGTCCTTGTCGTTCTCGGTCATGGCGGCCCCCTCAGGACAGTTCGTTGTCGATGAGCTCGAAGATCTCCTCGGCGGTCGAGGACTGGATCCGTTCCGCCGTCGCGGTGCCGCCGTGGCCGTTGGCGGAGCGGGCGAGGCTCCGCAGCCGGTCCCCGACGGCGGTCTGGTCGGCCGGGTCGAGCCGGGCCAGGGCGGACCCGATCCGGTCGAGGTCGGTGAGCAGCGCCGCCACCGGGGACGACGCCTCCGGGACGAGCCGCGACAGCAGCAGCTCCGTCAGCGCGGCGGGCGTCGGATGGTCGAAGATCGTCGCGGCGGGGAGCCGCAGCCCGGTCAGGGCGTTCAGCCGGTTGCGCAGCTCGACGGCGGTGAGCGAGTCGAACCCCAGGTCCTTGAACGCCAGGTCGGGTTCGATCGCGGCGGCCGAGGAGTGCCCGAGCACCCCGGCGATCTGGGCGTTGACCAGCTCGGCCAGCAGCGCGGACCGCTCGGGCCCGGCGAGGCCCGCGAGCCGCCCGGCGAGCGCCGCGCCGTCCATCGGGGGCCGCGCGGACGGCGGCCGGACCAGGCCCCGGAAGATCGGCGGCAGCACGCCGTCGCGGGCCATGGCGCGCAGCGCGGGCTGCTCCAGGGCGGCGGCCACTAGGACGGGGCGGCCAGCGGCCAGCGCGAGGTCCAGCAGCTCCAGGGCCTCCTCGGACGGCATCGGCCTGATCCCGCCGCGCCGCACCCTGGCGTGGTCGGCGTCCCGGGTCATCGCGCTGATCTCCGCCCACAGGCCCCAGGCCAGGGCCGCGCCCGGGAGCCCGGCGCCGTGCCGCTGGACGGCGAGGGCGTCCAGGAAGGCGTTGGCGGCGGCGTAGTTGGCCTGCGCGGGGCTGCCGAGGACGCCGGTCGCCGAGGAGAACAGGATGAGCGCCGCGGTGTCCCCGGCCAGCCGGTGCAGGTTCCAGGCGGTGTCGGCCTTGGCCCGCAGCACCGCGGCGAGCGCGTCCGGCCGGAGCGTGCCGACGGTGGCGTCGTCGATGGTCCCGGCCGCGTGGACGACGGCGGTGACCCGGTGGCCGGCGAACACCTCGGCGAGCGCGCCCGGGTCGGCGGCGTCGGCCGAGGTGACCGTCACCTCGGCCCCCAGGCCGCGCAGCTCCGCCGCGAGCTCGCCTGCCCCAGGCGCGGCGGGGCCGCGCCTGCTGGTCAGCAGCAGGCTCCGGGCGCCGTGCCGGGTGACGAGATGGCGGGCGACCAGCGCGCCGAGCGTCCCGGTGCCGCCGGTGATCAGGACGGTGCCGTCGAGGCCCTCCATCGGGGCCGGGACGGCGCGCACCTTGGCGAGGCGGAGCGCGTGGAACCGGCCGTCGCGGTGGGCGAGCTGGGGTTCGCCGGTCGCGACCGCGGCGGCCGCGACGGCGGCCGGGTCGGCGGTGTCGAGGAGGACGAACCTGCCGGGGTTCTCGGCCTGCGCGGAGCGCAGCAGGCCCCAGACGGCCGCGCCGGGAAGGTCGCGGACGGTCTCGTCCGGCCCGGCGGCGACCGCGCCGTGCGTGGCGAGGACCAGCGTGGCCTCCTCGAAGCGCGGATCGGCGAGCCAGGCTTGGAGGAGCTCCAGGGCCGCGAGGGCCGCCGCGTGCGCCCCGGTCACGGGGTGGGTCTCGGCGGAGCGGATCGCCGCGACGACGATCCCGGGGGATCCGGTGATCTCGCCGAGGCCCGTCCCCGTCAGGACCGCGACGTCGCCCCCGGCCGCCGTCGGAGCGGCGAGGGGCTCCCAGACCGGCTCGTACAGCGGCCGCTCGCGCGAGGCGAGGAGGTCGGCGCCCACCGGCCTGACCGTGAGGGCGGCGACCGTCAGGACCGGGCCGCCCGCCGCGTCCTCGACGAGGAGCCCGATGGTGCCGTCGCCGCGCGGGGTGAGCCTGACCCGCAGGTCGGGGCCCGCGCCGAGGGAGTGCAGCCGGACCCCCGACCACGCGAACGGCACCCGCGGCGGCCCGTCGGCCTCGGCCGCGACGATCAGCGGGTGCAGCGCGGCGTCGAGCAGCGCGGGGTGCAGGGCGTGCCCGCCGGGCTCGGCGGGCAGGCTGATCTCGGCGTACAGCTCCGCGCCGTCCCGCCGCAGCGCGCGCAGGCCCTGGAAGGACGGGCCGTAGTGGTAGCCGTGGTCGGCCAGCCGCTCGTAGGCGTCGGTCAGGTCGACCGTCTCGGCGCCCTCGGGCGGGACGGCGCCCCGCCCGCTCTGCCCGTCCTGCGCGCCCTGCCCGACCCCGGCCCCGGCCTCGGGCGGCGGGGTGCCGCCGAGGGAGCCCGCGGCGTGCTCGGCCCAGTCCGCGTCCTCCTCCCCGGCGGAACGGGCGTGGATCGACAGCGGGCGGCGGCCGGTGTCGTCCACGGCGCCGACCAGGACCTGGATCTGCACGGATCCGGTCTCCGGCACCATCAGCGGGGCGCTCAGCGTGAGGTCCTCGACGGACGAGAGGCCGAGCAGCCCTCCGGCGTGCAGGGCGAGGTCGAGCAGGGCCGTGCCGGGCAGGATCCGGACGCCGTGGACGGCGTGGTCGTCCAGCCAGGGATGGGTCTGGACCGACACGCTGCCGGTCAGCAGCAGCTCGTCCCGGAGCGGGTGCCGGGTGGTGGCCAGGGCGATCGGGTGCGAGCCCGGGGTGAGGCCGAGGCCGCCGGGGTCCCCGGCGCGGCCGTGCCGGGGGATCAGCCAGTAGCGCTCCCGCTCGAACGGGTAGCCCGGCAACCCGGCGTGCGCCGCGGCGGGCACGAGCGGCGACCAGTCGACGGGCACGTCCCCGATCGCGGCCTCGGCGGCCGACAGCACGAAGCGGCGCAGGCCGCCGTGCTCGCGGCGCAGCGTCGGCACCACGGTCCCCCCGCCGCCCGCGGCGTCGAGGGTGTCGTGCAGGTCGGAGACCAGCACCGGATGCGGGCTGGCCTCCACGAAGGTGCGGTGCCCCGACGCGACGAGATCCTTGACGGCCTCGTGGAACCGGACGGTGTGCCGCAGGTTGCGGAACCAGTAGCCCGCGTCCAGGGTCGCGGTGTCGACGGGGCCGCCGGTGAGCGTGGAGTGGAAGGCGACGTCGCTCGTGCGCGGGGACAGCCCGGACAGCAGCCCGAGCAACTCGTCGTGCAGCCCGTCGACGTGCGGGGAGTGCGACGCGTAGTCCACCGGGACCTTCCGGGTCCGGGCGCCGTCCGCCGCGCAGGCCGCGAGGGCCTCGTCGACCGCGGCGGGCTCGCCCGCGACGACCGTGCTGGACGGCCCGTTGACGGCCGCCACCGTGACCATGCCGCCGAACGGCTCCAGCCGGGCGCGGACCTCGTCCGCGGGCAGCGCCACCGAGGCCATCGCGCCGCTGCCCGCGAGCGCGGTCAGCGCCCGGCTGCGCAGCGCCACGACCTTGGCGGAGTCCTCCAGCGACAGCGCTCCCGCGACATGGGCGGCGGCGATCTCGCCCTGCGAGTGGCCGATCACCGCGTCCGGCCGCACGCCGTGCGCCCGCCATAGCTCCGCGAGCGAGACCATCACGGCCCACAGCGCGGGCTGGATGACCTCCACCCGGTCGAGGGGCCCCGCCAACTCCTCGGTGAGCGACCATCCGACGTGCGGGGCGAGCGCCTCGGCGCAGGCGTGCATCCGGTCACGGAAGATCGGGGACTCGGCCAGCAGCTCGGTCGCCATGCCGGTCCACTGCGAGCCCTGCCCGGGGAACACGAACACGACCCCGCCGGATCCGCCGGACTCGCCCTGGACGCCGGTGACGGTCTGCTCCGAGGGCCGCCCGGCGGCGAGGGCGTCGAGCCCGGCCAGCAGCTCGTCCCGTCCGCCGCCGACCACCGCCGCGCGGTGCCCGAACCGCGCCCGTCCGTCCAGCAGCGCCCGCGCGATCCCGCCCGGCCGCGCCTCCGGCCGCGCGCGCACGTGCTCGGCGAGCCGCCGCGCCTGCTCCCGCACCGCCGACTCGGTCCGCGCCGACAGCGTCCACGGCACCACCGCCGCGCCGCCGTCGCCCTCATCCGGGGGCGCGGCCGCGCTCTCGCCCGAGGCGGGCGCCTGCTCGATGATGACGTGGGCGTTGGTGCCGCTGATGCCGAACGACGACACCCCGGCGCGGCGGGGGCGGCCCGGGTCGGGCCAGGCGGCCTGCTCGGTCAGGAGGCGAACGGCGCCGGACTCCCAGTCGATGTGGCCGCTGGGCTCGTCGGCGTGCAGGGTCCGGGGGAGGACGCCGTGCCGCAGGGCCATGACCATCTTGATGACGGCGGCGACGCCCGCGGCGGCCTGGGTGTGCCCGATGTTGGACTTCACCGAGCCCAGCCACAGCGGGGCCTCGCGGTCCTGGCCGTAGGCGGCGAGCAGCGCCTGCGCCTCGATCGGGTCGCCGAGGGCCGTGCCGGTGCCGTGCGCCTCCACGGCGTCGACGTCGGCGGGCCCGAGTCCCGCGCCCTCCAGGGCCGCCTGGATGACGCGCTGCTGGGAGGGGCCGTTGGGGGCGGTGAGGCCGTTGCTCGCGCCGTCCTGGTTGACGGCGGAGCCGCGGATGACCGCGAGGACCTGGTGCCCGTTGCGCCGGGCGTCGGACAGGCGCTCCAGGAGCACGAGCCCCGCGCCCTCGGCGAAGCCGGTGCCGTCCGCGTCGGCGGAGAACGCCCGGCACCGGCCATCGGGGGCCAGGGCCCGCTGCCGGCCCAGCTCCACGAAGATCCCCGGGCTGGACATCACGGTCGCGCCGCCCGCCAGCGCCAGGTCGCACTCGCCGTTGCGGAGCGCCTGCGCGGCCAGGTGGAGCGCCACCAGCGAGGACGAGCAGGCCGTGTCGATCGAGACCGAGGGGCCCTCGAACCCGAAGGTGTAGGAGAGCCGCCCGGACGCGACACTGGTGGTGGTGCCGGTCGCCAGGTAGCCCTCCAGGTCGGCGGGCGCCTGCTGGAGGCCGTCGCCGTACTGCTGGGGGATCACCCCGGCGAACACGCCGGTGCGGGAGCCCCGCAGCGAGGCCGGGTCGATGCCGCCGTGTTCGAGCGTCCGCCAGGCGGTCTCCAGCAGCAGCCGCTGCTGCGGGTCGGTGGCGAGGGCCTCGCGGGGCGACATGCCGAAGAACGCCGCGTCGAACTCGGCGGCGTCGTGGACGAACCCGCCGTGCCGGGTGTAAGTGGTGCCGGTGTGGTCGGGGTCGGCGTCGTAGAGCCGGTCGAGGTCCCAGCCCCGGTCGGCCGGGAACTCCCCGATCGCGTCGGTGCCGGAGGCGACCAGCTCCCACAGGCCATCGGCGGACGCGACGCCGCCGGGGAACCGGCAGCCCATCGCGACGACCGCGATCGGGTCGCCGCCCGTGGCGGACGCGACCCTCCGTCCGGCCTTCGGCGCCCGGTTCCCGGCCAGCTCGCCCGTCAGGTGGGCGGCCAGCTCGCCGGGGGTCGGATGGTCGAAGACCAGCGTCGCCGACAGGCGCAGGCCGGTGGCGGTGTTGAGGCGGTTGCGCAGTTCGACGGCGGTCAGCGAGTCGAAGCCCAGGTCCTTGAACGCGCGCTCCATACCGACGGCGTCGGCGGCGGAGTGGCCGAGGACGGTCGACACCTGCGTCCGCACCAGGGACTGGACGGCACGGGCCAGCTCGGGACCGTGCAGCGCGGCCAGCTCCGGCACGGCATCCGCGGCGGCGGAGCGGCGCGTCCGCACCAGCCCGCGCAGCATCGGCGGCAGCGGCCCGCGCAGCCGCGCCATCGCGATCTGCGCGGGGATGAGTGTGGGTGTGTGGTGGGTGAGTGTGGTGGTGAGGAGTTGGGTGGCGGTGGGGGTGG
>NZ_SMKU01000457.1 GCF_004349215.1 Actinomadura rubrisoli | reverse complement strand
GCCTCGCCCGCCGCCGCAGCGACGTCATCTACGCCATGCTCCGCGACCAACAGCCCTACCAACCCTCACGAAAGATCACAACTCAAGCGGCTCCAGCCGCTTGACAAATTCCATAGGGACACCCCCCGCTAGAGGCGGCCCTACCGCACCCGCCACCCGCGAAGTCCCCGGGAGCTGGCCACACAGCTCCCGGGGACTTCGCCGCCGGAGGAGACCCGGGCCACAGGCGGCCTCCGATAACGGTCGGCGGAAGTCATGAGGCCACAATCAGAGTGGCCACGACCGGGGCCAGGTAGAGCACCGGGAAGGGCAAGGTCTTGAACGAGCGGGCGTGCAGCACGGTGACGATGGCGCCGGCGAAGTAAGCCACCAGGCCGACCGCCGCGGCGATTCCGACTGCAGGGATCGCCAAGCCGACCAGCAGACCGATCGCCCCGGTGGCCTTGGCCACCGCCAGCCAGGTCCACCACGTGCGAGGCACCCCATAGGCGATGAGGGGCTGGACGACGAAGTCGGCACGGCGCAGCAGGGAGAAACCGGAGAAGCCGACCCAAGCGGCGGTGGCGAGGGTGACAGCTATCAGGCTGGTGGACATCGGGACTCTTTTCTAGCGGCGTCGGAAAGAATGTCTGCTTCTCCGACACCTCCCGTCCGCCGAACGTGACAGTCCTCGCCGAAAAAGTTCGAACGACATGTGTGCAGTGCTGGCGTGGGACGGCGAACCTGTCCCGAACCGTACTCTGGGACCGTTGCTATCGGAGCCGACCCGCCCATGGCGGAAGGTCGTTAACGGCCGCGTCATACGCCGCAAGTCCGGCAGCCGGTCCGCATGGCGTCCCGGTCTCCTCACCACGATTCCGGCACGATGGAACTGGAACCGGTGGAGGCGGGCGTCCTACCGTTCACACTATCCCGTCCGAAGGGAGCCGGCCGTACCGCCTGAACCGAACGGAGGCCGCCGCAAGCGCGCCGCTGTGAACGGCCCCGGACCGGCGTACGCTCCGAGGCCGTGGGGTCGAGCGGAGGGGCTGGCGAGGCGGCTACTCGCCGACCAGCTTGAGCCGGGGGGCGCAATACTGTGTCCGGCCGTATCAGGAGCCGTATCGGCCGCAGCGCTCAAAGATGGTCGAGCGCGCCCGCCGAGAGGCTGTCACGGGCCGCATTCCGCAGGCGCAGTCGAGTTTTACTTTGTCCGCGCCGCTAGCGCGCCGGTGGCGGTGATGCAGTGTGGGTTTACTGGGCGTGTCGCCTCGGACACACACTTTGTACATAATGACTCGTTCGGGGCACTCCAGAGTGCCCCTCGGTCCCCAGACTGCACCTGAGGGTCGGCCCTTCCGCTGTTGATCACGTCCTTCCGTCTTCGTTGTGAATGCCGTCAGCGCACGGGCCGCAATCCGCGTGCCGGGACGGCGCGTGCAACGCCGCGAGGCGTTGTAGTGTCAGCGTTCCTGGTCGATGGTGATCTTCACCTCCTTCGGGGTGCCGGTCCGCAGGGTGCGGGTCTCGGGCTCATAGGTGAGTGGGATCTTGCGGGTGCGCAGGTGGTTGATGACCTCCTTGGGGACGCGCCGTCCGGCACGCTCTTTGACGCTCCGGTCAGGAGAATGTGCAAGTGGGGCAGGATGTGGTCCTCGCGAACGTAGAGGTTCTTGGGCCGATCCGGATTGGAGCGAGACGCGCTGGTGTGGCCGTGCCGGCACCGGTAGGCCGCCTGGTTGTCGGCCCAGCACGATTCCAGCCGGCGCCCGCAGATCCCGGAGCGCAATAGCCCCACCAGCAGGTAGCAGCGGTCGGGCCTGACAGCTGCGCCGCGCGGCGTCCTGATGCCCTGGACCGTACGGATGCCGCGGCAGCCGCGTCGCGAAGGACGCCGTCCGCGAGCGCCACCGGAAGCCCCGACCTCAGTGCGCCCAGTTCAGCGGATCCGGCGGCGTGCCGGCGCCCGTCAGCAGGACGTCGAGCCAGACGGTCGCGGCGGTCGCCTCGGCGCACAGCGCGGCGGGCGGCCTCAGGAGCCGCTCGCCCCGAGGCACCGGTGAGCGCTCCTCATCAGGCCAGCTTGACCCGCGCGGCGGCCCGACCACCTGGGTCCGGCGTCCTTGCGGGCCGGGGCAGGGGTCACCGGTGAAACGGGGTTCGGCCGGGGCCGCTCCCGCCGCCCCGGTCACTGGCTGCCTGGGAGATCGAGGACGGAGCGTCAGGGGCACCGGCGGCGCGCCCTGCACCGCCCCGTCACGGGAGAGAGAACCGATGACCGTGCACATCCGGTCCAGCTCCGTCTAACCGCACGACCCGTCCGACCCCGGACCCGGAGGGCTTCTGATCCGCACCCGCCTCACCGGCGCCGCGCTCGTCGCCAGCACCACCGCCTGGATCACCGGACTGCTCATCGCCCGGGACGACATCGTCCCCGGCGAGATCTGGGGAGCCTGGCGTCCCGGGTCGCGCTGGTGCCGTCCACGAACGCCATCGGGAGTCGCAGGCCGTTATATCCCATCGTGGAGCTGATGCTGCTCGTGCCGGCGATGATCTGGTGCCGCTCATCGTCGCCTATCCCGACGACGCTCCCGCCTGAGTGATCCCCTTCGACATCTGCTGGCCGCTGTCGATGCTCGGCATGCTCGTCATCGGCGTCTCCGTCGCCAGGGTCGGCCGCTTCCGGGCTGCTGCGCTGGCAGGTCCTGCTCTGCGGGCTGTGGCTGGTCGTCGCAGGCGCGGGGCAGGCTGCGCTCGGCGACGAGGGCGGCACCTATCCGGGCGCGGCCTGGCTCGGCGTCTCCTACGGCGTCCTCGGCCTGCGGCTCGCCGTGACGCCCCCGCATCGTCCTGCCGGCCGCGCCCGGCCATACCCGTTTCCTGATCGGCCGGTCAGGGGCAGCCGAGCCCGCCGGTGGGTTGTCTCGAAGGCCGTCCGCCCATGGACGGTTCCTCGACGGGAGCGGGGGCCCGAACCCACCGGCGCCCCCCGGCGTGCCATGGCGGCGGCCTGGCCGAACAGGCAGGCGACGAGCCCGACCAGCACGTCCCGGACCACAGACCCGGCCACTGGGCGTTCGTGAGCGCCAGGTGGACGAGGACCGCCGCGCATCCGCCGGACGCCCGCCCGCCTGCGGCGCCGGGCGGAGGCTTCCGTGTCCCTTCTCCTCCTCGGCGTCCCTGCCGTCCTGCTGGTGGGGTGGGCGGTGCCGATGCTCGGAATCACCCTGGTCGCCTTCCTCGCGATCGACGGCCTCCGGGGTGCGCTGCGCCGCCGCCGGACGGCTCCGACCGGCGGCTGAGTGCTTCGGACGTCCGGTAGGGAATTCTGGAAAGGGATCATTGCATTCGCGCTTTCGGCCGACCCGAGTGAAATGGAACGTTCGATGAACTGATCATCCGGGCGAAACTCACATGGCTTACTGAACAGTTCGGGTTTTATTACTGTCCAGCCCACCGCTCGGCTAGATTGGCCACGTTTGACACTGACGACGGGGTTGGTGATGTGGACCATGAGCGACTCTGGTGTGCCCTCCTCCGCCGGAGGTCAGGAAGCGCGGGACCGTTTCGCCGAGCGGCTCCGGCGCCTGCGCGCGGAGGCGGGGAACCCCTCGTTCCGGGTCATGGCGGCGGCGGCCCGGTCGGTCAGCCACGCGACCCTGCACGAGGCGGCCAAGGGAACGAGGTTCCCGAGCTGGACGACGACGCAGGCATTCGTCGAGGCGTGCGGAGGCGACGTCGAGGAGTGGCGGGAGTACTGGTGCGCCGCGCTCGGCTCGGATGCCGGGCCGTCCGACGACCCGGCCGCGGGCCAGGACGAGAAGCTGGACGAGAAGGAGGACGGGGACGGATCGGCGGCGGCGACCGAGCCGGATCCCGTGCCCGTCCCCCGGCGGAGGCGGCGCCGCCGGGTCATCGCGGTCGTCGTGGGCTGCGGGGCGCTGGGCGGCGCGGGCCTCGGCGTGCTCCTGCTGGCGGACGGCGAAGGACGGCCGACGCAGGAGGGCGGCGCCGAGGTAGTGCAGCGGTCGCCGCCGCCCGCCCCGCTGTTCTCCGGTGACGGAAGCGTCTTCGTCGGCGACGTGACGATTCCCGACGGCACGGTTGTGAAGACCGGGCAGCGGTTCATCAAAACCTGGGAACTCGCCAATGCAGGCACCGTCCCCTGGCGGGGCCGCTTTCTGGCGCGCGCACTACTGCCCGCGGACAACGGCACTTGTTCGACTCCAGCAAAGGTTCCTATTCCCGATACCGACCCCGGCGCCCGCGTTCGGGTCAGTGTTCGGGTCACCGCACCGGCCACTCCGGGGTCGTGCTGGGTCGGCTGGAAGATGGTCGACGGTCAGGGGAGGCAACTTTTTCCCGGCGCGCGTCCCGTCTTTTTCGTGGTCAACGTCGCCCGGTAGGGTCCGGCCGTGTAAGAGCATGTCAGAACCTGTCACACGGGGTACCTGACACGTGCGGCCCCCGGCATGGTGGTCTCTGCCCGCACTCAACGGGCGGCGACACAAGGGGGACTTTGATGAAGCTCGCCAAGGGGACGCTGGTCGCTTTCATGGCCGTACCGGCGATCGCCGCGATTCCGCCGACCGCGCACGCCGAGACCGCGCTCGGCTGCGGCAGCAAGGTTCAGATCGGCTCGACCGCCCATATTCGTCACGATGGGCAGATCTTCGCATCTGTGAAGCAGTTCAAGGGGTGCGGAAAGAACTGGGCCTATCTCTACGTATGGTCCGGCTACCGCAAATCCCACCGGACCTGGAACGCCTGCGTGGCGGTCGCCGACGAACGCGACCATTCCCTTGAGGGAACCCAGTGCCGGACCCGGACCAGGCAGATCTGGTCGCTCGGGGCCGACACGCTGAGGCACTGTACCCGGGCGGTCGGCTGGATCCCGAGCGGGCCCAGGGCCCGGACCAGCAAGGTCTGCTGACGGGCTCGGACGCGCCTTCGGCGGCCGGGCGGCCCCGGAGCCGAGCGCGCGCCTGCCGAAAAGGCTGACGACACCGAACCTTTCTCACCGCCGCACGTGAGCGATCCGTGACGGCCGACTCCGCCGTGGCATGCGCCCGGCGCGACCCGCACCAGGAGGACCTATGAAGCTGCCCTCATGCGCCGGCGCCCTCGCGGCGTCCGCCCTGCTCACCGCGCTGACGGGAGTGTCCACGGCGCCGCCGGCGCGGGCGGCGGCCGGCCGAGCCCTGCCGAGCGTGGACATGGAGGCCCTCGTCAAGGCCGCCCAGATCGACCCGCGGCGGCCGGACGACACGCTGACCCCGGGCGCCAAGGCCGCCGTGCTCCTCGTTGAACGGGCGCTGCGCGACCGCGGGCTACTCGGCAAGGAGTGGGTGGACGGGTACTTCGGCATCAGGACGAACAGCGCCTACGCGAAGTACCAGAAGTCGCTCGGTCACACCGGACCGGCCGCCAACGGCCTGCCGGGCAGGGCCTCGCTCACCGAACTCGGGAAGGGCCGGTTCAAGGTCGTCCACCCCATCGTCCCGGGTTCCCGGGTGTCCATGGACGGCCACGTCGTCAACACCCGCACCCGCAGCATGCTGACCGAGGCGGAGCGGCTGCTCGGCCGCGATCTCGTGCTGGACCAGGGCTCGTACAACCCCGGCGGCGACCCCACGTCCGCGGGCACCCACGACGGCGGCGGTGTCGTCGACATCTCGGTGCGCGGGATGAGCCGGGCCGCCCGCGTCAAAGCGGCCCGCGCGCTGCGCCGCGTCGGTTTCGCGGCCTGGGTGCGCAGCCCCCGGCAGGGCGACTGGCCGTGGCACATCCACGCCGCCGCCATCAGCGACACCGATCTGTCCCCCCAGGCCCAGCACCAGACCGGCGACTACTACCTCGGCAGGAACGGGCTCGCCGACCGCGGTCCGGACGACGGCCCGAAGGTGGCCGTCCGCACCTGGGAGGAGTACCGGCGCCGCTGACTCCACCGGAAACTCAGACCCCCCGCAACAAAAGAGCCGAAGAACGGCTCGGCAGAGAAAAGGAGAAACACCATGGGTACGCTCACCAAGGTCCTCACCGTGGCGACGGCCGCGGCGGCGATCAGCGGAACGGCGGTCGCGACCGCCTCGCCCGCCTCGGCGGCGGCGCGCAACGGGAAATGCGAGAACGGCGAGTTCTGCTACTACTACAGCAGCAACAACAAGGGTTCGGTCTCGGACTTCAAGAACTCGGTCGCCGACTACGACGACAAGCA
>NZ_SMKU01000456.1 GCF_004349215.1 Actinomadura rubrisoli | reverse complement strand
ACCCCGGCGAGCGCGAACTGGGACGCCCCCGTGAACGCGAGCAGGCTCAGCGCGCACGCCTGCGCCACCGACAGGCCCGCCGTGACGGCCGCGGCCCCGAACGCCAGCCCGGACATGCCGACGGCGAGCCCCACGCCCAGCCCGTCCCGGACGGCCGCCCGCCGGGCCGCGTCCAGGCCCCGCTCCTCCTCGGCCTCGGAGGCATCCGCCCCCGCCACATCACACCCGACCCCGTTCATCCCGCGAACGCTAGGCGCCCCCACTTGGGGAGTCTTGAACGTTCCTGCACCCTCTCGGTCAGCGGTCGGCGGCGGCGTCGAGGCCGGTCTCGATGACGGCGTTCATGATGCGGGCGAGGCGGTCGGGGCCGAGGGCCGGGGCGTGCTCGGCCATCGCCTCGACGATCCGGCGCTCGCGCTCGGGGTCGCGCCCGGCGAAGCCGCCGACCGGCTTGAGGCGCTGGACGACGGCGGCGATGGCGGCGCGGCGCTCCAGCAGCGCGGCGAGGGCGGCGTCGAGGCCGTCGATCGCCGCCCGCGCGTCGCCGAGCGTGGTGATCGCCTCGGCGGACGGCAGCCGGACCCGCAGTTCCTCGGACGCGGCCTGCGACTCGCAGGCGGGGCAGGCCGCGCCGTGGCCGTCGGCCGGGTCCAGTACCTGGTCGTGCATTGTGGCCTCCCTCTGGCGGCGGCCGTGCGCACTGGGAGTCCGTGCCCGGGCCGCGCTCGTTCATGACAAGTGCTCGTCCATGACGAAAGGCAGAGCCCGAGCGGGTCACTCGCGGGGGGTCTCTGCCTTAGCCGGCTCCGGGGTCGTCGCTCAGGTCGTGACGCGGACCGGCTCGCCCGGAGCCGGCCGCGTAAACCTGAAATGGCGACGTTCCATGCCCGCGATCGTAGAGCGGGACGCCGGGGGCGCGTCAACTTCCGGACGGATCGTCTCGGCTATCGAGACCGCCCGGCTAGCATGTCCGATATGGGGGGAGAGGTCGCGCGCTATTGGCGGCATCCCGCATTGCCCGAGGTGGATCTGCTGCGGGCCCGCTTCGTGACCCACCGATTCGCCCGGCACACGCACCCCGGCTACACGATCGGCGTGATCGAAGCGGGCGTGGACGAGTTCGAGCACCGGGGCGGTGTCGAGCGCGCGGGCCCCGGCTCCGTCGCGGTCGTCAACCCGGACGTCGTCCACACCGGGCACGCGGGGACGCCCGAGGGCTGGACCTACCGCGTGATCTACCCGTCGGTCGCCGTCGTGGAGGGGATCGCCGCCGAACTGGGCGCGCCGCGGGGCACCCCGGTGTTCCCGGACGCCGTCCTGGACGACCCGTCCACGGCCCGCCTGCTGAGCGCCCTGCACCGGGCGGGTGAGGCGGGGGACGCGCTGGCCGTCTCCACGATGCTGCGGACGGCCCTGGCGCACCTGCTGACCCGGCACGCCCGGCACGTCCCGGGCGGCGATGGCTCGGTGGCCATGCCGCCCATCGTCCGGGAGGCGCGTGACCTGCTTCATGCAAGGCTCATCGATCCGCCCTCTCTGGAGAAGCTGGCCGAGGAGGTCGGAACGCGGCCGTTCCCGCTGTTGAGGGCGTTCCGTACGACGGTCGGCCTGCCGCCGCACGCCTACCTCAACCAGGTACGTGTGCGGGCGGCGCGCGCGCTGCTTGACGAGGGCCTGCGTCCGGCGGAGGTCGCCGGGCGCACGGGATTCGCCGATCAGGCCCACCTGACCCGCCACTTCAAGCGGACCGTCGGTGTCCCGCCCGGCGCCTACCAGAGCGCCGCCCAGGCGGGACGGCGCGGGCGGTGACCCCAGGGTGGGACATGCGGGGCGTTCCACGACATGTGGGGCATCTGGGGCATCCGGAGTGTCGGGGTTCGCGCCGCGCGCGGTGCGGGTTAGGCTCTCAGGACCGCGTCATCCCGGTGTCCCTTCCGGGTTGACGATCTTCCCCCGGACCGATAGCGCGACCACGTGTCGATGGCACGTGGGCGGTCGCATGTCGACGAGCAGGAGGCGCATCAGGCATGGCGGACTCGTTCGTTCATCTGCACGTCCATACGGAGTACTCCATGCTGGACGGGGCCGCTCGGTTGAAGCAGATGTTCGAGGAGGTCGGCAGGCAGGGGATGCCGGCGATCGCGATGACCGACCACGGCAACATGCACGGCGCCTACGACTTCCACAGGCAGGCGACGGCGGCCGGGGTCACGCCGATCATCGGCATCGAGGCGTACATGGCGCCGGAGTCGCGGTTCCACAAGAAGAAGATCCAGTGGGGCGAGCCGAGCCAGAAGCGCGATGACGTCTCGGGCGGCGGCCTGATCAACCACAAGACGCTGTGGGCGCGCAACCGGACGGGCCTGCACAACCTGTTCAAGCTCTCCAGCCGCGCCTACACCGAGGGCTTCGTCTTCAAGTACGCGCGCATGGACGAGGAACTCCTGGCCGAGCACGCCGACGGGCTGATGGCCACGACGGGCTGCCCGTCGGGGAAGGTGCAGACGCGGCTGAGGCTCGGGCAGTTCGACGAGGCGCTCAAGGCGGCGGCGACCTTCCAGGACATCCTCGGCAAGGACAACTACTTCCTGGAGCTGATGGACCACGGCCTCGACATCGAGCGCCGCGTCCGGCAGGGCCTGATCGACATCGGGAAGAAGCTCGGCATCCCGCCGGTGGTGACCAACGACTCGCACTACACGCACGAGTCGGAGTCGACCGCCCACGACGCGCTCCTGTGCGTCCAGGTGGGCAAGCAGCTCGCCGACCCGGACCGGTTCCGGTTCGACGGCAGCGGCTACTACATCAAGACCGCCGACGAGATGCGCTCGATCGACTCGTCCGAGATCTGGCTGGAGGGCTGCAAGAACACGCTGCTGATCGCCGAGAAGGTGGATCCGGCGGGCATGTTCGAGTACCGCGACCTCAGCCCGCGCTTCCCCGTCCCGGAGGGGGAGACGGAGGAGAGCTGGTTCCGCAAGGAGGTCTGGAAGGGCCTGGAGCGGCGTTTCCCGGACGGGCTGCCCGAGGGGTACAAGGAGCAGGCCGATTACGAGATGGGCGTGATCCTCGGCAAGGGGTACCCGTCGTACTTCCTCGTCGTCGCCGACTTCATCATGTGGGCGAAGGAGAACGGCATCCTGGTCGGGCCGGGCCGGGGCAGTGCCGCCGGCTCGCTGATCGCCTACGCGATGGGCATCACCGACCTGGATCCGATCCCGCACGGGCTGATCTTCGAGCGGTTCCTGAACCCCGAGCGCGCCTCGATGCCCGACATCGACATCGACTTCCCTGAAGACCGGCGGGCCGAGGTCATCCGGTACACGACGGAGAAGTGGGGGGCCGACAAGGTCTCCTTCATCGCCACGTTCGGCACCATCAAGGCGAAGGCCGCCATCAAGGACGCCGGCCGCGTCCTCGGCTTCCCGTACGCGCTCGGCGACCGGATCTCCAAGGCTTTCCCGCCCGCCGTCATGGGCAAGGACATCCCGCTGTCGGGCATCTTCGACGACAAGCACCCGCGCCACGGCGAGGCGGGCGAGCTGCGGAAGCTGTACGAGGAGGAGACCGACGTCAAGCAGATCATGGACCTGGCCCAGGGCCTGGAGGGCCTGATCCGCCAGACGGGCGTCCATGCGGCCGGGATCATCATGTCCGGCGAGACGATCACCGACCACGTCCCGATCATGCGCCGGGACGCCGACGGCGCGATCATCACGCAGTTCGACTACCCGACGTGCGAGACGCTCGGCCTGCTGAAGATGGACTTCCTGGGCCTGCGGAACCTGACGATCATCGATGACGCGCTCAAGGGCATCGAGAAGAACAAGGGCGTCAAGGTCGACCTGCTCGAACTGCCGCTGGACGACCAGCCGACCTACGACCTGCTCGCCCGCGGCGACACGCTCGGGGTGTTCCAGTTCGACGGCGGCCCGATGCGCTCGCTGCTGCGGCTGATGAAGCCGGACAACTTCGAGGACATCTCCGCGGTCGGCGCCCTGTACCGGCCGGGCCCGATGGGCGCGAACTCCCACACCAACTACGCGCTCCGCAAGAACGGCCAGCAGGAGATCACCCCGATCCACCCGGAGCTGGAGGAGCCGCTCAGGGAGATCCTCGACACGACCCACGGCCTGATCGTCTATCAGGAGCAGGTCATGGCGATCGCGCAGAAGGTGGCGGGCTACACGCTCGGCAAGGCCGACCTCCTGCGCCGGGTGATGGGCAAGAAGAAGAAGGCGGAGCTGGACGCGCAGTTCGTCGGCTTCGAGCAGGGCATGGTCGACAACGGCTTCTCGAAGGAGGCCGTGAAGACGCTGTGGGACATCCTCGTCCCGTTCTCCGACTACGCGTTCAACAAGGCGCACAGCGCCGCGTACGGGCTGGTCTCCTACTGGACGGCCTACCTCAAGGCGAACTACCCGGCCGAGTACATGGCGGGCCTGCTCACGTCCGTCGGCGACGACAAGGACAAGAGCGCCCTGTACCTGAGCGAGTGCCGCCGCATGGGCCTGAAGGTCCTGCCGCCCGACGTCAACACCTCGGAGGCCGACTTCACCCCGCTCGGCGACACCGAGATCCGGTTCGGCCTGTCGGCCGTCCGCAACGTCGGCACGAACGTGGTGGACGGGATCGTCGCGGCCCGCAAGGAGAAGGGCGCCTACGCCGACTTCAACGACTTCCTCGGCAAGGTCCCGCCGATCGTGTGCAACAAGCGGGTCGTGGAGTCGCTGATCAAGGCGGGCGCGTTCGACGAGCTCGGGCACGAGCGCAAGGCGCTGCTGATGGTGCACGAGCCGGCGATCGACTCGGTCATCGACATCAAGCGCAAGGAGGCCATCGGCCAGGACTCCCTGTTCGGCGCGATGGAGGACGACAGCGGCGAGGACGCGTTCGCGGTCGTGATCCCGGAGGGCGAGGAGTGGGACAAGACCACCCTCCTGGCGTTCGAGCGGGAGATGCTGGGCCTGTACGTCTCCGACCATCCGCTCCTCGGCGTCGAGCACATCCTGGAGCGCGAGGCCGACAGCACGATCGCGGTCCTGAACGAGGGCGAGCGCCCGGACGGGCAGGTCGTCGTCGTGGCGGGCCTGCTGTCGGGACTGCAGCGCAAGGTCACCAAGCAGGGCAACTCGTGGGCGATGTTCCAGCTGGAGGACCTGGGCGGCTCGATCGAGGTGCTGTGCTTCCCGTCGTCCTACCAGCTGTGCTCGACGCTGCTGGCCGAGGACGCGATCCTGGTGGTGAAGGGCCGCCTGGACCGCCGGGAGGACGTCGCGAAGATCATCGCGATGGAGGTCCTGCAGCCCGACCTCACCGTCACCGACGCGACGGGGCCGCTGTCGGTCACGCTGCCGCTCGGCCGCTGCACGCCGCCGACGGTCTCGCGCCTCAAGGAGGTGCTGATCACCCATCCCGGCTCGGCCGAGGTGCACCTGCATCTGCAGAACGGCCCGCGCACGACGGTCGTCCGGCTGGACGACAAGCTCCGCGTCGCGCCGTCCCCGGCCCTGATGGGCGATCTGAAGCAGCTGCTCGGCCCGTCCTGCCTGGGCTGACCCGGTGGCACAGGCGGCTCGCTGCTGCGACGACCCGAGGACGGGCACGCTGGTCGTCCTGTCCCGCGGCGCCTCGGGCCACTACTGGGTCGGCTCGTGCACGTCCTGTGCCGGCGCGCTGATCGAGCACTACTCCTATGACGACTGGGACACCGGCGCCCCCGAGACGTACGACATGTACTGGTGGTGGCGGATGGACGCGCCGGACGCGGCCGCGCTCCGCGAAGCGGTCAAGGGCTGCCCCGCGCCCCTGGACCCGGGATGCGGATGCCGTGTCCACGAGGGCCTGCGCAAGACCAAGCCGCGTCCACTGCCCCCGCCCACCGGCGCACCCAACGCGCCCGCCGAGATCCCCCGCGTGGGTTTCGCCGTCACCGACGCCCGCCCCCACTGGACCGAGCTGTACTAAATAGAGCCGAGGGCGGCGGGGCGCAGTTCGCTTTCCCAGTGGACGAAGCGGCCTAGGCCGTCGAAGTGGGCGCGGGCGGTGCCGCCGCCGGGCGGCCACAGCTCGGTCAGCGCGTCGCTTTGCCGGTACGGGACGCGGTGGTGGGAGAGGAGCCCGGCGAGGGTCAGCCGGGGCTCGTGGGGGAACAGGCTCGCGGCGTTGGTGAGCAGCCGGGCGACGGGGATGGGGTCCCG
>NZ_SMKU01000455.1 GCF_004349215.1 Actinomadura rubrisoli | reverse complement strand
CATCGACACCGCCCGGCTCCAGCACCACCCCGCGCTCCCACCCGTCCTGCGCGGGCTGCTGCGGGGCAGGCGCCGGGCGACGGCCTCGGCCGCGCTGTCCGGCCCGTCGCTGGCCGAGCGGCTGGAGGGGCTGACCGCCGAGCAGCGGACCGCGCTGGTCCTGGAGGCGGTGACCGCGAACGTCTCGACGGTCCTCGGGCACGCCGCCGGAGACGCGGTCGGCGGCACGCAGACCTTCCGGGACCTCGGCTTCGACTCGCTGACCGCCGTCGAACTGCGCAACCGCCTCAACACCGCGACCGGCCTGCGCCTGTCGGCCACCTTGATCTTCGACCACCCGACGCCCGCCGCGCTCGCCGAGCACCTGCTGGAGCAGCTCGCGCCCGCGGCCCCGTCCGTGCTGGCCGAGCTGGAACGGCTGGAGGCGGCCGTCGCGACGGCCGGCGCCGCCGACCTCGCGACCCTGGCGACACGGCTCACGACGCTGGTGCGCACCCTGGCCGGCGCCGACGCCGACGGCTCCGACCTGGAGGCGGCGACCGACGACGAGCTCTTCGAGACGCTCGACACCGAGCTGAGCATCTCCTGACCTTCCGCTGAGACCTGCTGAGGACTGACACCGCATGGGGAATGAAGAGAAGTTCCGCGACTACCTCAAGCGCGCCACCGCCGACCTGCGGCAGGCCAGGAAGCGCCTCCAGGAGCTGGAGGCGGTGAGCCGGGAGCCGATCGCCGTGGTCGCGATGGGCTGCCGGCTGCCCGGCGGCGTCCGCTCGCCCGAGGAGCTGTGGGACCTGGTCGCCTCGGGGACCGACGCGATCGGGGAGTTCCCCACCGACCGGGGCTGGGACCTGGAGGCGCTGTTCGACTCCGACCCCGACCATCCCGGGACGACCTACGCCCGGCACGGCGGGTTCGTCCACGACGCCGCCGAGTTCGACGCGGCGTTCTTCGGCATGTCGCCCCGCGAGGCCCTCGCCACCGACCCGCAGCAGCGGCTGCTGCTGGAGACCGCGTGGGAGACCGTCGAGCGGGCCGGGATCGACCCGGCCGCGCTGCGCGGTACCCGCACCGCGGTCTTCGCCGGCGTGATCCCCCAGCACTACGGCGACGGGCTGCGGAAGGTCCCGGCCGATCTGGAGGGGTACCTGGCGACCGGCACCACCACCAGCGTCGCGTCCGGGCGACTGTCGTACTCGCTGGGGCTCGAAGGCCCGTCTGTCTCGATCGACACGGCCTGCTCGTCCTCGCTGGTGGCCGTCCATCTGGCCGCGCAGGCGCTCCGCAACGGCGAATGCGACCTCGCGCTCGCGGGCGGCGTCACCGTCATCTCCTCGCCGAGCGCGTTCGTCGAGTTCGCCAAGCAGCGCGGCCTGTCCCCAGACGGCCGCTGCCGGGCCTTCTCCGCCGACGCAGACGGCACCGGCTGGAGCGAGGGCGCGGGCGTCCTGCTGCTGGAGAAGCTGTCGGACGCGCGGCGCAACGGGCATCCGGTGCTGGCGCTGGTGACCGGCTCGGCCGTCAACCAGGACGGCGCCAGCAACGGGCTCACCGCCCCCAACGGCCCCTCCCAGCAGCGCGTCATCCAGGCGGCGCTGGCGGGCGCGGGCGTCACCCCCGGCGAGATCGACGCGGTCGAGGCGCACGGCACCGGCACGACGCTCGGCGACCCGATCGAGGCGCAGGCGCTGCTCAACGTCTACGGGCGGAACCGGACCGCGCCGCTGTGGCTCGGCTCGATCAAGTCCAACCTCGGCCACACCCAGGCCGCCGCCGGGGCCGCCGGGATCATCAAGATGATCATGGCGATGCGGCACGGGGCCCTCCCGGCGACGCTGCACGCCGCGGAGCCGTCCCCGCACATCGACTGGGAGTCCGGCGACGTCCGGCTGCTCACCGAGCAGCGGGCCTGGCCCGCGGGCGGGCGTCCGCGCCGGGCAGGGGTGTCGTCGTTCGGGATCAGCGGCACCAACGCGCACGTGATCCTCCAAGAGGCGCCCGAGCCCGAACCCGCCGCACCGGCCGAGCCGGCCGCCTCGGATCCGGGGACCGTGCTGTGGCCGGTGTCGGCGAAGTCGGCCGCGGCGCTCCGCGCGCAAGGCGAACGGCTGCGGCGGCTCGCGCGGGAGCGGCCGGGGCTCGACCTCGCGGCGGCCGGACGGTCGCTGGCGACCACGCGATCCGCGTTCGACGAGCGGGCCGTGCTCGTCGGCGCGGACGAAGGCGAGGTGCTCGCGGCGCTCGACGCGCTGGCCGGCGGCGCGGACTCGCCCGACCTGGCGGTCGGCCGGGTGAAGACCGGCAAGACGGCGTTCCTGTTCTCCGGTCAGGGATCGCAGCGCATCGGGATGGGCCGGGAGCTGTACGACGCCCAGCCCGTCTTCGCCCAAGCCCTCGACGAGGTGCTGGAGCTGCTCGACCCCGGGCTGCGCGACGTCATGTGGGGCCAGGACGCGGCGTCGCTGGACCAGACCCGGCACGCCCAGCCCGCGCTGTTCGCCGTGGAGATCGCCCTGTACCGGCTGCTCACCCATCACGGCCTGCGCCCTGACTACCTGATCGGCCACTCGATCGGCGAGCTGGCCGCCGCGCACCTGGCCGGTGTGCTCACCCTCGAAGACGCGTGCACGCTGGTCACCGCCCGGGCGCGGCTCATGCAGAGCGCGCCCGCGCACGGCGCGATGGCCGCGATCCAGGCCCGTCCCGACGAGCTCGCCCCGACGCCGGGCGTGACGCTCGCGGCCGTCAACGCCCCGGACTCCCTCGTGGTGTCCGGCGACGGCGACGCGGTGGCCGAGCTGGCCCGCGACTGGTCCGAGCGGGGCAGGAAGACGCGCCTCCTGCGGGTCAGCCACGCCTTCCACTCCGACCACATGGACCCGATCCTCGCGGAGTTCCGCACGGTCGCGGAGAAGCTGACCTACCACCCGCCCGCGATCCCCGTCGTGTCCAACCTCGACGGCGAGATCGTCACCGGGTTCAACGCCGGCTACTGGGTGCGGCAGTTGCGCGAGGCCGTCCGCTTCGGCGACGGCGTCGTGACCCTCGCCGGGCTCGGCGTCACCACCTGGGTCGAGGCCGGGCCCGACACCGCGCTGATCCCGCTGGTCGCGGCGGGCGCCACCGAACCGGTACTGGTCGGGCCGCTGCGGCGCGGACGGCCGGAGGCGCGCTCGTACGCGCGGGCCCTGGCCGTCGCCCACGCCCACGGCGCCGAGCTGGACTGGGCGGCGCTGCTGCCCGGGACGGGACGGGTCGACCTGCCGACCTACGCGTTCGAGCGGACCAAGCACTGGCTGCGCGGGACCGGCGGCGGCGACGTCGGCGGCGCGGGGCTCGGCGCGGCCGGGCACCCGCTGCTGGGGGCGGTCGTCGCCCTCGCGGGGGGCGACGGGCTGCTGCTGACCGGGCGGGTGTCGGTCGCGACGCACCCCTGGCTCGGCGACCACGCGATCATGGGGACGGCGCTGCTGCCGGGCACGGCCCTGGCCGATCTGGCGTTGCACGCGGCCGACCAGGTGGGGTGCTCGGGCGTCGAAGAACTGACGCTGGAGACGCCGCTGCCGCTCGACCGCCCGGTGCGCGTCCAGGTCTCGGTCGGCGGCGCGGACGCCTCAGGGCGGCGGCCGGTGGCCGTCTTCTCCGCACCGGACACCGAAGACGACGCGGAGCTGGAATCGGTGTGGACGCGGCACGCAGACGGGACGCTCGCACCGCCCCTCGCCGAGGCACCGCCCGCGCCGCGCGAGGAATGGCCCCCGCCGGGTGCGGAGCCCATCGACCTGGACGGCCTGTACGAGCGGCTGGGCGAGAGCGGCCTCGGATACGGGCCGACCTTCCGGGGCCTGCGCGCGGTGTGGCGCGACGGTGACGTCCTGCACGTCGAAGCGGCACTGCCGGACGGGACGGAGAAGGCCGGGTTCGGAGTGCATCCGGCGCTGCTCGACGCCGTCCTGCACGCGCTCGGGCTCGATCCGGGCGAGGAGCGGATCCGGCTGCCGTTCGCCTGGTCGGGCGTCCGGCTGCACGCCGCCGACGCGACGGTCCTGCACGCGACGGTCCGTCCCACCGCGCCCGGCACGGTGGCGATCACGGCGCTGGACGCCAGCGGCGGTCTGGTGCTGTCGGTGGAGGCGTTGACGCTTCGTCCGCTGCCCGCCGAAGGCGCGATCACGGGCGCGGCCGGTGCGGCGCAGAACCTCTACCGGCTCGGCTGGGTCAACCACCCTGTCGCCGCCGACGCCGACGCCGAGGTCGATGTCCCGATCCCGGACGGGATTGTCATCGCGCACGTTCCGGCTGATGGTGAACTTCATGATGTGCTCGCGCACGTCCTGGATCTGGTTCAGACCTGGTTGAAGGAACCCACCGGAGACCGGTTGGCCCTGGTCACCCGCCGGGCCGTCGCGGTCCTGCCGGGTGAGCATCTCGACGACCTCGCCGCCGCCTCGATCTGGGGGCTGGTCCGCTCCGCCCAGGCCGAACACCCCGGCCAGTTCCTGCTCATCGACACCGACCACACCGACCACACCGACCTGACCCCCGCCCTCACCCTCGCCGCCGGCGGCGATGAAGATCAGATCGCGGTGCGCGACGGCGGGCTCTACCTTCCCCGCATCAGCAGGCACGTCTCCGACGGCCTGACCGAGCCTGACGAGCCCTGGCGGCTGGACGTCACCGAGCAGGGCACCCTGGAGAACCTCGCCCTGGTCCCCGACCCGCAGGCCGACCAGCCACTCCCCCCAGGTCACGTCCGCCTGTCGGTCCGGGCCGCCGGGGTGAACTTTCGTGACGTCATGATCGCGCTCGGCATGTATCCCGGCGAGGCGCGGATCGGTTCGGAAGGTGCGGGCATCGTCCTGGAAACGGCCCCCGACGTCACCACCGTCAAGCCCGGCGACCGGGTGATGGGCCTGTTCATCGGCGGCATGTCCCCCACGACGGTCACCGACCACCGTTTCCTGTGCAAGATCCCGGACGGGTGGACCTTTGCTCAGGCCGCGTCCGTCCCGATCGTCTACCTCACCGCCTACTACGGCTTCACCGACCTGGCCCGGCTACGCCCCGGCCAACGCGTCCTCATCCACGCCGCCACCGGCGGCGTCGGCACCGCCGCCACCCAACTCGCCCACCACCTGGGCGCCGAGGTCTACGGAACCGCCAGCCCACCCAAATGGCAAACCCTCCGCGGACAAGGCGTGCACGCCGACCACATCGCCTCCTCCCGCGACCTCACCTTCCGCGACCGCTTCCAGCAAGCCACCAACAACGCCGGCATGGACGTCATCCTCAACTCCCTCGCCCGCGAATTCGTCAACGCCTCCCTGGACCTCCTGCCCAACGGCGGCCACTTCCTCGAAATCGGTAAAACCGACATCAGGGACCCTCGCGACGTCGCCCACGACCACCCGGACGTCTCGTACCTCCCCTTCGATCTCATGGACGCGGGACCCGACCGCATCCACCAGCTCTTGGGCGAGCTCTACGAACTGTTCGAGGACGGGACCCTTGCACCACTCCCGGTGACGGCGTTCCCGCTGCACCAGGCCCCCGACGCCTTCCGCCACCTCGCCCAGGCCAAACACACCGGCAAGGTCGTCCTCACCCTCCGCCCACCCCTCGACCCCGACGGCACCGTCCTGATCACCGGCGGCACCGGCACCCTCGGCACCATCACCGCCAAACACCTCATCACCACACACAACATCCGCCACTTGCTACTGCTCAGCAGACGCGGACCCGACGCACCCAACGCCACCGAACTCACCGACGAACTCACCCGGCTCGGCGCCGCCACCGTCACCATCACCGCCTGCGACCTCACCAACCCCGCCGACCGCGCCGACCTCGAACGACGCCTCGCCGAACTGGAACACCCACTCACCGGCGTCTTCCATCTGGCGGGCGTCACCGATGACGCCACCATCGAGAACCTCACCCCCGACCAACTCCACACCGTCGTCGCCACCAAAGCCGACACCGCCCACCACCTGCACCACCTCACCCGCACCACCGACCTGGCCACCTTCACCCACTACTCCAGCCTCACCGCCACCCTCGGCAACCCCGGCCAAGCCAACTACGCCGCCGCCAACACCTACCTCGACGCCCTCGCCCACCACACCACCACCCAAGGCCACCCCCACACCAGCCTCGCCTGGCCCCTCTGGCAACAAACCAGCACCATCACCCAACACCTCACCACCCACCACCACAC
>NZ_SMKU01000454.1 GCF_004349215.1 Actinomadura rubrisoli | reverse complement strand
CCCCGGATCCCCACCCCCCGCATCAAGGAGGCGCGATGTCCGTACACCGGCTCACACTCGGGGACGTGCTCGGCGAGCACCGGCGCGGCCGGCCGCTCGGGACCGCCGCCGTGGACGGCGACGTCCGCCTGACCTATCCGGAGCTGGACGCGCGGGTGGACCGGCTGGCCGCCGCGCTCGCGGCGGACGGGGTCGGCGCGGGCGACCGGGTGCTGTGGCTCGGCCGGAACTCGTTCCGCGTCCTGGAGCTGCTGCTCGCCGCCGGACGCCTCGGCGCGATCTTCTGCCCGGCCAACTGGCGGCAGACGGCCGACGAGCTGGCCCACGTCCTGGACGACCTGACCCCCTCGGTCGTCGTCTGGGAGGAGTCAGAGGCGGTGGAGAAGGCCCGGGGCCAGGTCTCCCTGGACGCCCGCTGGGTGCGCTCGGGCGAGGAGTACGAGGCGTACCTGCCCGGCTCCGCGACGGCCCCGTCGATAGAGGTCTCCCCCGACGCCCCCGTCCTGGCGCTCTACACGGCCGCGTTCGACGGCCGTCCGAACGCCGCGCTCCTCAGCCACTCCGCGCTGATCGCGCACAGCATGTCGCTGCTGCACGTCCGGCAGATGGAGGACGGCTTCGCCTTCCTCGCCTGCGGGCCGCTCTTCCACGTGGGCACGATGATGTTCACGCTGGCCACGTTCCAGATCGGCGGCAAGCTCGTCTTCACCCCCGCCTACGAGCCCGCCGAGGTCTGCCGCCTGATCGAGGCGGAGCGGTGCACCCAGGCGTTCCTGTTCGGCCCGATGATCGACGGCCTGGTCGAGGCGAACAGCGGCGGCGCGCACGACCTGTCGTCCCTGCGCTTCGTCTCCCACTCCCCCGCCTGGGACGCGATGATCACCGTGGACGACAGCCCGTGGTGCGCGTCCGGGATGGGCGGCTACGGCCAGACGGAGGTGGGCGGCATGCTCACCTTCCTCGGACTCGGCATGGGCGGCGCGGGCCAGGCGGGCCGCCCGTCCCCGCTCGTCCACGTCCGGATCCTGGACCCCGCCGGCGAGGAGGTCGCGCCGGGCGAGGTCGGCGAGATCTGCGCGCGCGGGCAGAGCGTCTTCTCCGGCTACTGGAACCGTCCCGAGCTGAACGAGGCCAAGGCCGCGGACGGCTGGCACCACACCGGCGACCTCGGACGCCGCGAGCCCGACGGCACCCTCACCTTCATCGGCCCCCGCCTCCGCATGATCAAGTCGGCGAACGAGAACATCTACCCGGCCGAGGTCGAGCGGGCCCTGAAGACCCACCCGGCGGTCGCGGACGCCGCGGTCATCGGCGTCCCGGACGAGCGCTTCGGCCAGTCCCCGAAGGCCGTCGTGGTCCTGGCGGACGGCGCGTCCGCGACCGCCGAGGAGATCATCGAGCACGTCCGGGGCGAGATCGCCTCCTACAAGAAGCCCCGCGAGGTCGAGTTCGCCGCCGCCATCCCCAAGCGCGGCCACACCCCCGACTACGACGCCTTGGACGAGGCCCACGGCGGCGGCGCCTACCCCGGCACCTGAGCTTCGCGAGCGGAGGTCACAGGACGGCGACCGGGTTGATGGGGCTCGCGGTGCCGCCCTCGATCCGGAGCGGGGCGGCGACGAAGAGGAAGTCGGTGCGGGCGGCCACGGCCAGCTCCTCCAGCCACAACATCTCGGCGAGGTGGATCCCGTGCCGCCAGAGGAGGATCATGTGGAGGTCGTCGGCGAGGCCCTCGTCGGCGAGCTGGCGCTCGTTCAGGCCGCCGATCGCGGCGTTGTCACCGGCCACCAGCGAGACGTCCCGCTCGGCCAGCCAGCGGCCCCCGGCCGCGGACAGGCCCGGCTGGCCCGCCCAGTACGCGTCCGGGCCGTCCTGCCAGACGAGCGGCCAGCCGGTGCGGACCACGGCGATGTCGCCGGGACGGACGTCGACGCCGCACGCCTCCAGGTCGTCCGGGCCGATCCTGTCGGTGGCGGAGAGGTGGCCCACGCCGCGCAGGGCGGGGACGTCGAAGAAGACGCCGCGCCCGACGACCGGACCGGCCTTGTCGATGCCGCAGCGCTGCGCGCCGTAGGAGCGGACCCGTCCGGCCGGGTGGCCGTTGTAGAGCTCGTCGCCCGACCACATGTGGCACAGCGCGTCCATGTGCGTCGTGGTGCCGTGCGGGGTCACCACCAGTGCGTCGTCGGACATCTTCAGGCCCGCGCCGATGGCCCGCGTGCCCGCCGCGTAGTCCCCGCCGTCCACCGACATGAAGTGCTGGGGCAGGGGCCTGCCCCTCAGGTGCGGGACGGTCGTGGGCGCGGGCGACGAGGTGGCCCCGCGGATCGGCATCGACAGGCTCAGCGTCCGCCCCTCGCGGACGCATCCGGCCGCCGCCACCACCGCCTCCGGGGACAGCAGGTTGAGGGTGCCGCGCTCGTCGGCGGCACCCCAGCGTCCCCAGTTGTTGGACTCTTCGAGCATGATTCTAGAAACCTCCGTTGAAGGGACGCGCATGAGCACTTCCGTCCAGGGCCACTGCGATCCGGCGTTCGCCGCCGTCCGCGAGGTGTTCGAGCGGAACTTCGCCGAGGGACGGGAACTGGGCGCCGCCGTCGCGGTGTTCGCGGGCGACCGCAAGGTCGTGGACCTGTGGGGCGGTGTCGCCGACCGCCGGACGGGACGCGAGTGGCTGCCGGACACGCCGTGCTTCGGATTCTCCTGCACCAAGGCCGTGACGGCGACGGCGGCGCTGCTGCTCGCCGAGCGCGGCGCGTACGAGGTGGACGGCCCGGTGACCGACTGGTGGCCGGAGTCCGGCGCCGGGGGCAAGGAGGGCGCGACCGCCGCGCATCTGCTGTCGCACCAGGCGGGACTGCCCGCGTTCGCCGACCCGGTGTCGGCGGAGGAGGCGGCAGACCCCGCGGCCCTCGCCGCCCGGCTCGCCGCGCAGAAGCCGGAGTGGACGCCCGGCGAGGCCCACGGCTACCACGCGCTGACCTACGGCTGGCTCGCCGGAGAGATCGTGCGGCGGCACGCGGGCAGGCCGGTCGGCGCGTTCGTCCAGGACGAGTTCGGACGCGGCGCCGACCTGTGGATCGGCGCCCCGGACGAGGTCATCGAGCGCGCCGCCAAGCTGTCCGCCGGACGCCGCGTCCAGGGCTCTGACCTCTCCGGACGCGGCGTCCAGGACGAGGCCGACTCCCCCAAGGTCGTCGAGGACGGCGACGTGCTGGCGCGCCTGGCCGGGGCGTTCACCGATCCGCAGAGCCCGATGAACCGGGCCGTCAACAACCCGCACCCGGGCAAGGGCGGCTTCAACAACCCGGTCGTGCTGCGCGCCGGCTGGCCGTCCGCCGGGATGATCGCGACCGCGCCCGCGTTCGCCGGCTTCTACCGCGACCTCGTGGCGGGCCGGATCCTGCGCCCCGAGACGCTCCGCGACGCGATCCGCCCCAGGGTCGGCGGCCCCGACCGGACGATGGTCGTCGACAGCGCGTTCGGGCTCGGCTTCATGCGTCCGGCGCAGATCTTCTTCACCCCTGCCGCCGGACTGGACACGGCGTTCGGGCACACCGGCGCGGGCGGCTCGATCGGACTCGGCGACACCGAGGCCGGGCTCGCCCTGGCCTACCTGCCCAACCTCATGGGCGACCAACTGTCCGGCGACCTGCGCGCCTACCGGCTCATCGAAGCGGCCTACGCGTCGCTGTCCTGAGGCCGGATTCACTGCATCGTGATTCCGCCGCTGACCGAGATGGTCTGGCCGGTGATGTAGCCGGCGCGGTCGGTGCAAAGGAAGGCGACGAGACCGGCGATGTCGTCCGGGCGGCCTATGCGACGCAGAGGGATCTGCTTGGCGAGCTTGTCGAGAAGCCCCGGATGCTCGTCCGACACCGCCCGGACCATCGGCGTGTCCGTCGGCCCTGGGCACACGATGTTGGACGTGACGCCGCCGCGCGCCGCCTCACGCGCGAGAGTCTTGGCGAGGCCGAACAGGCCCGCCTTCGTGGCCGCGTAGGCGCCTTCACCGCCCGAGCCCGCGCGCGCGCCGTCCGAGGAGATGAAGACGAGGCGGCCCCAGCCGCGCTCGGTCATGCCGGGCAGCAGGGCGCGGGTGAGCTGCATGGGCGCGCGCAGGTTGATCCGCCACATGAGGTCCCAGTGGGCGGGGGCACTGTCCACGAACGGCTCGACGATGCTGACCCCGGCGTTGTGGACGAGCACGTCCACCGGCCCCACCTCGGCGGTGAACGCGTCGATGGCCTCCGGATCGGCCAGGTCCACGCGGAACGCCGCGCCGCCGAGCGCCTTCGCGACCTCCCCGGCCGCGTCCCCGTCGAGGTCGGCGACCACGACCCGGGCGCCGAGCGCGGCGAGGTCGGCGCAGATCGCCCGGCCGATGCCGCCCGCGCCGCCGGTCACGACGGCCGTGCGCCCGTCCAGCCTCATCCCGTCCATGCCCACCCCGTCCGTGCTCACCCCGTCCGCGTTCACCTCGTCCGCGCCCGCCCCGTCCACGCTCACCTCGTCCACGCGGCCGCCTCCAGTTCGGTGCTCGTCGTCCGGGCGGCGAGCAGGCTGATCGTGTTCGCCAGGACGGCGTCGCCGTACGCGGCGGGCATCCCGGCGACGGCGTCGGTGAGGACCACCGCGCGGTAGCCGAGGTTCACCGCCTCCAGGCACAGCCCGGGGATGCCGAGGTTGAGCGACAGCCCGGCGGCCACGACCGTGCGGACGCCGAGCGCGCGGAGCGTCTGGTCCAGGGACGTCCCGGTGAACGGGGAGAACCCGTGGTAGCGCCGCGACTCCAGGTCGGACGGATCGGACAGCTCCGGCAGCACCTCGACGGCGCCCGTGCCCTCTAGCATGTGCGCGGGGTCTTTGAGCAGCGCCTTGATGAAGGGGCAGTTGCCGGTATGGCTGCCCGCCCGGTCGGCGCGGAAGGCCGCGGTGCACTGCACGACCCGCACGCCGGACGCGCGGGCGGCGGCCGCGGCCCGGGCCGCGTTCGCCACCACGTCCCGTTCGGCGCAGCTCCTCACCAGCTCCGGGAATCTGGCCAGGTCGCCGACGACGCCCCGCTGCATCTCCATCACCAGCAGCGCGGTGTGCCGCGGATCGGCCAGCTCCGCAAGATCGATCGCCATTCCCCCCACGATACTGACCTAGCATTTGCTTGGGTAGGTGTCGCGGTAGCGTGCCGGTCCATGGAGGTACGCGACCTGCACCCGTGGCCCGCCACCCCGGCGGAGGCGGAGGCGATCCAGGACGCGCTGCGCCCGATGCTCGACCTGGACGCGCCGGGCCCCACCTCGCCCCGCACGGTCGCCGGCCTCGACGTCTCCTACGCGGGCGACGGCGGCGGCACCGGGACCCGCCTGGCCGCCGCGGTCGTCGTCCTGGACGGGACGACCCTGGAGGTGCTGGAAGAGTCGGTCGCCGTCGGCACCGCCGCGTTCCCCTACGTCCCTGGCCTGTTCGCGTTCCGGGAGCTGCCCGCGCTGATCGAGGCGCTGCGCGCCCTGAGAACGGTCCCCGACCTGCTGGTCTGCGACGGGTACGGCGTCGCGCACCCCCGCCGGTTCGGGCTGGCCTGCCACCTCGGCGTCCTGACCGGCCTGCCGGCGATCGGCGTCGCCAAGACCGGCTTCGTCGGCGCCTACGAGCCGCCGGGCGGGCGGCGCGGCGACGCGAGCCCGCTCGTCGACGGCGGCGAGGTCGTCGGCCGGGTCCTGCGGACGCGGGACGGCGTGAAGCCGGTGTTCGTGTCCGTGGGCCACCGCACGGACCTCGACGCAGCGTGCCGCGCCGTCCTCGCCCTGACGCCCGCGTACCGCCTGCCGGAGACGACGCGCCGCGCCGACCGCCTCTCCCGCGACGCCCTCACGGCCTGACGCCCTCACCGCCTGACGCCCTCGGGGCCTGACGCCCTCGGGGCCTGACGCGCCCCGCCCCGGCGCCCACCTGCGGGTTCCGCCGCTTGACCATTGCCTTTACCGGACGTCCTGGCATGATGGAGATCCGGCCCGCACCACCGCTGGACGGCGCCCATGGACACCCGGCCGAGGCGAGCCGATGCCCGCCGCAACTACGAGCGTCTGGTCGCCATGGCCCGCGCGGCCTTCACCGAGCACGGCACGGGCGCGTCCCTCGACGACATCGCCAAGCGCGCGGGCGTGGGCTCCGGCACCCTGTACCGCCACTTCCCCAGCCGCGACGACCTGCTCCACGCCGTCCCTGTCTCTTATACCCATCTCCGAGCCCACCCATCTCC
>NZ_SMKU01000453.1 GCF_004349215.1 Actinomadura rubrisoli | reverse complement strand
GGCCTGGGGGGCGGCGGTGGGCGCGGCGAGCGGGCCGCCGGCGACGCGGCGGTCGTAGGCCGGGTCGGGTGCGCCGGGACCGTACGAGGAGGCGTCGTAGCCGGTGTCGTACCCGGTGCCGGTGTCGTACCCGGTGTCGTAGACCTCTTCGGGAGCGCCCATGCCGTCCTGCTGCGGCGGCGGGGCGGCGCGCCGGCCGCGTGGCTGCGGCTGCTCGTCGGCCATCCAGTCGTCGTCGTCACGTCCGGCCCGGCTGGCCCGCAGACCCAGGGCCACCAGGACGACCACAAGGACCACGACCACAATGAGGCCGAAGACCACGATGTAAGAAGTCATGCCACCACCCAATGCCTTGGCCCTGCGAGAGTCGCCGGCGCGGACCGCGGGTCCGTTCCGATTGTCGCCGACGGTCGGTTCCCCTCGGGCCTAGCCCGATTCTGTCCGACCGCTATGACCGTTGTCACACCCTTCGCGCACATTTACCCTCACCCGGTGTGTCCCGAACGGTCCGGCGGACCGTCCCGGGCACCCCTGTCAGCTCCAGCCCCGCAAGGGGCCCGCCCTGACCTCGTGCTCACAGGCTCCACGCTCAACGCGCCTGCTTACCGCCGAAGTTCCCGGTGATCCGGCCGCGGCCCACCGTGTGCTCGGCGATGGCGCTGAGCGATTCCTTGAGCTTGGCGCCGCTCTTGAACGGCGCGGGATCGTCCAGCGCGTAGATGGTGAACCTGTACCGATGCCGTTCTCCCTTGGGCGGGCACGGTGGTACGTAGCCCGCCTTGTCGTCCATGGCCAGCCCGAAGATGGCACTGTCGATGCGGGCGCCCTCCACGAGCTCGTTGACCCTCGCGTCGATGCCCGCGATCACCCAGTGGACGTTGGCGCCGCCCGCGGCGTCCGGGTCGTCCACGACGATCGCGAACGACCGTGTGCCGTCCGGACCCCCCGACCACCGCAGCGGCGGGGTCTTGCTGCCCTGCACGCCAGAGTACGTCGTGCAGCCGTACCTCGTGGGCAAGTCCTTGCCATCGCGGAACACCGGGCTGGTCACGGTGAACCATTCCGACAGCTCAGCGCTCTTGTTCTGCGGCTGGCCGATCAGCCCGCAACCGCTCACGGCGCCGGCGAGCGCGAGGGCGCCCGCGGCGGCCAGGATCGGACGCCGGTCTTTGCTCATCATCGCTACGCTCCCGCGCGAGATCGTACGCCGCGCTCCGCCGGATTTCCGTGATCCCGGCACGCGCACCCGCCGGTGGCGCCCCCTTCCTCGTCCGCCCCAACCATAGGGGCTCCGCGAGGGTGGAACGGGCCTTTCCTCCCGCGAGGCGAGGGTGCCCCGGAGGAACGCGGCTGTGAGTTGCGTCATGCGTGCTTTGACCTGCTTCGTCCGACAAAATGGGAAGGAGTGGTGAAGTTCACATGCACAGCGACGCTCCAGTTTGCCGTCACGAGAAGTTCTCGCGTTCTTTCCCGGTCTCGGGTTGGTGTCGGACGGGGTCCATCGGCTAGTTTGTGAATGTCTTCACAAGCCGACCGTGAACATTGGAGGCCGCAATGGCCAGGACCGCCGAGGACACCCCTGGCGCTCCCCACATCCTCATCGTGGGTGGCGGCTATGTGGGCATGTACACCGCCCTCCGCCTGCAGAAGAAGCTCCGCAGCGAGCTCAAGCGGGGCGAGGTCAGGGTCACGATCGTGGACCCGAACTCGTACATGACGTACCAGCCGTTCCTCCCCGAGGCCGCCGCCGGGAACATCTCCCCGCGGCACGTCGTCGTCCCGCTGCGCCGCGTGCTGCGCCGGTGCACCGTGCGCAAGGCCCGGGTGACCGAGCTCTCCCACGACGAGGGCTGGGCGATCGTCCAGCCGCTGGCCGGGCCGCCGGAGCGGATCTCCTACGACTACCTGGTCATGGCCGCCGGCGCGGTGCCGCGGCTCCTGCCGATCCCGGGCCTGGCCGAGAACGGCATCAGCCTCAAGACCATCGGCGAGGCCATCCACCTGCGCAACCACGTGCTGGAGCAGCTGGAGATCGCCGAGTCGACCGACGACGCCGAGCTGCGCCGCAAGGCCCTGACCTTCGTGTTCGTCGGCGGCGGGTTCGCCGGCGTCGAAGCGGTCGCCGAGCTGGAGGACATGTCGCGCGACGCCACCAAGTACATGCGCAAGGTCACCCCGCAGGACCTGCGGTTCATGCTGGTCGAGGCCAGCGACCGGATCCTCCCCGAGGTCGGCCCGGACATGGGCAAGTGGACGGCCGAGCAGCTGCGCGGCCGCGGCATCGACGTGAAGATGAAGACGCTCTTGAAGTCGGCGGTGGACGGGCAGATCGAGCTGTCGGACGGCAGCGGCTTCCCGGCCGGGACGCTGGTGTGGAACGCGGGCGTCAAGCCGTCCCCCGTCGTCCGGCGCGGCGACCTGCCCCTGGACGAGCGGGGCCGCGTCAAGGGCACCGAGTACCTCACCATCGAGGGCCTGGTGCGGGCGTTCACCGCCGGTGACAACGCCGCGATCCCGGACCTCACCCAGGACGGCATGTTCTGCCCGCCGAACGCCCAGCACGCCGTCCGGCAGGCCAAGCTCCTGGGCGACAACATCGTCCGGTCGCTGCGGGGCAAGACCCTCAAGCCCTACGTGCACGGCAACCTCGGCGCCGTCGCCGGGCTCGGCCTGCACAAGGGCGTGGCCAACCCCATGGGCTTCAAGCTCAAGGGCTGGCCCGCGTGGTTCTTCCACCGCAGCTACCACGGTGCGATGGTCCCGACCTTCAACCGCAAGCTGCGCGTCCTGGCGGACTGGACGCTCGCGCTGTTCCTCAAGCGCGAGACCGTCTCGCTCGCCACCGTCGAGCAGCCGCGCGCCGACTTCGAGCTGGCGGCCCTGGACGACGCCAGGGCCAAGAAGGCGGTCAAGGAGAACGCGGCCTGACCCGTCCCCTCTTCGGCGCCCCGGCGATGGCCGGGGCGCCGCCGTCTACGGTGGGCGGGGTGAAGGCCGGGGTGGGGGACAATCGGGGCGTGTGGATCGGGATCCTGGGGCCGCTGGAGGTGCGCGCGGACGGCGCGTCCGCCGGGGCGGAGATCGAGGTCGGGGGAGCGCGGCTGCGGGCGCTGCTGACCCTGCTCGCGCTCGACCCGGGCGCGATGATCCCCGCGGGCCGGATCATCGACGCCCTCTGGGAGGACGAGGTCCCCAGGGGCGCGGCCAACGCGCTCCAGTCCCTCGTCTCCCGGCTGCGCGCCGCGATCGGGCGCGACCTGGTCGAGTCGCGGTCCGGCGCGTACCGGCTCGTCCTGCCGCGCGAGGCGGTCGACGCCTGCGACTTCGAGGCGCGCGTCCTGGCCGCGCGCCGCGCCGCGACCCCGGCCGCCCGGTCGTCCGGGCTCCGGGAGGCCCTCGCGCTGTGGCGCGGACCGGCGCTGGCCGGGGCCGCCGGGCTCCGGTTCGCGGACGCGCCCGCCGCGCGCCTGGACGCGCTGCGCCGCGCCGCGCTGGAGGAGCGCCTGGACGCCGACCTCGCGCTCGGCCGCCACGCGGAGTTGATCCCCGAGCTGCGCGCCCTCGCCGAGGACGACCCGCTCCGCGAGCCCGTCGCCGCCCTGCTGATGCGCGCCCTCTACGCCGCGGGCCGCCAGGCCGAGGCCCTGGCCTGCTACGAGAGGGCCAAGCACGCGCTCGCCGACGGCCTCGGCGTCGACCCGTCGCCCGATCTTGAGGCCGTCTACCTGTCCGTCCTGCGGCAGGACCCCTCGCTGCTGCCGGCCGCCCGTCCCCCGGCCGAGGCCCCGGTGCGCACGGCGCAGGAACGTCCCAGGGGGAATCTGCGGGCGCGGCTCACCAGCTTCATCGGACGCGACACCGACCTCAAGCGGGTCGGCGACCTGCTGTCCGAGGCGCGCCTGGTCACCCTCACCGGACCGGGCGGAGCGGGCAAGACCCGGCTGTCGCTGGAGGCGGGCGAGCGGCTGGGCGGCCGGTTGCCCGACGGCGTCTGGCTCGCCGAGCTCGCGCCGGTGTCCGACCCCGCGGAGGTCCCGGCCGCGGTCCTCACCGCGCTCGGGCTGCGCGAGATGACGCCGATCACCGCGAGCGCGAGCCGGATGACGGTGGCGGACCCCGGCGACCCGCTGGAGCGCCTGGTGTCGGCCCTGGCGGGACGGCGCCTGCTGCTCCTGCTGGACAACTGCGAGCATCTGCTGGACGTGGCGGCGCGGCTCGCCGACCAGGTGCTGGCCGCCTGCCCGGGGGTGCGGATCCTCGCGACCAGCCGAGAACCCCTCGGCATCACCGGCGAGACGCTCTGGCCGGTCGAGCCGCTGGAGCCGCCGCCCTCCTCCGCGGGGCCGGTCGAGGCCCTGGGATACCCCGCCGTCCGGCTCTTCGCCGACCGTGCCTCCGCCGTGTCTCCGGACTTCTCGGTCACCGACGCCAACGTCGGGCGGGTCGTCCAGATCTGCCGGGCGCTGGACGGCATGCCGCTGGCGATCGAGCTGGCCGCCGCCCGGCTCCGCGTGATGACGCCCGAGCAGATCGCCGTCCGCCTGGACGACCGGTTCCGGCTGCTCAGCGCGGGAAGCCGCACCGCGCTTCCCCGCCACAAGACGCTGCGCGCCGTCGTGGAGTGGAGCTGGGACCTGCTGGACGAGCCCGAGCGGATGCTGTGCCGCCGCCTGGCCGTCTTCCAGGGCGGCGCGACGCTGGAGAGCGCCGAGGACGTGTGCGCGGGGCCCGGCCTCGACCGTCCCGGCGTCTTGGACGTCCTGGCCGCGCTGGTCGACAAGTCCCTGGTGATCGCGACCGGCGGCGACGGCGAACCCCGCTACCGGATGCTGGAGACGATCCGCGCGTACGGGCTGGAACGCCTGGCCGAGGCGGGGGAGGAGGAGCGCACCCGCCGCGCGCACGCGGATCACTTCGTCCGGCTGGCGGAGACGGCCGAACCGCACCTGTACCGCGCCGAGCAGCTCGGCTGGCTGCGCCGCCTGGCCGCCGAGCACGACAACAACTCCGCCGCCCTGCACTGGGCGATCTCCGCCGGGGACGCGCCGCTGGCCATCCGGTTCTGCGCGGCGCTCGGCTGGTACTGGTTCCTGAACGGCCTGATCACCGACGGCGCCGACAACCTGGAGGAGATCCTCGCGCTCCCCGGCGTCCCGGAGGACGGCACCACCGCGCTCGCGCTCGCGCTCGCCGCGATGACCTCGCTGGACAACCTGGTGGACGACGGCCGCGTCACCTCCTGGCTCACGCGCGCCGAGGACATCTGCGAGCGGGTCGGCGACGAGGCCCGCCATCCGGTGCTGCGGCTGATGCGCCACACCGTCCAGATGTACATGGACGGATGGGACCAGGCGTCGCTGCGCGGCATCGAGAGCCTCCTGGACGACCCGGACCCGTGGGTGCGCGGGCTGGCGTACTTCATCCACGGCCAGGTGTCCCACAACTTCGGCCGCGTCCACCAGCTGGAGGAGGACTTCGAGCGGGCCCTCGCCGCGTTCCGCGAGACGGGCGACCGCTGGGGCCTGTCGTTCACGCTCACCGCCCAGGCGGAGATCGTCGGCCGCAAGGGCGACCACCACGCCGCCGTCGCCCTCTACGAGGAGGGGCTGCGGCTCAACACCGAGCTGAGCGGCGGCACGGCGGAGCTGCTGCACCTGTCCATGAAGCTGGCGAACGAGCTGGACCTTGTCGGCGAGCGCGAGCGGGCCGAGGACCTGCTGAACGGCGCGATGCGCGACACCGGCGCGGCCCGGCGCCCGGAGGACGAGGCGGCGCTGCACTACCAGCTCGGCGAGTTCGCCCGCCGCTCCGGCGACGAGGCCGAGGCGCTGCGCAGGCTCGGCCGGGCCGATGAGCTCACCGTGGACCTTCCGGGCCCGCCGCAGTTTCGCGCGATGGTCCTGTGCTCGCGGGCGCAGCTGGACGTGGCCATGGGCGCCATGGACGACGCCCAGGCCAGGCTCGACGAGGCACTGCGCGGCGCCGTCCAGTCCCACGACTACCCGATCGTCTCCTACGTGCTGGCAGGCCACGCCGAACGGCACCGCGCCCTCGGCGCCCCGGACCGCGCCGCCGAACTCCTGGGCACCGCAGACGGCCTGCGCGGCACCCGCGACCTCTCCCTGCCCGACGTGACCGCGATCGAGGCCGCCCTCCGCGCGGAACTGGGCGAGCCCGCCTTCACCGCCGCCTACACCCGCGGCCTCACCCGCACGTTCGCCGACGTCCTGCACGATTTCGGCCTGGACCCCCCACGCCCCGCGAC
>NZ_SMKU01000452.1 GCF_004349215.1 Actinomadura rubrisoli | reverse complement strand
GGGGAGAAGAGGGGGCGAGGGGCTGGTCAGGAGGCGACGGCCACCCGGGAGTCGAGCCCGTCCGGGCCCCATTGGACGGCCGCCTGGGGGCGGCTGCTCAGGCGCTACACAGGACGCTGGCGAGGCGGCACAGGTCGATGTGCAGCCGGGCCACGAGCAGGACGCTCTTCTCGGAGAACTTCACGGGTCGCTTCAACATCGGGGTACGGATCAGGCGTTCCCGATCCTTCGCATGATCTATATCACATTGGTCGGGAATCAGCGATATGCCGGGAAAACGGCGTAGGAAGGGTCAGCGGAGGGTGCGGCGGCGCGACCGCGTCAGCACGCGGACGGTGCCGACCACCCCGAGGCCGATCAGCACGACCGGGATCAGCGTGGTGGGGTGCAGGATCGGCCCGTCGGTCAGGCCGTCCGCGAGGAAGAGCCCCGCGAGGGCGAGGAAGAACAGCCCGGTGAGAGGCCCGGCCGGGTCGAACCGGCGGCGCTCGGCCTTCGGGGCGGGGACGGTCTGCGGGACGTCGTCGTCCCAGCCGGGTGCGGGGCGCTCAGACACGGTCCACCTGCACGTCTCCCACCTTGCCCCGTATCCGCAGGACGATCTCCGGCGGGTTCTTGGCCGGCTTCCCATCGGGCTCCATGACCTCGACGGCCTTGGCGTTGGGGCCGCTGATCGTCCGCTGCCCCACGCGCAGGTCGCCGAGCATGAGCCGCGCGTCCAGCACGACGCGGGCGGTGCGCGGCACCGTGACCTTCAGTTCGCCGAGCAGCACCTCGGCGTTGACCGTGACGCGCTGCCCGCGCGGGACGGGCAGCGCGGTGAGGTCGAGCGCGCCCTTGCCGACCGCGACCTTGTACTCCTGGAACGAGCGGCCCGCGTCCACGGGGCGCCACTCCACGTCCCCGTACTTGGCGTTGCGCGGCGCCTCGGCGGCGACGGACGTGGTCAGCAGCGCCAGGGTGAGGACGGTGCCCGTCGCGGCGAGGCCGCGCGTCCGGAACCAGCCGCCGGCCAGCAGGCCGAGGCCGACGACCGCGAGCGCGGGCGCCATGACGATCATCCAGGAGTCCGGCGCCGGGTAGCCCCGGGCCACCGGGATCATCGCGGCGCCGGCGGCCATGGCGGCCAGCAGCGAGATCGAGGCGACCGGCGAGTGGCGCCGCTGTCGCGCGGGCGTCCCGGCCGGCGGCCCGGGATAGGGCGCGGCGGTCGCGCCCGGCGCGGGGTCGGTCAAGGGGGGCTCGGTGGCGGTCGACCGGCTCCCGTACGCGGCTAGGTCGACCATGCCTTCGGGCAGCCCGCCGCCCGTCCCGGCGGGGACGTCCTTGTCCAGCGAGATGCCGCCGCCCGTGGGCGTGTCGGCGGGCCGGCGCGCCGCGTACGGCTGCGGCGGATGCCCCACCAGCCGCTCCGGGACGGACCGGGCGACCGAGACCAGGTCCACGCCCCGCGCGTGGGAGATCAGCAGCACCAGCCCGAACACCACCACGATCGCGATCGCGTCCGTGGAGACGCCGCCGAACACGCTTCCCACGACGCCCAGGCACAGCAGAGCGCCGAGGATCGTCAGCACGGCCGGGGCGTCGAACCAGCGCCGGAGCAGCTGCTCGACCCGTGACGACTCGCCGGGACGGCTCGGCATCAGCAGCGCCGCCGCGATGTAGAGGATGACCCCCTGCCCGTGCGTGAGGACGAGGAGCCCGAAGCCGACCCGGTAGACGACCGGGTCGATGCCGGTGTAGCGCCCGAGGCCCGTGCATACCCCGGCGAGCACGCGGCGTTCGGGGTCGCGGGCCAGCCGCCCGTAGCCCGGCCCTGCCGGGTCCTGCGCTCCGATGGTCGCCTTCTGCTGCTCGCCCATGGTCACCATCCTGACGCGCGGCGTCGCGGCGCGGTATCCGGGACGTCCCTGACTCGACCCTGAACGGAACCAGGGTGGCGCCCTGATGCGGTGCCGGACGGGTCGTGTGACCATCCTTATGTGCGGCGGAGCCGCTGGGGGTCTGGGGGTCCGCCCCCAGGGGCAACACCAACGTGGGGGAATGCGAGGGATCATGGAAACGGCGGCGGTGACCGAGCGGCCGGGCGCCGCGCCGCGGCTGGAGCGCGCCGCCGACGGCCGGCTCCTGGCCGGGGTGTGCCGCGGCCTGGCCCGGCATCTCGGCGTGGACGTGCTGATCGTCCGCGCGGCGTTCGTGCTGCTGGTGACGGCGAGCGGTCTCGGCTTCGCCGCGTACGGCGCGTTCTGGGTGCTGGTTCCGCGGGTGCAGGCGCCCGAGGTGGCCGTGAAGTCCGGCCGGGGGCGCGACTGGGGGCAGCTGCTCGCCTACTCGGCGGTCGCGATCGGGCTGTCCGCGCTGCCGTGGGGCGCCGGGATCGTGCAATGGGCGCTGTGGCCGTTCATCGTCTGCGGGGTCGGCGCCGCGATCCTGTGGCAGCAGGCCGACCGCGACCAGCGGCAGCGGTGGGTGCTGCCGCTCCGCCAGGTGTGGCTGCGCAGCGTGCTGGGCCTGCTGCTGGTCGTCGGCGGCATCGGCGGCTTCGTCGCGCAGAAGGTGGACGCCGGGCACGCCCGCTCCGTCATCATCGCCATGCTGATCATCCTCACCGGGGTGGCGGTGATCGTCACGCCGTGGGTGGTGCGGCTCTGGCAGGACCTGGACGCCGAGCGGCACGAGCGCATCCGCTCCCAGGAGCGCGCCGAGCTGGCCGCGCACATCCACGACTCCGTGCTGCACACGCTGACGCTGATCCAGCGGAACGCGCACGACACCCGCGAGGTGCAGCGGCTCGCCCGCTCCCAGGAGCGGACGCTGCGCACCTGGCTGTACCAGCCGCGCGCCGACCCCGACCAGACGTTCGCCGCCGCGATCAGGGAGACCGCCGGGGAGGTGGAGGACGACCACGGCGTGCCGATCGAGGTCGTCTGCGTCGGCGACACCGCGCTGGACGAGCGGCTCGCCGCCACGCTCCAGGCCGCGCGGGAGGCGATGGTCAACGCCGCCAAGTACGCCGAGGCGCCGTCCGTCTCGGTGTACGCGGAGGTGGAGGGCGACGCGATCGCCATCTTCGTCCGCGACCGCGGCAAGGGATTCGATCTCGATCAGGTCCCGGATGACCGGATGGGCGTCCGGGGGTCCATCATCGGACGTATGGAGCGCAACGGCGGCAAGGCGACGGTCCGCACCGCGCCCGGCGACGGCACCGAGGTGCGTTTGGAGATCAAGAAGTCGTGAGCGAGGCGATGACGAGGGTCGTGCTGGTCGACGACCACCAGATGTTCCGGACCGGGGTCAAGGCGGAGCTCGGCGGCGGCGTCGAGATCGTCGGCGAGGCGGGGGACGTCGACGAGGCGGTGGCGGTGATCAAGGCGGCGGAGCCGGACGTGGTGCTGCTGGACGTGCACCTGCCCGGCGGCGGGGGCATCGAGGTGCTGCGCCGCCTCCAGGGCGCCGTCCGGTCCCGGTTCCTCGCCCTGTCGGTGTCGGACGCGGCGGAGGACGTGATCGGCGTCGTCCGGGGCGGGGCGCGCGGCTACGTCACCAAGACCATCTCCGGGCCGGAGCTGACCGACGCGATCGGACGGGTCGCGGACGGCGACGCGGTGTTCTCGCCGCGGCTCGCGGGCTTCGTCCTGGACGCGTTCGCCGCCAGCGACGTGCCGGCCGTCGACCCGGAGCTGGACCAGATCACCCAGCGGGAGCGGGACGTGCTGCGGCTGATCGCGCGCGGCTACGCCTACAAGGAGATCGCCAAGGAGCTGTTCATCTCGGTCAAGACGGTCGAGACGCACGTCAGCAGCGTCCTGCGCAAGCTCCAGCTGTCCAACCGGCACGAGCTGTCGCGCTGGGCCGCCGCCCGCCGGCTCGTCTGATCCCGGACGGGCCGCCCGGGGGCGCGCATGCCACGGTCGGGGCGTCCCTGTGAGCAAATCGTAATGTCCGTTTTTCGGGCGTCATGATCACACTTGTCTGGGCGATATGGGACAGTCGCTCCTCATGACCTATCCGTCTGATCCCGGCCATCCGGGAAACGATCCGCACGGGGGCCCGCCCATGCCCCCGCAGTCGTCCTATCCGCCGCCCATGCCGGGGGGTGCGCCGCCGCCCATGCCGGGCGGGCCGTCCTACGGCTCCGGGCAGCAGTCGAACGACGGCAAGACGAACGGCCTGGCGATCGCCAGCCTCGTCACCGGCCTCCTCAACTGCTTCTTCCTCCTCGGGGCCGTCCTCGGCGTGATCGCGCTCCGCCAGATCGGGCAGCGCGGCGGCAAGGGCAAGGGCATGGCCATCGCCGGCATCGCCCTGTCCTGCATCTGGGCCGTGGGCAGCGTGACCCTCACCATCATGCTCTTGAGCTCCGACTCCGACGACGGCAAGAGCGGCGACAAGATCACGCTGCCGAAGACCTCGACCAAGCCGAAGTCCGTCGACGCCAAGAAGATGAAGCTCGGCGACTGCATCAACGACAACTCCGGCGCCTCCGCCTCGACCAGCGCACCGGTGGAAGTGGAGAGCGTCAAGGTCGTCTCCTGCACCGGGCCGCACGACGGCGAGGTCCTGGCCGTCTTCAGGCTGAGCGGGCTCTTCCCGAGCGAGCGGGAGATGAGCCAGAAGGCGTCGGCCGGATGCAAGCTGCGGGTGAGCGCGCGCCTCAACCGGGACCCGGCCGCCAGGAGCCTCGCGACCTCGTACTACTACCCGACCGCGGAGTCGTGGACCCAGGGCGACCGCGCGGTCACCTGCGTGGCCGTCCACGCCACGGAGGGCAAGAAGCTGACCCGCCGGGTCCACGCCTGACGATCCGCACCGTCCCGCGCGCTGGGCGGCCGGCCCGCCGCCCGGTCCAGGGACGGCCCGCCGGCGTCCGGGGGGCGATCAACCGTCACGGGCCGATCAGTAGTCACGGAGCGTGTAGCCGTTGGTGACCTCGGAGACGTCCGGGAGCTGGAGCGCGGCCATCTCCGCCGCCTCCGCGGCGCTCGCGCCCCCGTCGAACTCCTTGCGCATGTCCGCCACGTTCTTCAGCGCGAGATCCTGGTTGGCCACCACGAAGCCGCGCAACTCGTCCTCGTAGGCGGCGAACGCCTTGCGGTGGTCGCCGTCCGCCGCCTTCAGCTCGCCCGCCAGCACGTACGCGCCGACCATGGCCATGCTGGTGCCCTGGCCGGACGCGGGGGAGCCGCAGTAGCCGGCGTCGCCGAGCAGTGCGACCCGCCCCCGCGACCAGGCGTCCATGCGGATCTGCGCGATCGCGTCGAAGTGGAAGTCGGGCGCGTCCCACATCGTGTCCACCAGCCGGGGAAACTCGCCGGGCGCGTCGGCGAAGTGGCTCGCGAGCAGCCGCATCTGGGACGCGACGTCGCGGGGGTCCTGGCCCGCGGGCCAGGCGGCGGCGTGGAAGCCCATGTAGACGCGGGCCTCGCAGTTGCCGCGGACGCTCATCACCAGCGCGCCCCACGGCCGCCCCTCCATCTGGAAGACCGTCTCCCAGCGGTCCAGGCCGAGGACGTTCGGCGCCGTCCACACCCCCAGGTAGGCGCCGAGGTGGTGCAGGAAGTCCCCTTCCGGGCCGAACACGAGCCGCCGCGTGTTGGAGTGCAGGCCGTCCGCGCCGACCACCAGGTCGAACGTGCGGGTGGCGCCGTCATGGAAGATCACCCGCACCTCGTCCTCGTCCTGCTCCAGCCCCGCGATCGAGTCGTCGAACAGGTACTCGACGCCGTCGCCCCCGGCGGCGACCAGCAGTTCGGCGAGGTCGTCCCGCAGGATCTCCACGTCCGGGCCGTCCAGGTCTCCGCCGCTCGCGGTGCGCTCGGTGCTGCGGAGCACCTCGGTCTTCCCGTCCGGGCCGATCACCGACATCCCCGCCAGGTCCGTGCTCAGCCGCCGGACGTCGCCGAGCACCCCCATCCGCTCGGCGACGTCGATCGCGGGGCCCCGCACGTCGATCGCCTGCCCGCCCGGGCGCAGGCCCGGCGCCCGCTCGACGACCGTGACCTCGAACCCGTACCGGTCGAGCCAGTACGCCAGGGCCGGGCCCGCGATGCTGGCGCCGGAGATCAGGACTCTCGTGTTGCGCATCAGGTGCTCCTCCAGGTCGTTCCTCGTCTTCCCTGAAGGCTCACCGCCCGCGCTGACAGGACGCTGACGGCCCACGCACGGCCCCGCCGAGCCCTGATGTCCGGCTGATACGCCCGGAGGCCCCGCAGGTACGCCGCCCTGCGGAAGGGGCGGCGGTGCGGGACGGGGCGGCGGTGCGGCTGTCTCTTATACACATC
>NZ_SMKU01000451.1 GCF_004349215.1 Actinomadura rubrisoli | reverse complement strand
CTCTCGGCCACCCGACCCCTCCATCGCCTCCGCCGCCGTCCTCCCTGCATGATGACGTTCGTCACCGGACGTCCGGGCACGCGGGTGCCCCCTGAGGAGGGAAGCTCCTTGTCGAACGAGATCCACTTCGTCCCGGCCCGGGAGCTCGCGCGCCGGATCCGGGCCCGCGAGCTGTCGGCGCGCGAGGTCCTGCACGCGCACCTGGACCGGATCGAGCGGACGAACCCGCAGGTCAACGCCATCGTCACGCTGGTGGCTGAGCGGGCGACGCAGCAGGCGCGCGCCGCCGACGAACGGCTCGCGTCCGGCGCGGAGGTCGGGCCGCTGCACGGCCTGCCCGTCGCGCACAAGGACACCCACGCCACCGCCGGGATCCGCACCACGTCCGGTTCGCCGATCTTCGCCGACCACGTCCCGGCCGCCGACGACCTGGTCATCGAGCGGATGCGCGCCGCCGGAGTCATCACGCTGGGCAAGACCAACGTGCCGGAGTTCGCCGCCGGATCCCACACGTTCAACCCGGTCTTCGGGCTCACCCGCAACCCCTACGACCTGTCGCGGTCGGCGGGCGGGAGCAGCGGCGGCGCGGCGGCCGCGCTGGCGTGCGGGATGCATCCGCTCGCCGACGGCAGCGACATGGGCGGCTCGCTGCGCAACCCCGCGTCGTTCTGCAACGTGGTCGGGTTCCGTCCCTCGCCCGGACGGGTGCCGTCGTGGCCGGTGCCCGCCGGCTGGGCGACCATGGGGGTGCAGGGCCCGATGGCCCGGGACGTCGCCGACGTCGCGCTGCTGCTGTCGGTACTGGCCGGGCCCGACCCGCGCAGCCCGATCGCGCTGGAGACGCCGGGCGCAGCGTTCGCCGTCCCGCTGGACCGCGATCCCGCCGGGCTGCGCGTGGCCTGGTCCCCCGACCTCGGCGGGGCGGTGCCCGTCGACCCCGCCGTCACCGGCGCCCTCGAACCCGCCGCGAAGGTCTTCGCCGACCTCGGCTGCACGGTGGAGGAGGACTGCCCCGACCTGTCGGGCGCGGACGAGGTGTTCCGGACGCTGCGGGCCTGGCACTGGGACCTCGCCCTCGGCCCGCTGCTGGACGGGCGCCGCGCCGACCTCAAGCCGTCCCTCGCCGAGAACATCGAGGCCGGGCGCCGCCTCACCGCCACCGACGTCGGACGGGCCGAGGCGCTGCACACGGCGCTGTTCCACCGCGTCCGGACGTTCTTCGAGCGCTACGACGCGCTGCTGCTGCCGGTCAGCCAGGTGCCGCCGTTCGACGCGGCCATGGAGTACCCGGACGAGGTCGCCGGGGTCCCCATGCCCGACTACCTGGAGTGGATGCGGTCCTGCTACCTGATCTCGGCGACCGGCTGCCCCGCGCTGTCGGTCCCGGCAGGCTTCACCCCCGACGGGCTGCCCGTCGGCCTGCAGATCGTCGGCCCCCACCGCGCGGACCTGGCCGTCCTGCGGCTCGGCCACGCCTTCCAGCAGGCCACCTCCCACCACACCCGCCGCCCGCTGCTCGGTTAGGGCCGGTCGGGGCGGCGGGGGACGCGGAGGACGAAGCGGGCGCCGTCGTCGGACTCGGCGGCCACCAGCGTCCCGCCGTGGGCGTGGGCGATGTCGCGGGAGATGGTCAGGCCGAGGCCCGTGCCGCCGCGGTCGCGCTTGCGGCCCTCGGCGAGCCGGTGGAACCGCCAGAAGATCCGCTCCCGGTCCTCCGGCGGGACGCCCGTGCCGTCGTCGGCGACCTCCAGCACCGCGTCGGGGCCCTCCGCGGCCGCCGTCACCCGGATCCGCGACCGCGCGTGCCGCTCGGCGTTGTCGAGGAGGTTCGTCAGCAGCCTGACCATGTGGTCGCGGTTGGCCATGACCACGACCCCCCGCGCCGCCTCGACCTCCACCGGGACGCGCCGTTCCCGCCGCTCCGCCTCGCCGCGGACCAGGTCGCCGAGGTCCACCGGCTCCCGCTCGGAGTGCACCCCCGCGCCGAGCTTGGCCAGGATGAGCAGGTCGGTCACGATCCCCTGGAGCCGGTCGGCGTCGCCGAGCGCCGCGCGCGCGACCGTCGGCCAGTCCTCGTCCTCTGGACTTTCCAGCGCGACCTCCAACTGGGTGCGCAGGCCGGTCAGCGGGCTGCGCAGCTCGTGCGAGACGTCCGCGACGAACCCGCGCTGCCGGGCCAGGACGTCCTCCAGCCGGCGCAGCGTGACGTTCACCGACCGGGCCAGGTCGGAGACCTCGTCGACCGGGCCCGGGACGGTCACCCGGCGGTCCAGCTTGCCGTCGGTGATCTCGGCCAGCTCGGCGCTCATCATCCGGACCGGACGCAGCGCCCGCCGCATCGCGACGGCCACGATCCACGCGACCACGGCCGTGGCGAGCAGGACGCACGCGGCCAGCGCACCCATGAAGAAGCCCCTGTTGCGGGTGAACTCGGTGATGGGCGCGCCCGCGTGCACGGTGCGCCAGCCGAACGGCGTCCGCACCCGCTCGCTGACCACGTAGACGTCGGTCGCGACGCCCGGGACGTGCGCCTGGCTGGCCTCGGTCCGCCCCGGCACGGCGGGCCGCGGGACGTCCAGCGGCCCCTCCCCGCGCAGGGAGTCGCTGTAGGCGAGGACGCGCCCCTGGTCGTCCACCACCTGGAGCAGGGAGAAGTCGGCGTCCCGCACCGGCAGGAAGCCGCGTGGGTCCTGGGTGCGGAAGACCGTGACCAGGTCGGTGACGGCCAGGCTGCCGCGCGCGTTCAGCTCTTCGAAGACCGTGTGGCGGACGGCCTGGTAGAAGATCGTGACGCCGATCGTGAGCAGCAGGCCGACGATCAGGGTCGCGGCGGCCGTCACGCGGGTCCGCACCGACCAGCACGCGGGCGACCACCAGTCCCCGATGATGCGCACCCCGGCGCCCTCCCCCTTCCGGTCGCGCGCGGCGGCCGCGCCGCGAGACGTCCCGCGCCGGGGGGAGTGCGCAAAACTTGTTGTTACCGTCCCTTGCCCTGCGAAACCTTCGCCCGATCATGGAGGGCGGATGCGAGGGCCGACGCGCGCGGCGCCGGCCGCGGGGACCGTGACGGCCTGGAGCCGAGGGGGCGCCTGCCTGGGTGAGGCAGGCGCCGGTGGCCGGGACGGGCCGTGCCGCACCGTCCCGGCCATCCGGCGGTTCCCACCGTACGAGCGCCCCGAACGGCGGGAAGTACGAGCGCGGAACTCGCGATACCCATCCTGGCGACAATGTCCTACTAAGTCAACTGGATTACTAGGGAAATCCGGGGCCGATGCCCGCGCGGACGGCGCCTCCCACCCCTGGGGTGCCGTCCGCGCGGGCATCGCCTTCGGTGCCGCCAGCGGCCCGCCCCCCGCGCGCCGAGAGGATCCAGCGGGTCCGGACTGCTGTCGAACTGCTCCCACTCTGCACTTCCCCGGTGCACTGGGCGCTACATCGACATGACGATCACGTTTCCTGTCTCTTCGCACAGGAAGACGCCATACTTTGCCGACGAACGGGGATGGATGGACGGACGGGACGCAAGGGAGCCAGGAAGAGCCCATGGACGGTGACATTCGGCCGCTGGAGCCCGCCGACCCGCGCATGGTCGGCGGGCACCCCCTGCTGGGCCGGCTCGGCTCGGGCGGGATGGGCACCGTCTACCTCGGCACCGACCCGGTGTCCGGCGGACGCGTCGCGGTCAAGACCATCCATCCGCACCTGGCAGGGGACCCGTCCTACCGCCGCCGCTTCCGCGACGAGGCCGCCCTCGCGAGCCGCGTCGCCTCGTTCTGCACAGCGCGCGTCCTCGCGCACGGCGAGGAGGACGGCCGCCCCTACCTCGTCACCGACTACGTGGGCGGCGTCTCCCTGTACGCCCGCCTCGCCGGGTGCGGCCCGCTGCCGCCCGCCGACCTGCACGGCGTCGCCGTGGGCGTGGCCTCCGCCCTCGCGGCGATCCACGCGGCGGGGCTCGTCCACCGCGACCTCAAGCCCGCCAACGTGATGCTCACGCTGTCCGGCTGCCGCGTCATCGACTTCGGCATCGCCCGCAGCCAGAACTCCCACAGCGCCACCGCCGCCACCGGCAAGGTCCTCGGCACGCCCGGCTGGATGGCCCCGGAGGTCCTCCTGGGCGGGCCCGCGACCCCGGCCGCCGACATCTTCGCCTGGGGCTGCCTCGTCGCCCACGCCGGCACCGGCCGCATGCCGTTCGGCGGCGACCCCGCGTCCATGCGGGTCACGACCGGGGACGCCGACCTGTCCGGGCTCCCCGAGTCGCTGCTGCCCACCGTCCGGGCCGCGCTGTCGAGGAACCCCGGCGACCGTCCGACCGCGTCCGACCTGCTGCTTGCGCTGGTCGAGCAGTCGCAGTCCGAGGACGGGCAGACGACGGCGGCGGCGCCGAGGACGCCCAGCGACCCCGCGCCCGCCTTCCCCTACGCCTCCCCGCACGCGCCCGCTCCGCCTCCGGCCCACGCCGGGATGGGCGGCCAGGACGACGACACCGCGACCAAGGCGTTCACCCCGCTCGGGATCGGGCTGGCCGACGCCATGGCGTCCACGCGGACGCGCCTGCTCGCGGGCGTCGGCGCCGCCGCGGGGACCGTCCTCGTCGGAGCCGTCGTCCTGGGCCTGATGGGCAACAAGGACCAGGCGCCCCCGGCGGCCGTCCCGTCCACGCCGTCCAAGCCGAGCGTGGCGGTGAGCCCGACGAAGAAGGCGGGCCCGGTCAAGGCGCGTCCGTCCAAGCGCCCGCCCGTCAAGCCGCAGAAACCGCCGAAGGCCAAGCACAAGGGCAAGCACGGCAAGAAGGGCCGCCACTGACCCGCCCGGGTCAGGTGCGCCAGATCAGGACGAGGGCGCAGTCGTCGTCGCGCGCCGCCGCCATCCGCTCCACCAGTTCCCGCGCGCCCTTGCGGAAGCCCTGCGGGACGAGCCGCTCCGCCTCGCCGAGGAGCCGGTCGATGCCCGCGTCCAGGTCGCTGCCGGGCGACTCCACCAGCCCGTCGGTGTAGAGCAGCAGCGCGTCGCCGGGGCGCAGCAGCCCTCGCTCGGGCAGGCAGCGCAGGTCGGGGACGACGCCGAGCACCACGCCCTTGGCCGGGCTGACCTGCCACGCCCCGCTGCCCGCGTCGAACTGCACCGCGGGAGGGTGCCCGGCCGATTCGACCGTGTACTCCCCCGTCTTGAGGTCGACGACGACGTGCACCGCCGTGACGAACCCCTCGTCCCACCGCTGGCGTTGCAGGTAGTCGTTGCACGCGGGCAGGAAACGATCAGGTTGGATCGATCCAAGCAGGCCCCCGAACGCACCGGACAGCATCAGGGCGCGGGTACCGGCGTCGGTGCCCTTCCCCGAGACGTCGACCAGCGCGACCTCCAGCGCGTCGCCGTCGCAGGTGGAGACCACGAAGTCGCCGCCGAACGACGACCCGCCCGCCTGGAGCATGACGACCTGCGCGTCCCAGCCGTCGGGCAGCTCGGGCATCGCCCCCTGCCGCCGCAGCCGGTCGCGCAGCTCCAGCAGCATCGAGTCGCCGCGCAGGCCCTGCACGCCGAGCTGCTGCCTGGTCCGCGCCAGCGTCAGCGCCAGCACCGCGGTGATCGCCAGCGTGGCGACCATCCCGGGGCCGACCGCGGCGATGTCGTGCCAGGCGTCGTAGGCGACCATCGCCATCACGACGCACAGCAGGGCGACCAGGCTGCGCACCTTCAGCAGCAGGCCGCCGCCCAGGACGGTGAGGACCAGCGCGCCCGACGGGGCCCAGCCGCGCGTGTCGGTCGCCGCCGCGAACCCGATCACGATCGCGAGGAGGGCCAGCGCCGCGAACACGTAGCGCTCACGGGTCAGCTTCCCCCGCCTGAGCCACCGGTAGAGGCTCACGAGCAGCGGGATCCTGCGCAGGACGGCGCGCACTCTCGGCGGGAGGAGATGCACCAGTCGTTGCAGCATGACCCCCGCACTGTATCGAGCATTGGCTCCGGCGGCCGGGCATCCGCGCCCGTGGTGACTCCTTGTAACGCTCCAGACCACGTGACTTCGGCCACCCCGGACCTGTCCCCCACCAGGCCGCGTGGTGTACCAATGGTCGTGGAACCGTCCACGACCGCGGCAAGGAGACGCCATATGGGCCAGCCCGGAATGCGGATCACGGTGGACGCGGCGATGCGCGCGCGGGACGTCTCACGCCCCCGCCCCGAGGGCGCAACACCCCCGGCCAAGCCCGATAAAACAGCCAAAACCCCCGAAGCCGCCAGACGAACCAAGGCCGCCAAAAACGAGCGCCGCCGCCTCGGCAAG
>NZ_SMKU01000450.1 GCF_004349215.1 Actinomadura rubrisoli | reverse complement strand
GTCTGGGGCATGGAGGTCTCCGTGGGGGAGGGCGGAGGTCGGACGGTCCGCGCGGGGCAACGTGGCTTCGAGGGGTGTAACCGGATGACGGTACGTTATCTGCCGTGTCAGGAAGTGGCGTCCGTCACATCACGGTCAGTACGGGAAGCGCTCCGCCGCGGCGACGACCGCGCCCGTCACGGTGGCGGCGGTGAGCACCGACAGGCCGGCCAGGACGGCCCAGCGCCCGGCCTGGTAGCCGGCGGGGACGCGTTCGGAGTCGCGGCCCCGCACGGGCCAGGGGGCGCGCAGCGGCGCCGTCCCCGGCACCTCCTGGCCCTCGTCCGGGGTGGTGGCCGGGCGGTCGCCGTTCGCGGACGGGCCGGGGGCCAGCCCCGACACCCAGCCGAGCAGGTCGGCGACCTCGGCCGGCTCGGTGCCCAGCCCGGAGGCGAGGTAGCGGACGTGCCCGGCGACCTGGTCGAGCGTCCGGACGGTGTTGCCGAGCCCGACCCGGGACAGCCAGCCGCGCAGGTCGGGGTCGGGCTCCTGGCCCAGGCAGCGGCCGATCTCGGTGCGGGCCAGCAGGTCGGTCTTGGTGACGATGACGGCGACGCGCTTCTGCCGCCCCTGGTCGGGACGGGAGCGGAGCTCGTTCAGCACCCGCTGGAGCGTGTCGGCGGGATCCTCCTCGGACGACGCCGCGGCCCGGTCGACCAGGCGCTGCTCGTCCTCGGTCAGGGCGCGCCGGACCTGGGGGAGCGCGAACGGGTCCACGATGAACAGCAGCGCCTCGCCGTGGTCGAGGTAGCGGAGCGACTCCACCTCGGTGGCGCCCGTGTAGTGCTCACCCGCCGGATCGAACAGGTACAGGATCCGCCGCGCGCGCCCCGGCAGCTCCACGTCCAGCATGGTGGCGAGCGGAAGCTCCGGCCCGGTCTTGGCGAGCCGTCCGCCGCGCTGGAACTCGCGGATCGCGCCCGCGTACGCCTGCGCGTGCCGCTGCTCCACGAACGCGAGCCGTCCGTGCATGGCCCGCGCGCGCCCGTGCAGCGCCCGGATGCCGAGGAACATGAACGTGGTCTTGCCGGCGGCCGGGCCGCCCACGAACGGCAGCGGCTCGACGCGGACGCGTCCGATCCGCTCGGGCAGCGGCCCGCCGCAGTGCGGGCAGAACGCCGCCAGCCGGAAACGGCCCAGCGGCACCGTGGTCGGCAGCCGCGTCCCGCACCGGCAGACATGGCGGAACGCCCCGCCCGCGCCCGGCGCCAGACGGGCATGCCGGGCGCCGCACCCGGGGCACGCGTACTCCGGGAGCCCGATCCGCTCGTAGCAGAACGGGTGCGGGCAGGTCTGCAGGATCCGCCCGTACATCATGAACAGGCGCTCCAGCCCGGCCAGGACGAGCACGCACGCCAGCCATCCGGCGAGCCCGATCGCCGCGACCACCCCGTACAGGAGGGTCAGCGCCAGCACGAACACGGCGGCGGGGACGGCCGCCGTCGCGATCCCCGCGCACAGCGCCGCCCAGATGGGGAACGCGAAGAACCCCCACAGACCGCCGAGCAGCATGCGGGTGAGGGTGATGACGATGCCCGACGCGGTCTTCCACACCTGCGGGACGACCGTGCGGGTGATCGCCCACCAGTCGCGCCACACCTGGCCGAGCAGGTAGTGCCGGTAGGCGACCGCCGGGGAGGCGACCGGCGAGGGGCCTTCGAGGGTGGACGGCGCGAGCGTCCGGCAGGCGTGCAGGTAGTACAGGCCGAGCGCGGCGGCCCCGGCGACGACCAGCGTGGCGGGGAACAGCACGGGGAACACGATCGTGAACCCCAGGTACATGACGCCGACCCACGCGGCGATCAGCAGCAGCACGATGACCGGATGCACGCCTCACCTCCCCCTGGCCTCGGCGAGGAGGTCCTTCAAAGCCGTGCGCAGCCCCGGCTCGCCCGCCAGGTGCGCGTCGAGCTGCCGGGCCGCGAGCCACCGGGTGGCGGCGGCCCGCGCCCACGTCTCCAGCGCGGGCTCGGTGACGCCGCGCGCCCGCAGCCGCAGCGCGACCTCGACCAGCTCGTTGCGCTGCGCGAGCTCGGCGCCGCGCAGGGGGGCGCGGCCCGCGCGGGCCCGTCCGGGCAGCTCCTCGGTCCACCGGCCGGCGAGCCGGGCGCGCGCGGACGCGGGCGCGGCCGCGAGCAGCGCCGCGCGGAACCGCGGCGGCCGCCGGCGCAGCCGCGCCGCCGCGTCGGCGAACGCGGCCTCGGCCAGCCTTGAGGTCGCGCCGAGCGCCTCGGCGAGCTCCTCCAGCGCCCGCGCGGCTCGCTCGGGCCCGTCGGCGGTGATCGCGGCGGCGTGGGCCTGGACGGCGGCGGCGTCGCACCCGGCCCGCCCGTCTGGCAGGACGGCCCGGACCCGCGCCGCGAGCCGCAGCGTGGCGGCGTCCGCGAGCCCGTCCCCGCCGGGGGAGCACAGCCGATCGAACGTGCGGGAGGGGAGCGAGGCCAGCGCCGGGTGCGCCTCCATCGCCGTCCCGTGCGCGTCCAGCAGCTCGACGCATTCGGTGGCGGACGGCGGCGACGACCACACCTCGGCGAGCGCCGCGCCGACGTCGCCGCCGTCCAGCCGCAGCAGCTCCCCGGTGACCGCGACCCGCCGCCCGGGGCGCCCGCGCCCCACCGCGACCAGGACGCGCACCGCGACCAGCGGGACGTTCCGCAGCCGCTCCGCGTGCCCGTACAGCGCCTCGCAGGCGGCGGGGGTCAGCGCCGACGCCAGCTCCCGCCGTCCCGCCTCCGCGAGCCCGGCGAGCACCCCGTCCAGGAGCGCGCCGCGCAGACCGTCCGGGCACGCGGCGAGCCCGGCGGGCAGGTCGGCGGCACCGCGCACGGCCAGCGCCGCCGCCGCTGCCGCGACCTCGGCGGGCTCGGCCCCGGCCCCGGCCCGCGCGGCGACCCCGGCCACCGCCCCGACCTCCGCGAGCGTCGGCGCCTCCACCAGCGCCGCAGACACCCGGCCACCGAGCCCGCCGGTGTCGCGGCCGTCAGCGGCGGCGTCCGTGGGTCCTCCTGTGCGGGGGGTGTCCTCGCGCGCGGGTGGTTCGGGGAGGTGGGCCCGTGCGGCTGGGTCGGTGAGGGCCAGTTCGGCGAGGCGCAGCGCGCACTGCTCGGCGACCGTCCCTGCCCCCGTGCCGCGTGCCCATGCGTGGACGGCGAGCACCGGTTCCAGGCCCATCGACGGCACGCCGGACGCCAGCTCCCACCAGATCCATTCGGGGATCTCGGCGCCGCGCCCGGCAAGCAGCCGGGCCGCCGCGTTCTCCTCGTTCGCGGTCACGGTGGAGTCGCCGCGGGACAACGCGAGCAACGACGCGGCCGCCTCAAGCGCCGCGGCGCCCTCCAGGGCCGCCGTCACTGCCTCGCCGCCGTTGGGCCTCGCCGGACGACCGCGCCGGGGCGGGGCGTCCGATGGCCCGGGGCCGTCCGGGGGTGCGGGGCCGTCCGGTGGTGCCAGCTCGGCCAGGGCGTCGAGGCCGGCGAAGTCGAGGTCACGCCAGCAGTCGGCGACCGTCCGGGCGAAGCGCGAGAGGGCGCCGTCCGGCGCGCCCTTGCGCAGGTCGACGGCGAGGGCGTGCGAGGCGTGGTGCCGCACGGCGGCCCACACGTCGGGCGTCGTGCCGACCAGGCGCTGCCCGGCGCCGCCGGGGTCGGCGCTGTAGGTGACGAAGGACAGGCGCGCCGCCGCCGCGACGGGCAGCGAGTAGGACACCGCCGCGATCCAGCGGGCGATCACCTCGACGTCGTCGGCGACGAGCACGACGCGGCCGTGCCCCCGGCCGAGGACGCCCGCGACCGCGTCGACCAGGCGGCCCAGCGTGGCGTGCGCGCCGCTCCCGCCGCCGGTGCCGGACGAGGCCAGCCACGCCGCGAGGGACTCGGGGTCGAGCGCGGCGCCGGGCGTCAGCTCGTCCAGCACGTCCAGGGCGGGGCCGGGCACGGGCAGCGGCGCCCACAAGGGGGCGTGCCACAGCTCGGCGGGACGCAGCCCCTCCAGCTCGTCGGGCTCGGCGACGACCGCGTGGGCGAAGAAGTTGCCGTAGCGGCCGGAGTAGTCCCGCCCCAGGTAGCGGCACCGCAGCAGCAGCGGGCGGCCGTCCACCCGGTCGTAGAGCAGCGAGACGGGGAACAGCTCCAGCTCGGAGTCGTCGGGCGACAGCGGCGCCCCCGGCGGCGGGCGGTACGACAGGTACGGCGTCACCGCCGCCCGGACGCCGCCCGGCAGGCCGGGCGTCTCGGCGACGAACTGGAACCCCGCCCGGCCCGTGGGCCCGCGACGCGCGGAGGTGTAGTGCAGCTGCCAGGCCACCGTCAGGACCCTCCCGGCCGGACGCCGTCGAGCATCCCGAACCGGTGGAGCAGCCACAGCAGCGGGTCCTCGGCGCGGTAGGGGCGGACGCCGCCCGCGCCGACCCGCCCGCCCTCGGGGATGCCGCCGAGCGCCGACAGCCCGAACAGCGCGTGGTCGGCGTACTGCTGCCCGAGGTAGGTGTCGAGCTGCCCGGCCTGCCACTCGTGCAGCAGCGCGCGGACCTGCTCGTCCACCGCGTCCCTGTCGTCGAGGTCGAGGACGCCCGCGCCGGAGCGGGAGCGGTGCAGGGCCGACTGCCGCAGCAGCGCCGGGCGCAGCGCGTCGATCTTGGTGAGCGCGACCGCGACGGGGACGGGCAGCGGCTCGCCCGGCCGGGTGCCGTGCCGCTGCCGCAGCGTCTCGGTGACGCGGGCGATGACGTTGAGCGGCTCGCTGTCGGGGTCGTCGCCGGGGACGCGCGGCACGGGGGCGGCGTCCAGCAGGCCCGTCCGCGCGCCGGGCAACTCCAGCGGGTCGACCAGGAAGATGATCGCGTCGGCCGCCTCCAGGTACCGCAGGTGCAGGTCGGTCACCTCGCGGCTGCGCAGGTCCTCGCCCGCGGTGTCGAACAGCACCAGCGCCAGGGAGTCGTTGCGCGCGCGCGTGAAGCGGCCCCGTCTCGTCCGGGTCAGCAGGTAGACGAGCGGCTCGCGGGGGCCCGTCGCGGCGCTGGCCGTCGTCGGCAGCAGGCGCCGCTGCTCCAGCAGCGGACGGGCGAAGTCGCGCTTGTAGCGCTCGATCGTGCGGTCGTCGCAGGCCACCAGCGACGCGTCCAGCTCGGTGCCGACCCGGTTCATCAGCTCGTGCAGCAGGACGGCGATGTAGGTGCTCTTGCCCGCGTTCTTCGCGCCGACGAGCGCCACGATCCGCCCGGGGGAGTCGCAGTACGCGGCCGGGAGCGGGTTGTGGCACTCCGGGCAGGCCCGGTTGCCGGTCGGGCGGCCGCACGCGGGGCAGTCGGCGCGGCCCTTGCGCCCGGACGCGGCGAACACCGGCGGCAGCGACGCCCCGGCGGGCGAGCCCATGTAGGCGGCGAGGGCCTCGTCCAGGACGGGCGCGCAGCCCTGCGTCCGCCCGGCCTGGCCCCGGCACCGGAACAGCACCCGCTGCCGCGCGACGGACGCGAAGCAGTACGGGCACGTGATCTCGTGCCGGGAGGACGCGCCGGGGAGCCCCACCCGGGACAGCGGTCGGGTCATCGCGCGACCTGCAGCCGGCGGACGGGCGGATCGCTGAGCTCGACGGCGCCGTCGTCGGCGAAGCAGCGCAGCCAGTACGGGCCCGGGGCGTCCGGCGCGGCGAGCGTCAGTTCCCCCGGGACGGGCACCTGCTCCCACGTGCCGAGCGTCTCGCCGTCGGCCGCGCGGTGCGGCATGACCCGCCCGGCGCGCAGCACCAGCGACAGCCTCGCGACCCGCAGCGGGCGGGACGAGGTGAGGTGGATCGTCAGCGAGCGCCGCCACGGCGGGCCGGTCCGCAGCACGTCGTAGCCGACGATCGTGCGCGCGCCGACCTCGGCGGTCACCGGCGGCCCGGTCACCCGGGAGCCGCCGACGCTCCCGGCCGCCGCGACCGACACCTCGACGGGCTCGTCCTCGGGGACGGGCAGCCGGATCCCGCCCTGGGTCTCGTAGGCGGCGCGGGTGACGGTCGCGCGCCCGGGGGCCGGCGGCGCGAGCCGTCCCGTCTCGATCCGGCCCGCCTCCGCCCGGTTCGTCTCCATCAGCCTCGCCTCGATCCGGCCGGTGGCGATGTCGTCCCGCCCCACCCGGTAGACCAGGTCGACCTCCGCCACGTCCGGCGGCCAGTCGAATCCGACGTGCACATAGGCGCCGCGCCGCTCGGCGACCAGGCGGAGGGGCGGCGGCAGGTTCACGTGCCGGTGGTAGGCGCCGATCGCGGCGGTGCCCTCGGCGACGGTCACCGCGAGCAGCCAGCCCCCCGCCCCGGGCCGCACCAGCAGCCCCC
>NZ_SMKU01000044.1 GCF_004349215.1 Actinomadura rubrisoli | reverse complement strand
TATAAGAGACAGCCCCGCCCTCCCTTCCCTGGGCAACGATCGCGGCCAACGTAGGCCGCCGCCGTCGAGGCCCGGTCGGGGGTCGTCAGAGCTCCGGCTCGATCAGGCCCGCCGCCACCGCGCGGTTCACCGCGTCCAGCCGGGACCCGGCCCCGAGCTTGGCGAACACGCTGCGCAGATGCCGCTTGACGGTCGCCTCGGTCAGCGACAGCCGCGAGGCGATCTGCCGGTTGCTCAGCGCCCGCGCGGTCAGCGCGAGCACCTGCCGCTCCCGCTCGGTCAGCCGCACCGACCGCTCGCCCCGGGGCAGGCTGCGCCGGGACACGCCCAGCACGATCCGGCTCCCGTCGTCCCGCACCGCCCGGATCGCCGCGACCAGTTCCTCCCACGGGACGGTCTTCAGCAGGTAGCCGCGGATCCCCGCGTCCAGGAGGCCCTCCAGCAGCCGCGGGCCCTCGTGCATGCTCAGGATGATCACCTGGGAGTCCGGGGAGCACGCGCGGATGCGCCGGACGGTCGCCGCCGCGTCCGTCCCCGGCATCTCCACGTCCAGCAGCACCACGTGCGGCCTGCTCGCAGCGGCGGCCGCGACGGCCTCCTCCCCGTCCCCCGCCTCGGCGACCACCCGCAGGTCCTCCTGGGTCTCCAGGATCTCCCGGACGCCCTGCCGGACCAGCGTGTGGTCGTCCACGAGCAGGACGGTCAGCACAGCGGCACCCGCAGCTCCACGCACGTCCCCCGGCCGCCCTCGATCGTCACCGTGCCGCCGACGGACTCCGCCCGCTCGCGCATCGAGGTGATCCCCACCCCGGGCTCGCCGGTGAAGCCCCGCCCGTCGTCGCTGACCCGGCCCCGCAGCAGCCGCGTCCCCACGTCGACCTCGACCACGATCCGCGAGGCGTCCCCGTGCGCGATCGCGTTCCGGACGGCCTGCCGGAGCACGAAGAACGCCTCCGTCAGCACCTCCGGCGGCGCGTGGTCCCCCTCGCCGGCGACCCACAGCCGCAGCCGCGGGTCCGCGACGGCCACCACGTGCTCGCGCAGCGCCTCCCGCAGATCGGTGACCGGCTCCAGCACCAGCTCCGAGGTGATCTCCCGGAGCCGGTCCATCGCCCCGACGATCGCCTGCTCGGCGGCGTCGGACCCGCTGCCCCCCATCAGGCTCCGCAGCTCGATCCGCCGGAGCGCCACCGTCAGCTCCTCGCCGAGCCGGTCGTGCAGCTCCCGCGCGATCCGCCGCCGCTCCTCCTGCCGGGTCCGGGCGACGTGGCGCCGCTCCAGGCTCTCGTTCAGGGCCGCCAGGGCGGTGGCGAACGGCTCGGCGAGGCCGGGATCGTCCCTCAGGCGCCGCGCGGCCCACCGGGCGAAGCACTCGCTGAGCGTCCGCCCGCCGCCCCGTCCGGCGCCGTCCCTCACACCGGCCACGACGTCGTCGAGCACCTCACCGGCCTCGGGCGGGGCGCCCTCGCACCGCGAGACGATCTCCGCGCGGTCGGCCTCGACGAGGGCGGCGAATCGGCGGGCGGCATCGCGGCGGGGCTGTGGAGTCATCCAAGTTCCCGAGGGGAGAGGACCATGGCGACGGTCGCTTTACCCACCAGATCGGCTTTCTCACCTTTCGCCCCGGAAACCGGATCACGGGCGCGGGCGGTGATCAGCGCGGGCGGGCCTCCGTCCACCAGGCAGGCCGCCTCTCCCCCTGGTCCTCCCGATCACGAAGATATATCCGCCGCCCCGAGGACACACCGTTCCGGATATCCCCCGGGAAGCCGAGCGGAATGTCGCCAAAAATGCGCGTATACCCGTATCCGCTCGCGGCGTCAGAGACCATGGCGACGGTCGCCGAGGACGCGTTCGCAGGACTCGCGCTCCATGGCCGCGGAGAACGGGGCGCGGCGGGCGTCCACGGCCCGGCGGGTGTCCTCGGCGACCAGGTCGGCGTTCATCGCCGCCGCCGCGCGCGTCCCGGCGTTCGCGGAGCCGATGACGGTCTCGGCGACATTGGCGACGTTGCCCGCCGCCCACACGCCCGGCACCGCGGTCGCGCCCGACGGGTCGACTGGGACGTAGGTGCCCAGCACGTGCCCCTTCATCTCCATCTCGGCGGTCTCAAGGCCCAGGCCGGTCAGGACGCCGGCGCGGACGGTGGACAGCGGCGCCACGACCAGGGCACGGACGGCCACGGCGCGCCCGCCCGCGAGGACGACGCCGGTCAGCCGGTCCTCCTCGACCCGCAGTCCCTCGACCCGGCCGTCGGCCAACGCGATACCGCGGGCGGCGAGGCGCTCGCAGGCGTCGTCGTCCGGCTCCGGGGCCGTGTGGAGGAACAGTGTCACGTGCTCGCTCCACTGCCTCCACAGCAGCGCCTGCTCCACGCCCATCGGGCCGGTGGCGAGGACGCCGATGGGCTGGTCGCGCACCTCCCAGCCATGGCAGTAGGGGCAGTGCAGCACCTCGCGCCCCCACCGCTGGGCCAGCCCCGGGACGTCGGGCAGCTCGTCGGCCAGGCCGGTCGTCACCAGCAGGCGCCTGGCGAGCACCGAGCGGCCGTCCGAGAGCTCCACCCGGAACCCGCCGTCCTCCTCGCGCCGCGCCGCCGCCACGGTGCCCTCGGCGAGTTCGCCGCCGTATCCGGCCATCTCGCGGCGGCCCCGGGCGAGCAGTTCCCCGGGCGGGACGCCCTCCTGCCCCAGGTAGTTGTGCACCCCGTCCGCCGGGCCGTTGCGCGGCTCCCCGGCGTCGACGACCAGCACCGAGCGCCGCGCCCGGCCCAGGGTGAGCGCCGCGCTCAGCCCGGCCGCACCGCCCCCGGCCACCACGACGTCGTACCGGCGCGTGCCCTCCGGCGAGTCCATCGCCCGTTCTGCTTGTTCGCTCATGCCTCATACCTCCCCATCAGGGAAATCATCGGCGATCGAGCAACAGAACGACAAATCGCATTGCCAAAGTAGCAAAATGAGGCGTGTTCACCTTGGGGTCTGCTGGTGCAGGGCCATCTTCCAGCCGTCGTCGCGGAGCACGTACAGGCTGCTGACGAGGGCGGAGTACTCCGGCGAGCCCTCCCGGCGGGCCACCGCTCCGTAGGTCACCAGGCCCGTGCCGGACGCCGGACGGAGCACCCGCGGCTCCTCCAGCCGGTGCTCCGCCCATGGCGGGCCGCTCATCGACCGCACGATCTCCGCCCGGTCCGTCAGCCGCATCCCGCCCGGCAGCAGCATGACCACCTCGCCGTCCAGGACGCGGCCGTAGAAGTCCGCGGCGGCCGCGCCGCCGGTGGACAGCGCCCGCCAGCCCGCGCGCTCCAGCTCGATGAGCTCGTCCTCGTCCGCCATCGTCCGCTCCTTTCGGTGATCAGACGAGGTCCTCCCCACTGTGCCGCCTGCAGAACACCCTTCGCATGAACGATTCGGCTATGCGTCCCGGTTGTGGACGATCCGGCCGCCCGCGATGGTCAGGACGGGCGTGACGTGCTGGAGCATGTCGTCCTCGACCGTCATGACGTCCCCGTCCAGGACGACGAGGTCGGCGAGGCGGCCGGGGGCGAGCGAGCCCTTGCGCCGCTCGGCGTGCTCGAAGTGGGCGCCCGCCGTGGTCCACAGGCGGAGCGCCTGCTCGCGGGTGAGCCGCAGGTCCTGCGGGACGTCGGCGAACGGGCCCGGGGCGGCGCCGACGAAGGTGGCGACGCCGCGCCGCCAGTCGGGGAAGGTGACCGGCGCGTCCGAGCTGTCGGCGACGTGGACGCCCGCGGCGAGCAGCGCGCCGGCGGGGAAGGCCCGCGCCCACCGGTCGGCGCCGATGGAGCGGGTCATCGACGCGCCGCTGTGCGACTTCATCAGCGAGCTGGTGATCACGCCGATGCCGTGCTCGGCCAGCCGGGCGTAGGACTCCTCCGACAGCAGGGTCCCGTGGATGAGGGCGTGCCGCGCCTCCGGCCACGGGTCGGCCTTGAGCGCGCGGACCATGCCGTCGATGGCCGCGTCCGCCGCCCGGTCGCCCGTGACGTGCACCTGGGCCTGGAGCCGGTGCCGGTGGACGAGCTCGATCAGGCGCATGAGCTCCTCGTAGCGGGCGTCCTCGTCGTCGCCGTGGGTGACGAGGTGGCCGTGGCCGCCCTCGGGGTAGGGCCGGTGCAGCCAGGCGGTGCACTGGGTGGGCACCCCGTCGGCGAACAGCTTGCAGCCGCCGATCCGCAGCCAGTCGTCGCCGAGCCCGGTGGACACCCCCGCGTAGCCCAGCGCCGTCGCCAGGCCCTCGGACGTGCTGGACGGCGACGGCCAGTCCCAGTGCAGCAGCGCGTTGACACGCACCGTCATGCGGCCCTGCCGGTGCAGGGTGATGTAGTCGCGCAGGAGCTCCGGCCACACGATCGGGTCGGTGACGCTCGTGATGCCGAGCGCGTTCAGCGTCGCCATCGCCGAGACGATCGCGTCCAGCCGCTCCCGCTCCGAATGCGCCGGGACGTGCCGGGTGACCAGCTCCTTCGCCGACTCCAGAAGCAGGCCGGTGGGCTCGCCGTCCGGGCCGGCGACGATGTGCCCGCCCGCCGGGGCGGGGGTGTCGCGCGTGATCCCGGCCAGGCGCAGCGCGGCGGTGTTGACCAGGATCGAGTGCCGCGACGCGTGGTGCAGGATCGCCGGGCGGTCCCCGGTGGCCGCGTCGATCAGGGTGCGGTGCGGGCCGGGCTCCCCGTCGAACTCGGGGATGTTCGCCTCGCGCCAGCCCTCGCCCACCAGCCAGTCGCCGCCGCCGGGGCCGGGCGGCGCCTCGGCGAGCGCGCCGCGCAGGTCCTCCAGCGAGGCGATGCCGTTCAGGTCCGCCGAGTACGGCGGCCCGGCGAGGCCGAACATCGCCAGATGCAGGTGCGCGTCGTTGATGCCCGGCAGCACCGTCCGCCCGGCGAGGTCGATAACGGTGGTGGACGGGCCCGCGAGCGCCCGCACGTCGCCGTCGCCGCCCACGGCGAGGATCCGGTCGCCGGACACCGCGACCGCGGTCGCGGTCCGGGACTCCTCGTCCAGCGTGAGGACGTTGCCGCCGAGCAGCACCAGGTCGGCGTCGGTCATGGTCACCAGCCCTCCTCTAGGACGGCGTCCAGCGCCGCCGCGAACTCGTCGGCGTGGGCGGGCGTGAACGTCAGCGGCGGCTTGAGCTTGAGGATGTTCCAGGCCGGGCCGGTCGGATACACCAGCGCCCCCCGGTCCTTGAGCCGCTCGCAGATGATCAGCGTCTCCTCCGAGGCCGGCTCCTTGGTCTCGCGGTCGCGGACGAACTCGACACCGCTGTAGAAGCCCTGGCCGCGCACGTCGCCGATCAGCTCGTGCCGGTCCGCGAGCGCCGCCAGCCGCTCCCGCAGGTACTCCCCGGTCACCAGCGCGTTGTGCTGGAGCCCCTCGTCCTCCACGATGTTCAGCAGCTCCAGTCCCACCGCGCAGGCGACCGGGTTGCCGCCGTAGGTGGAGAAGAACCGCCCGGCCGGGTCGAACGCCCGCGAGATCTCCCGCGTGGTGACCATCGCCGCCATCGGGAACCCGTTGCCGATGGCCTTGCCCATCGTCACGAAGTCCGGGACGATGTCCGCGCCCTGCGTCTGGAACCCCCAGAACGCCTCGCCGAGCCGGCCGAACCCGACCTGCACCTCGTCGGCGATCGTCAGCGCCCCGTGCCGCGACGCCGCCGCGAAGACCGGCGCGAGGTAGCCGGGCGGCAGGACCACCTGCCCGCCGCCCGCCAGCAGCGCCTCGAACAGGTACGCCGCCGGCGGACGGCCCTCGGCGGCGAGCCGGTCGAAGGTCTCGATCACGTGGCCCGCGTACCGGGCGCCCGCGTCCGGGTCGTCGTACCCGTACAGGCCCCGGTAGCGGTCCGGCACGGGCGTGGGGTGGGTGGTGTCGGGCTTGCCGTAGTGCCGGTAGCGGGACGGGCTCACGTCCGCGACGACCGAGGTGTACCCGTGGTAGGCGTCGTCGATGATGACGACGTCCTCCCGCTTGGTGAGGTAGCGGGACATGCGCAGCGCCAGGTCGTTGGCCTCGCTGCCGGAGTTGACGAAGTACACGACGTCCAGGCCGTCCGGCAGCGTCGCGGTGAGCCGCTCGGCGTACTCCGACAGCACGTCGTAGACGAACCTGGTGTTGGTGTTCAGCCTGCCGAGCTGCCGGTTCGCCACCTCGACCAGCCGGGGGTGGCTGTGCCCGACCAGGGTGACGTTGTTCAGCGCGTCGAGGTAGGACCGGCCGCGCTCGTCGTAGAACCGGCAGTCGCGCGCGCGGACCATGGCGATCGGGCGGCTGAAGTAGGTCGGGTGGCTCTCGGGCAGGTGCTCGTGCCTGCCGCGCAGCGCCCGGTCGGCGGTGGGCGTCCAGGCGGTGACCGCGTCCTGCTCGCCGAGCAGCGGGGTCGGGTCGGGGAACAGCTCCCGCCACATCTCGCGCTCGTGGTCGGGCGCCCGGTGCGGCACGGCCGTCCACGCCGCGACCGGCACGGCCGTCGCCTGGATCCGGACGCGCGGCGGCAGCCCGTCGCCGGTGTCGGACGAGACGCGGCCGATCGGGGCGCCCGCGGTCACCTCCTCGCCGGGGGCCAGGTCGGTGGACAGCCCGGTGTAGAGCGTCCCGAACCGCACGCCGTCGGACGGTTCGTGCCACAGCACCAGGTCGGTGCCCGCGACGCCGGCGCCGTCCACGCGTCCGGCCAGCGGCGCGCGGACGGGGGTGCCCGCCGGGGCGAAGACGTCGAGCCCGAGTTCGATGTCGCCGCCGCCCTCGCCGCGCTTGCGGGGCGCGAGGAACCTCGGCTCGCCGTAGCGGGCCACCGGCACGCCGGGACGGTGCGCGAGGATGCCCGCGCGGGCGGCGGCGCGCAGCGAGTCCGGCTCGCGCGGGTCGGCGCCGTCGAAGCACTCGCCGGTCACGCCGAGGTCGACCGCGCCGAGCGGCCCCTCGACCGGCGCCGTCGCGGACGCGGCGCCGCCGGCCAGCCACGCCGCGGCGGGCGCGGTGGCGGGGTGCGCGGGCAGCCCGCACGCCCGCCGGAGGGCGGCGGTGCCCACCTCGGCCGGGATCCCGCTCAGCAGGCGGACGAGGTCGGCGGCGGCGGCCGACCGGTGCCGGGGGTCGCCGTGCCGCCGCCCGGCGTCGAGCCGGGCGGTGGTCGCCGCGACCAACGCCGATCGCACGGCGATCAGCGGGAACAGCAGGTCGATCTCGTCCTCGCCGAGCGGGCGGGCGCCGTGGTAGGCGGCGGTGAGTGCCGCCGCCACCCCTAGCGGGCGGTCCGCGCCGCGCATCGCGCTGGAGGCCAGCACCGCGAGGTCGGCGATCCGCGGGGCGGCCGCCGCGTCCCCGAAGTCGATCACACCGGACACCCGGCGCCACGGGCCGTCCCGGCCGGTCAGCACGTTGAACGCATTGAGGTCGTGGTGGACGACCGCCACCGGCAGCCCGCCGAGGCGCTCGTCCAGCACGGGCAGGTGGCGCGCCTGGATCCGGCCGAGCGCCGCCCGCAGGTCCGGGTCGCGGACATGCGGGACCGACCCGGCCAGCGCCGCGCCCGAGTGCGCGAACTCCCAGTAGTGCGGGTCGGGCGGCTCGGGGTGCGCGAACGTCGCCATGGCCTCGGCCAGCCGCCCGGCGGCCGCGCCGACGTCGGCGAGCAGCTCGGGCGACCTGCGCGGCGCCTCGGCCAGCGGCGTGCCCGGCACCCAGGTCAGCAGCCGCACCAGCAGGCCGTCCACGACCGTGGCCGCCTCGCCCGACCGGCTCCGGACGACCCGCGGGACCGCGAAGCCCAGCCGCCGGTCCGCCAGATGCCCGAGCAGCGCCGCCTGGAACTCGGCGGCCCGCCGCTCGGCCACGGTGGTGATCTTCAGGACGTACTCGGCGCCGGCGTCGTCCACGACATGGGTGTTGCGGTCGGTCTCCCCGGCGAGCGGCCGGAGCGCGGCGGCGCCGAGGCCGTAGACGTCGCGCAGGACGTCCCGCATGAACGCGTCGGTCACCTCGGGAACGCCGGCGGTGATGCGCTCGAAGCGCGCGTCGGCCGCGCCGCCGTCCTCGGTCACGGTGCGGTCGTCGGTGTGCGGTGGCACGGACTGGTCTCCCATCGCCGGGGGCGTGAGCGGGCTTCGGATGTCATGGTTCATGCGCCTGCGTTCATGCTCTTCGGTTCATGCCTTCGGGTTCACGCGTCCGCGGTGACCTCCGCCGCCGCGACGTGCGGGGCCGGGTCCCGGCCGCCGTCCTGGGCCGGGACGACCGCCTGGTGCAGCGGGTCCCAGCTCACGATGACGCCCTCCCCCGGCATCGCGGGCAGCGGCGAGCCCACCGCGTGGGTCGCCGTGCCGGTGCTGCCGTCGTCGAAGCGCAGCCCCACCTGGTGGCGGTCGCCGACGTACACGATCTCGGTGACGGTCGCGCCGATGTGGTTGTGCCCGGAGGCGACCTCCGCCGCGTCGACGTGCAGCGCCAGGCGCTCGGGCCGGACGACCGCGACCATCTCGGCCCGGTCGAGCCGCGGGTCCAGCTCCGGCGCCCGCAGCCCGTGGGCGCCGCACCGCAGGACGCCCGCGGCCCGGTCGACCGTCCCGCGGAAGCAGTTCGACTCGCCGAGGAACTGCGCGACGAACAGCGTCTCCGGCCGCTCGTACAGCTCGGCCGGGGCGCCGACCTGCTCGATCCGGCCCTCGTTGAACACCGCGATGCGGTCGGAGAGGGTGAGGGCCTCGTGCTGGTCGTGGGTGACGAAGATGAAGGTCATGCCGAGCTCGCGGTGCATCCTGGCGATCTCGCGCTGGAGCTGGTCGCGCAGCTTGCGGTCCAGCGCCCCGAGCGGCTCGTCCATCAGCAGCGCCCGCGGCTCGTACACCACGGCGCGGGCCAGGGCCACGCGCTGCTGCTGCCCGCCGGACAGCTGGCCGGGCAGCCGGTCGGCGTAGTCGCCCAGGTGGACGAGCTCCAGCGTCTCGGCGACCTTGGCGGCGATGTCGGGCTTGGACATCTTGCGCTGCTGGAGCGGGAACGCCACGTTCCTGGCCACGCTCATGTGCGGGAACAGGGCGTACTGCTGGAACACCACGCCCAGGTCGCGCTTGTGCGGCTTCAGCCGGGACACCTCGCGGCCGTCGATCTCGATGGACCCGGCCGACACCGACACGAACCCGGCGAGCATCGACAGGATCGTCGTCTTCCCCGATCCGGACGGGCCGAGCAGGGTCATGAACTCGCCGTCGGCGATGTCGAGGGACACATCGTCCACGGCGGGACGCGCCGTTCCCGAATAGACCTTGGAGACCCCCTTGATGCGGATTCCGCGGCTGCTGTCGTTGCTGGTCGTGCTCATCGTGTCCTCCGCTCGCGGCGAACGAACTGCGGGACGAGCAGGATGAGGGTGGTGACGACCACCATCAGGCTCGACGCCGCAGCGATGGTGGGATCGATCTCCAGGGTGATCGAGTTGTACATCTGCACCGGCAGGGTCTGGATGTCGGGTGTCTGCAGGAACAGCGCGACGACCACCTCGTCCAGCGAGGTGACGAACGCGAAGGCGAAGCCGGACAGCACGCCCGGCGCCACCAGCGGCACGGTGATGCGGAAGAAGGTCGTCCAGGGGGTGGCGCCGAGGGTGGCGGCGGCGACGTCCATCGTGCGGTCGTAGCCGGCCAGGCTGGTCGACACGGCCGTCACGACGAACGGCAGCGCCAGCACGGTGTGGGCCAGCACGAACCCGATGGCCGTCCCGTTGAGCTGCCAGCGCAGGAACACCCCGTAGATCGCCACCGCGACCACGATCCCCGGCATGATCATCGGGGCCATCAGCATCGACCGGACGATGCCGATGCCGCGGAACCGGGACCGGGTGAGGCCGAGCGCGACCGCGACGCCGAGCACGGTCGCCGTGAGCGCCACCAGCAGCCCGATCTGCACCGAGGTGAGCAGCGCGTACATCCACTTCTCCGAGCCGAAGAACGACCTGTACCAGCGCAGCGACCACGACTCGGGCGGGAACTTGAAGGTGTCGGCGCCCGAGAAGCTCATCGGGATCACCACCACCGTCGGGGTGATCAGCAGCAGCGCGGTCAGCGCGACGGCCGTCTTCAGGCCCCAGCCGAGGCCGCCCTCGGCGCTGCCCTTCGCGCGGCCCGCCGTCATCTCAGTCATTCCCCACCGCCTTTCCGAGGGCCCTGGCCGGCCCGGCGAACCGGGAGACCGCGAACAGCACCAGCAGCGTCGTCGCCAGCAGCACCGTGCCCAGCGCGCCGCCGCCGCCGAAGTCCAGCAGCTTGCTGACCCGCTCGCCGATCACCTGCGAGACCAGCGACTGCTGCGGCGAGCCCAGCAGCGCCGGGGTGATGTAGAAGCCGAGCGTCATGATGAACACCAGCGAGAAGCCGGAGAGCACGCCCGGCACCGACAGCGGCAGGTACACCCGCGCGAACGCCCGCCACCGGGGCGCGCCGAGACTGCCGGCCGCGTCCAGCAGGCGCCGGTCGATCCCCTCCATGCCGCCGTACAGCGGCAGCACCATGAAGGGCAGCATGACCTGCACCATCGCCAGCGCCACGCCGCCTACCGTGCCGAGCAGCACGACGCCGTCGAAGCCGATCGCGCCGAGGATCCGCTCGATCGGCCCGCCGCGCCGCTCCAGCATGTACCAGGCGAAGTTGCGGGCCATCAGCGACGTCCAGAACGGCAGCAGGACGATCACCGTCAGCACGCCCCGGGCCCGCGGGCCGACCCGCGTCATCGCGTAGGCGTACGGGTAGGCGATCACCAGCGTGGAGACGGCCACGATCAGCGCCGTGACGAGCGTCCGCACGAGCACCTTGACCGAGACGCCGTCGTGCAGCATCGCGGTGTAGTTGCCCAGGCCCACATCGGGGTCGGTGAAGCTGCGCCACACGATCGTGGCGATCGGGTAGAAGAAGAACACCATCAGCAGCGCGGCCGCCGGCAGGATGAGCCAGGCCGCGCGGCGCCGGGGGCGCTGCGCCGCGACCCCCTCAGGCGCCGCCGCCGGCCTCGCCGCCGTGGTCGTCGTGGTCGTCATCGTCGCCTCACCCGGCGAGCCAAGCGGTGTAGCGCTTGGTGACCTCGTCGAAGTTCTTGCCCCACCAGGCGGAGTCGGACCGCACGATGGAGCCCCGGCGCTCGGGCGTGTAGGGGTTGATCCGCTGCTGGAACGGGTCGTAGTTCGGCGTGATGTTCTCGTTGATCGGCTGGACCGACGCCAGTTCCGCCAGCTTGGCCGACGGCTTGTCCTTGGAGGCGAACGCGATGAACTTCATCGCCTCCTCCTTGTTCGGAGCGCCCTTGGGCACCACGAGGTCGTCCCAGTTGACGACCGTCTTGTCCCAGACGGGCTCGAACGGCGCCCCCGCCTTGAGCGCCTGGTAGGCGCGGGCCGACAGCACCAGCCCCATGTCCACCTGCCGGTCGACCAGCATCTGCTGCATCTGCCCGTAGGTCTTGGCGAACGTGGTGACCTTCTTGATCGGCTCCAGCTTGCGGAAGGCGCGGTCCAGGTCCAGCGGGTAGAGCTTGTCCCGGGGGACGCCGTCGGCCAGCAGCGCGGCCTCCAGCAGCCCCACCGCGATCTCCGGCGGCACGATCCGCCGTCCGGGGAACTTCTTGACGTCGAAGAAGTCCGTGATCGTGGTCGGCTGGTTCCCGGTGTACTTCTTCTTGTCGAACATGAAGATCAGGCTGTAGAAGTACGCGGGAACGCCGCACTCGCCGACGGTCCCCTTCGGGAACGCGTTCTTGTCGATGATGGAGAAGTCGAGCTTCTCGACGTACTTGCCGCAGTACTGCTCGGCGGCCGCGGCGCTGGTGTCGACGACGTCCCAGCTCACCTTCTTCGCCTCGACCATCGTCCGCAGCCGCGCCTCGTCGACGGGGCCGTCGTTGCGGATCTTCACCTTGGTCTCGGCGGTGAAGGGATCCTGCCACGCCTTCTTCTGGTAGTCCTGGAAGGGGCTCCCGGTCGACACGAAGGTCAGCGTGCCGCTGGTGCTCTCCGGATTGCCGATGCCGCAGGCCGCGGCCGCGGTCACGGCAAGACAGGCGGCCGCCGCCCTGGTCTTGGTGCCTGTGTTGAGACGCACGGTGTCCTCCGGGTGGGGTGCGTACAAGTCGTGCATGGGGTGGGATTCCGGCGTTGCCGGGTGTTATCGGGCGGCCTCGACCTGTTCGGTCAGCACCCTCGCGAGCGTGTCCACCTGCTCCTCCGTGATCACCAGAGGAGGGGACAGGACGATGCTGGTGCCGGACGCCCGGACGATGACGCCCGCCGCCCGCGCTCCTGCCTGGACCCCGGAGGTGTCTCCCCCGGTGAACTCCACGCCGAGCATCAGCCCGACGCCGCGCACTTCGAGGACGTGGTCCAGTCTCTCCAGCGGGCGCAGCGCGTCCAGCAGCCGCCGGCCGAGCCGGTCGGCCCGCTCCAGAAGCCCCTCGCGCCGCAGGATCTCGATGTTGGCGAGCGCCACGGCGGCGCCCACCGGGTGGCCGTTGTAGGTGAACCCGTGCAGGAACGAGGCGCCCTCGGCCAGTTCGAGCACCCGCTCACCGATCAGCACGGCTCCCATGGGGATATACCCGCTGGACAGGCCCTTAGCAGTGACGATGATGTCCGGCTCGATGCCGTAGCGCTCGCTGGCGAACCAGTGGCCGGTCCGGCCGAACGCGGTGACGATCTCGTCGGCGATCAGCAGGATGCCGTGGCGGCGCAGCACCTCCCGCACCCGCGGCCAGTAGCCGTCCGGGGGCGGCACCATGCCGCCGACGCCGAGCACCGGCTCGCCGATGAACGCGGCGATCCGCTCCGGCCCGATCTCCTCGATGCGCTGCTCCAGCTCGGCGATCAGCCGGTCGGCCGCCACCGCGTCGCCGGACAGGGCGTGCGGCTTGCCGAGGAACTCGATGCCTGGGACGAGGGGCCCGTACCCGGCGCGCAGCCGGTCGATCCCCGTCGCGGCCAGCGAGCCGCCGCCCATGCCGTGGTAGCCGCCCGTGCGGGCGAGCACGACGACCCGCTCGGGGCGGCCGGCGTGGTGGTGCGCCAGCCGGGCCAGCTTGATCGCCGTCTCGGTGCCCTCGGACCCGCCGCTGGTGAAGAAGACCCGCCGCATCCCGGCGGGCGCCAGCTCCAGCAGGCGCTCGGCCAGCCGGATCGACGGCTCGTTGGAGTAGTCGCCGAAGGAGGAGTAGAACTCCAGCTTGGCGATCTGCTCGGCGGCGGCGTCGGCCAGCTCCCGGCGGCCGTGGCCCACCGGGCACTGCCACAGCCCGCAGGTGCCGTCGATGTAGGAGCGGCCTTCGACGTCCCACACGATCGCGCCCTCGCCCCGGTCGAGGACCAGGGGCTCGGCCGGCGCGCCGATCACGCTGTGCGGATGGACCAGCGTGCGGGCGTCCAGCTCGGCGAGCTCCCGCGCGCGGCCGGCCTCGGACCGGGCCGGGGTGGTCTGCTGTCCCGTCGTCATGACACCGTCCTCACAGCTTCATCGAAACGGACTTGGTCTCCAGGTAGGCGTCGATGCCCTCGCTGCCGCCCTCGCGCTCCTGCCCGCTGTTCTTCATCCCGCCGAACGGCAGCTCCGGACGGACGGGGGCGGCGTCGTTCACCGCGACGATCCCGAACTCCAGCCGGTCCACCGCCCGCCACACCCGGGCGAGCCCCGAGCCGAAGACGTAGGCCGCCAGCCCGTACTCGGTGGCGTTGGCCCGCTCGATGGCCTCATCGTCGTCGTCGAAGAGGTAGACCGGCAGCACCGGCCCGAACGTCTCCTCCGAGCTGATCAGCATGCTGTCGTCCGCGCCGGTCAGGACGGTCGGCTCGTAGAAGGCGCCGGTGAGGCCGGGCCGGGCGCCCTCGCCGGGCGGCGGGGTCCACCGGCGGCCGCCCGCCGCGACGGTGGCGCCGCGCTTGACCGCGTCGGCGACGTGCCGCTCGACCTTGTCCAGGCCGGCGAAGTCGATCAGCGGGCCGAGCGTCGTGCCCTCGTCGGCGCCGTGCCCGGGCCGCAGGGCCGCGACCCGCTCCAGCAGCAGCGGCAGGAACGCCTCGTACACCCCCCGCTGGACGAACAGCCGGTTGACCGCGATGCAGCTCTGCCCGGCGTTGGCGAACTTCGCGGCGGCGGCGGCCGCCGCCGCGGCCGGCAGGTCGGCGTCGTCGAACACGATGGCCGGCGAGTGCCCGCCCAGCTCCAGCGAGGTGCGCCGCAGGTGGCCTTCGGTGGCGCGGATCAGGCTCAGGCCGACGTCGGTCGAGCCGGTGAAGCTCACCTTGCGCAGGCGCGGGTCGGCGAGCAGGGCGCCCACCACCTCCGCCGGGCGCGTCGTGGTGATCGACTGCAGCACGCCCGGGGGCAGCTCGCCCGCCTCGGCGATCAGGCGCACCAGCTCGGTGCCGATCATCGGGGTCTGCTCGGCGGGCTTGACGATCACCGGGCAGCCGGCCGCGAGGGCCAGCGCGACCTTGCGGACGAGCATGCTCGCCGGGAAGTTCCACGGGGTGATCGCGAGCGCGGGGCCGACCGGCGAGCGGAGCACCAGCCCCGGGCCGCCGGCGGCGCGCGCCGTCACCCGGCCGTCGGCCCGCCTGCCCTCCTCGGCGGCCCAGTCGAGCATCCGGGCGCTGCCCATGATCTCGCCGCGGGCCTCGTGGAGCGGCTTGCCGTTCTCGCCGGTCATCAGCGCCGCGAGCTCGTCGGCCCGGGCGCGGACCCGGGACGCGGCGGCGCGCAGCCTGGTGGCGCGGTCCTCGGCGGTCGTCTCACGCCAGGAGGGGGCGGCCGCGCAGGCGGCGTCGAGGGCCGCGAGCGCCTCCTGCGGCCCGGCGTCGGCGGCTCGCGCGACGACCTCCAGCGTCGCCGGATCCACCACCTCGAAGGCGGAGGCCCCCGCTCGCCACTCCCCATCGATGAGCAGGGTGGCGGTGGACGGGTCTACGGGCATGGTGTGGCCCTCCTCGTGATCTGCGATACGCCGACCGTGATCGGTACTGGTCAGCAGTCTGAGAACCAAGTGTTGTATTTGTCAACACCCTTCCGCGGATCCGTCCACGGGCTTTACAGTGGGCGCATGAACGCTCATCCAGCGCGCTCGGCAGATCCGGCCGCCGAATCGACGGCGCTCCTTCCGATCAGGGAGCTGCTGTCCTACCGGCTCCATCGGGTGGCCAACGCCCTGTCCCGCAGCGCCGCCCTCCGCTATCGCCGCGAGTTCGATGTCAGCCTGCACGAATGGCGAACGATAGCGCTCCTGGGAGCGGACGAGCCACAGACGGTCAACCAGCTCGCCCGGCTGGCCGGCCTCGACAAGGCCCAGATGAGCCGGGTGGTGACCAAGCTGACCGAGCGCGGGCTGGTGGAGCGCGAGCCGGGCCCGGGCCGCAGCACGCAGCTCAGCCTGACCCGGTCGGGGAAGTCGCTCTGCCGCGGGCTCATCTCCGCCGCCAACGACCGCAACAACGCCTTCCTCGCCTGCCTCACCCCGCTTGAGCAGGAAGTTCTCGACTCGGCCCTGCGCAAGCTGGCCGCCGTCGGACGGGCGCTGGAGCGGACCGAGCACTGACCGGCGGTCACCCGCTCTGTTGACATCATCAACACCGGCCCTGTATTCCTGCAGTGACGACCCGTGTGGCGACACACCCCAGGAGGCGGCCGCGCATGACCGACCGAGTCACTATCTGCGAATGCTTCGCCCGCGACGGACTCCAGCACGAGGAGACCGAGGTCCCGGCGGAAACCAAGATCTCCCTGCTCGGCGCGTTCGCCGACGCCGGCTTCGCCCGCATCGAGGCGACCAGCTACAGCCATCCCCAGCGGGTTCCGGCGTTCCGCGACGCGAGCGACGTCCTGGCCGGGCTCCCCCGCCGCGACGGCGTGGCGTACAAGGCGACGTGCCCCAACCCGCGCGCCGTCGAGCGCGCCCTCGCCGACCTCGACGCCGGGCACGGCGCCGACGAGCTCAGCCTGCTGGTCTCGGCGACCGAATCGCACACCGAGCGCAACATGCGGACGACGCGCGAGCGCCAGTGGGAGGCCGTCGCCGCGATGGTCCGGCTCGCCGCCGGGCGGTTCCGGCTGGTCGGGGTGGTGTCGGTCGCGTTCGGCTGCCCCTTCGAGGGCAGGGTCGACCCCGGCGTGGTCGTCGAGGACGTGGCCCGGTTCGCCGAGCTCGGCGTGGACATGGTGACGCTGGGCGACACCACCGGCCTGGCCACGCCGAGCGCCGTCAAGGACATGTTCGGGCGCGTCTCGGCGGCGCGGCCCGGCCTCCCGATCGTCGCGCACTTCCACAACACGCGCGGTTCGGGCCTCGCCAACTGCGTCGCGGCGCTGGAGTCCGGGTGCCGCGACTTCGACAGCTCCCTCGGCGGGGTCGGCGGCCATCCCGCGCAGATCCAGTACGGCGAGGGCCTGACCGGGAACGTCAGCACCGAGGACCTGGTGAACCTGCTGGAGTCCGAGGGCGTGGACACCGGGCTCGACCTCGACAAGCTCATGGCGGCCTCGCGGCGGTGCGAGCAGGCGCTCGGCCGCACGCTCTACAGCATGGTCGCCCGCGCCGGCTTCGGCCCGGCCGGCCGGAAGGAGTTCCAGGATGCCTGAGCACGACCCGCTCGCCACGAGCGCACCGCCCGGCGGGAACGGGGGCGCGCCGGCCGCCGCGGACGCGGGCCGGGCCGTCCTGATCACCGAGGACCACGGCGCGGTGCGCGTGCTGCGGATGAACCGCCCGGACAAGCTCAACGCGCTGAACACCGAGCTCACCACCGCCCTGCTGGACGCGCTGCGGGCCGCCGACGCCGACGGCGCCGTCCGCGCGGTCGTGCTCCACGGCGCCGGGCGGGCGTTCTGCGCCGGGGCCGACCTCAAGGAGTTCGCCGGGCTGACGCCCGCGAACCAGGAGGCGGTCACCCGGCGCGCGGAGCTGACGATGCGCACCCAGATGCTGCCGCAGGAGCTCACCAAGCCGATCGTCTCCGCCGTCCGGGGCGCCGCCATGGGCGGCGGGGCCGGCCTCGCCATCGGCTGCGACATGGTGGTCGCCGCGACCGACGTCAGGTTCGGCTACCCCGAGCTGCGGCACTCGCTCGTCCCCGCGATCGTGATGACCGGGCTCCAGCGCCACCTCGGCCGCAAGCTGGCGTTCGAACTGATCAGCACCGGCCGCATGCTGGACGCCGCGGAGTTGGCCGCGCACGGCCTCGCCAACCGGGTCGTCGAGCCCGGCGCCGAGCTCGCGGCCGCCCTGGAGATCGCGTCCGGCTGGGCCGAGGTGAACCCGCGCGCGATGGCCGCCGCCAAGGGCCTGTTCCACCGGGTCGCCGACCTGCCCTTCGCGGAGGCGATGCGGGCCGGCGGGGACGTCAACGCGATCATGCGGGGGTTCCGGGGAGCCGGGGCGTGAGGCCGCTGGACGGCGTCACGGTGGTGGACTTCTCGCGGGTGCTCGCCGGGCCGATGGCCACCCAGATCCTCGCCGAGCTCGGCGCGGACGTGATCAAGATCGAGCGACCGGGGGGCGGCGACGAGTCGCGATGGTTCGAGCCCCGGCTGCCCGGCGGCGAGAGCGCGTACTTCTTCGCCTTCAACCGCGGGAAGCGGTCGGTGACGCTCAACCTGGCGACCGAGCGCGGGCAGGAGATCGCCCGCGGGCTGGCCCGGCGCGCCGACGTCCTGGTGGAGAACTTCCTTCCCGGCTGGATGGACAAGCGCGGGCTGGGCTACGCGGCGCTGGCGGAGGAGAACCCGGGGCTGGTCTACGTGTCCAGCACCGGGTTCGGCCAGACCGGCCCGTACGCCGAGCGCAAGGGCTACGACACCGTCTTCCAGGCGCTGTCGGGCGTCATGGACCTCACCGGGCACCCCGGCACGCCGCCCGCCAAGGCCGGCGTCCCCGTCGCCGACCTCAGCTCCGGGCTGTGGATCGCGATCGCCGCGCTGGCCGGGCTCGCCGGGCGGACCTCCACCGGGCGCGGCGGCCACGTCGACCTGGCGATGATGGACGTCCAGGTGAGCCTGCTGGCGCTGGCCGCCGCCCGGCTGTTCGCCCTCGACGAGGACCCGGTGCGCACCGGCACCGCGCATCCGGGCCGGGTGCCCTCGGCCGCGTTCGAGTGCGCGGACGGCCGCTGGCTGCACATCAGCGGCAGCGACCAGCACTGGCGGCCGCTGTGCGCGGTGCTCGGCCTGGACGAGCTGGCCGCCGACCCGGACCTGGCCGCCAACGCCGGGCGCCTCGCCCAGCGGGAGCGGGTGACCTCCGCGCTCGCCGCGGCCATCGCCGCACGGCCCAGGGACGCGCTGGCCGAGGAACTGCGGGCGGCCGGGGTGCCGGCCGGCGAGGTGAACTCGGTCCGCGAGGCCCTCGCCGACCCCAACACCGTCGGACGCGGGATGGTCGGGCACTTCGACCATCCCCGCGAGGGCCGGTTCCCCGCCCTGCGCACCCCGGTGCGCATCGACGGGTACGACCGGCCGGAGCCCACCGCCCCGCCGCTGCTCGGCTCCGACACCGACGCCGTGCTCACCGACCTGCTGGGCCTGGGAGAGGCGGAGATCTCCCGGCTTCGCGACGAAGGGACGATCTAGCCGTGGACGAAGAACCCGTGCTGGTGAGCACGACCGGCGACATCGCGCATGTCGTGCTGAACAGGCCGGCCGTGCGCAACGCGCTCAACCTCCCGATGTGCCACGGGCTCCGCGAGGCGTTCGTCCGGCTGGACGCCGACCCCGGCGTCCGCGTGGTCCTGCTGCGCGCGAACGGCCCCGCGTTCTGCGCGGGCGCGGACCTCCAGGAGCGCAAGGACCGCGACGAGGCGTGGGTGCGCTCGCGCCGGCTGGCCTCCTTCGCCGCCTACGAGGCCATCGAGCGGTGCGCCAAGCCCGTGGTCGCCCTCGTGCAGGGGCCGGTGGTGGGGTCGGGCGGGGAGATCGCCATGTCCTGCGACTTCGTCGTGGCCGCCGACGACGCGTCCTTCCGGTTCCCCGAGCCGCACTGGGGCACGGTCGGCGCGACGCAGCGGCTGCAGCGCGTCATCGGCAAGCGCCGCGCCAAGGAGATGCTGTTCACCTCCAGGACGATGGGGGTCGAGGAGGCGTTCGCGGTGGGCCTGGTCGCGCGGACCGTCCCCGCCGCCGAGCTCGTCGCGGCCGGGGAGCGCCTCGCGGCGACGATCGCGGGCGCGCCCGGCCCGGCGATCGCGCTGACCAAGCAGGCGATCGACCTGGGCTCGGAGACCGACCTGGCCAACGGGATCCGGATCGAGATGGCCGCGATCGAGCGCTCCCTCGCCGACGGCGGCTGGCGCGACGGCGTGCGGGCCTTCGCCGACGGCGGCGCGCGGGCGCGGGAGAACGGAGCGGAACGATGAACCTGACCGGGCTCTGCCCCCTCACCGCCGACGCCGCGCTGCGGCGGGCCGCCGCCGTGGGCGCGGACGTCCAGGCCGTCGTCTCCCGGCAGGGCGACATCACCTACGCCGAACTGGACGCCGAGGTCGCCGCCGTCCGCGCCGCGCTCTCCGCCGCAGGCGTCCGCAGGGGCGACCACGTCGCGGTCTGCCTCGGCAACGGCCCGCGGTGGGTCGCGCTGTTCGTGGCCATCGGCTCGCTCGGCGCCGTGACGGTGCCGGTCAACACCCGGCTCCGCGCGGACGAGATCGCCTACGTGCTCCGGCAGTCCCGGGCCTCGCTGCTGTTCACCGCCGACCGGTTCCTCAACGTCGACTTCATCGCCATGCTGCGGCAGATCTGCCCCGGCGCCGACGCCTCGCTGCCCGACCCGGCGCTGCCCGACCTGCGGGAGGTGGTGGTGCTGGGCGAGGACGTCCCGGCCGCCGCCCGGTCCTGGACGGCGTTCCTGGCCGAGCCGTCGCCGCCCGTCCCGCCGTGCTCCTCCCCCGACGACGTGCTGCTGATCCAGTACACCTCGGGCACCACGTCCTACCCGAAGGGCGTGCTGCTGACCCACCGGAGCATGTGCGCCGACGCGTTCTTCTCGGGCGCGCGGCTCGGGCTGCGGGCCGGCGACCGGTTCCACAGCGCGCGGCCGTTCTTCCACGCGGCGGGCAGCACGCTGTCCGTGCTGGCCTGCCTCCAGCACACGGCCACACTGGTGACCATGGACCGGTTCGAGGCGGGCGAGGCGCTGCGGCTGATGGAGGAGGAGCGCTGCACGCACTTCTCCGGCAACGACACGATCGCGCTGATGCTGCTGGACCATCCCGACCTGTCCCGGCGGCGGCTGCGGCTGCGCGGCGCGTGGCTGGCCGCGTCGCCCGCGATCGTCCGGCGGGCCATCGACGAGCTGGGCGCCGCCGAGTGCGTCGTGGGGTACGGGCTGTCCGAGGCGTCCCCCAACGTGGCGCAGTCGGCCTGGTGGGAGCCGGAGGACGTGCGCGCCTCCGGCCGGATGCTCCCCGAGCCGGGGGTCGAGGTGCGGATCCGCGCCCCCGAGACCGGGCTCGACGTCCCGCCCGGCGAGGCCGGGGAGATCCTGGTCCGCGGCTGGAACGTCATGCGCGGCTACTTCGCCATGCCCGAGGAGACGGCGAAGGCGCTGTCGCCCGACGGCTGGCTGTCCACCGGCGACCTCGGCCGCCTCGGCCCGGACGGCCGCCTGGAGTTCGTCGGCCGGGCCAAGGACATCATCCGCGTCGGCGGGGAGAACGTCGCCCCCGCCGAGGTCGAGGACGTGCTGATCGACCACCCGAAGGTCCGGCAGGCCGCGGTGGTCGGCGTGCCCGACGCCCGGCTGATCGAGGTCCCGTTCGCCTTCGTCGTCCTCACCGAGGGCTGCGAGGCCGACCCGGAGGAGATCCTCGCATGGGCGAGCGGGCGCCTGGCCCGCTTCAAGGCGCCGCGCCACCTGCGCGTGGTCGCCGGCTTCGAGGAGATCGGCATGACGGCGAGCTCCAAGGTGCAGAAGCGGCACCTGGCCGAGCACGCGCGGCGGCTGCTGGAATCGGCGGAGGCCCCATGAGGATCGGCACGTCCGTCACCCGGCTGCTCGGCATCGACCTGCCGGTGATCCAGGCCGGCATGTCGTGGGCGTCCTCCTGCTCGGCGCTGCCGCTCGCGGTGTCGGCGGCCGGGGGCCTCGGTGTGATCGCGGCCGGGCCCATGCGCCTGCCCGACCTGGAACGCGCCATCGACGAGGTCGAGGCCGGCACCGACCGGCCGTACGCGGTGAACCTCCCCCTGTACCGCAAGGGGGCCGACGAGGTCATGGACGCGCTGTGCGCCCGGCGGATCCCGGTGCTGATCGCCTCGCAGGGCGGCCCGCGCCGCTACCTGCGGCGCTTCCAGGAGCGCGGGACCGTGTGCCTGCACGTCGTGGCGAGCGAGGAGCACGCGGCCAAGGCCGTCGAGGCCGGCGTGGACGGCCTCGTCGTCGTCGGGGCGGAGGCGGGCGGCCACCCGCCGGCGGGCCTGGTCTCCACCCTGGTCATGGTCAGGGCCGTGGCCCGGCAGACGCCCGGGACGCCGATCATCGCCTCCGGCGGCTTCGCCGACGGGGCGGGGCTGGCCGCCGCCCTCGCCCTGGGCGCGGGCGCGGCGCAGTTCGGCACGCGGTTCATCGCCAGCGCCGAGTCGAACCTGCACCCGGCGTACAAGAAGGCCGTCCTCGCGGCCGGCGTCGGCGACACCCGGACGGTCGGCCACCAGATCGGGCTGATCCGGCTGCTGGCGAACGAGTTCGCCGAGAGGATGGCCGAACTGGAGCGCACCGCCGCCGGCCTGGAACTGCGCCGCGCCGAGTTCGCCGGGTCGAGCCTGCGCATGGCCGCCCTCGACGGCGACGTCGCCCGGGGCAAGGTCGAGGCGGGCCAGTCGGCCGGCCTGATCGACGCGATCCTCCCGGCGGCCGAGATCGTCCGCGGCCTGGCCGAAGAGTACGAGGCGACCCTGAGCACGCTGCCCCCGGTGGAGCGGCCGTAGCGTGTCCGCGCGGGTCCGGGACCCGGCCTGTCCGGTGCCCTACGCTGCTGCCACATGCATGGACCACTGACGTGGGTCTCGTCCGTCCTGTTCGCCGGGGCGGTGCTGCTGACCGCACCGGCCGCGCATGCGGGGGTGGCGGGCACCGCGCCCGCGACCGCCGCGCCGGGCGACCTGCGCACCGATCTCGACGCCATCCTCGCCGACGGACGTCTCCACGGCGCCACGGTCGGCGCCGTGGTGCGCGACGCCCGGACCGGCGCGGTCCGCTACGCGCGCGGCGCCGTCCAGGCGGCGCTGCCCGCGTCGAACCAGAAGATCTACACCTCGGGCGCGGCGCTGTCGCTGCTGGGAGCGGGGTACCGGTTCCGGACGAGCGTGCACGCCGGGCGGATCTCGGGCCCGTCCGTCAAGGGGAACCTGTACCTGCGGGGCACCGGCGACCCGACGACGCGCGCCGACGACTACGACCGGCTCGCCGCGCGGGTCGCGGCGCGGGGCGTCAGGCGGGTCGAGGGCGACCTGGTCGCCGACGACGGCTGGTTCGACGCCGTCCGCACCCCGCCGCACTGGGACCCGGCCGATCTGCAGTACTCCTACGCCGCGCAGACCTCCGCGCTGACCGTCTCCCCGAACGAGGTGTTCGACGCGGGCTCGGTCAGCGTGTCGGTGGCCCCGGGCGCCGCGGGCGGCCCCGTCCGGGTCGCGCTCGCCCCCGCCACCGGCGTCGTCAAGATCGACAACAGGGCGGTCACGGGACGGCGCGGCTCGTCCTCCACGCTGGCCGTCGACCGGGCGGCGGGCGCCAACACCCTCGTGGTGAGCGGCTCGCATCCGGAGGGCGCCGCGCCCCTCACCGTCCTGCGCACGGTCGAGGAGCCCGCGCTGTACGCGGCGGACGTCTTCCGGCGGGCGCTGCGGGCGCACGGCGTCCGGGTCGCGGGCACGACCGGGCGCGGGACGACGCCCAAGGGCGCCGCGCGGATCGCCGCGCGCTCCTCCATGCCACTGTCGCGGCTGACGGTCCCGTTCCTCAAGCTGAGCAACAACATGATCGCCGAGGTCCTGGTCAAGGCGATCGGGCGGGAGGAGGAGGGCACGGGCAGCTGGGAGGCGGGGCTGCCGGTGGTCGAGAGGTACGTCCGCGCCCAGGGCGTCCCCGCCGGGCGGCTGGAGATGGCCGACGGCTCGGGGCTGTCGCGCCTCAACCGCACGACCGCCCAGGACGTCAGCACCGTGCTCGGGCGCGCGCAGAGCGCCCGCTGGTTCCCCGCCTGGTATGCCGCGCTGCCGGTCGCCGGCGACCCGGACCGCCTCGTCGGCGGCACCCTGGCCGGACGGATGCGGGGCACTCCGGCGGCGGGCAACGTCCACGCCAAGACCGGCACGCTGACCGGCGTCACGGCCCTGTCGGGCTACGTCAGGGACCCGTCCGGGCGAAGGATGATCTTCTCGGTGGTGCTCAACGGCCACCGGGGTCCGGCGCCCAAGGACATCGAGGACGAGATCGCCGTGCGGCTGGCCGGCGGGTCATCCGCCGCGGTCCGGGAACTGCGCACGGCCGCACCGCCGCTCGAATGCTCCTGGGTCCGGCGCTGCCGGTGAGCCGGCGCGGACAAAGGACAGCGGGTGCCCGGCCCGGCATCGGGAGGCGCGCGGACGCCCGGCCGTTACCCCAGCGCGTCGGCCACGGCCTGGAATCGCCGCGGGTCGAAATAGTCGTGGTATTTGGTGATCAGCCCGTCGCGGAAACGAAAGACCGCGATGTTGTCATTGGAATATCCGGTGCCGTCTCGCAGCGTGGCGCGGTTCTTGTACTCGACGCAGACGGCGTCGGAGTCCGCCGCCGGGTAGATGCCGGTCAACTCGGTTTCGAAGGCGTCGTAACCGGCGAACAGCCCCTGGAAGGCAGAGAGGATGTCCTCCTTTCCCTCAATGATGTTGTCGAATCCCTCGGGCGGGTAGAAGATGAGGATACGGCTGTCATCTGCCCACAATTCTCCCCAGGCGTCCATGTCCTTCTGGTGCAGCAGTTCAAAGAACCGGCGGACGATGCCGACATTCTCTTCGGCCGGAGACGGCATGGCAACGAGCTCCCTACGGCACTGAATACATTCCACGTATTTTCGTGAAATCCGCTTTATAGTAGGGACACGGGCCCGGCGTGTCCAGCGCCGGTGAACGGCAACGTTCTACGAAATCTCGCCGCCACCGGAGGCGCGCACGTGCCCCCGTCGCGGTCCAGCTCACCATGGCGCCGGTGTCAGGGCTCGAAGCGGTAGCCCATGCCGGGCTCGGTGATCAGATGGCGGGGACGGGACGGGTCGCGCTCCAGCTTGCGGCGCAGCGTGGCCATGTAGACCCTCAGGTAGTGGGTCTCCTTGAGGTAGGCGGGACCCCAGACCTCGCTGAGGAGCCTGCGCTGGGAGATCAGCTTCCCCGGGCTGCGCAGCAGGATCTCCAGAAGGGCCCATTCGGTCGGGGTCAGGTGGTTCCGCCGGCCCCCGGGCCCGGTGACGGTCTTGCGGGACAGGTCCACCGCGTGGTCGCCCAGCCGGACGAGCGGCGCGATCTCGTCGGCGGGCGCCCGCCGGGTGATCGCGCGGATGCGGGCGAGCAGCTCGTCGACGCCGAAGGGCTTGGTGACGTAGTCGTCGGCGCCGGCGTCCAGCGCGTCGACCTTGTCCTTGCTGCCGGCGCGCCCGGACAGCACGATGATCGGGATCTGGGTCCAGCCGCGCAGGCCCCGGATGACGTCCACGCCGTCCAGGTCGGGCAGGCCGAGGTCCAGGATGACCAGGTCGGGGTGCCAGTCGGCGGCGCCGGCCAGGGCGCGCCCGCCGTCGGCGGCGACCCTGACGTCGTAGTGGCGGGCGCGCAGGTTGAGCCGGAGGGTGGCCAGGATCTGCGGCGAGTCGTCCACCACGAGCACGCGCGTCATGGCCGCGCGCCCCGTTCGCGCCCGGCGCCGGGCTCCGGCTCGCCCGGCCCCGGGCGTTCATGGCCCTGGCCGATCCTGTCCCGCCAGGCGGCGACGCGGTCGATGATGACCGGGTCGGCGAGCCCGTCGTCCGGCACCGGCCCGGCCTCGGGAGGCGCTGCTCCGGCCGCGGGGGGCTCGGGCGCGGGCGGCGCCGTCCCGGCCTCGGGGGGCGCTGCTCCGGCCGGGGGCACCGGGCCGAGCTCCGCCCTGAGGCCGGAGCGCCGGATGGGCATGGTGAGGACCATGGTGAGCCCGCCGCCGGGGGTCTCCTCGGGGGTGATGGTGCCGTCCATGGCCTCGGCGAGGCCGCGGGCCAGGGCCAGGCCGAGGCCGACCCCGGTGTGGTTGTCGCGGTCGCCGAGCCGCTGGAAGGGCTCGAAGACGCGGTCGCGGTCGGCGGCCGGGATGCCGGGGCCGCGGTCGATGACGCGGAGTTCGAGACGGTCGGCGTGCGCGCTGGCGGTGACGAGCACAGGAGCCCCCGGCGGGTTGAAGCGGACGGCGTTGGTGATGAGGTTGGCGAGGACCCGTTCCAGCAGGGCCGGGTCGGCGACCATCTCCGGCAGCCCGTCCGGCACGCGGATCTCCACGGCGGCGTGATCGGCGTCCTCGATCGCCCGGGGGACGATGTCCTCGGCGGCGACCGTCCGCAGCGAGATGCCCAGCGATCCGGCCTGCAGGCGGCTCATGTCCAGCAGGTTCGCGACCAGGCGGTCGAGCTGGGCGAGGGACTCGGCGGCGGTGGCGGCCAGCTCGTCCTGGTCCTGGACGCTCCAGGTGACGTCGGGGCTGCGCAGGCTGTCGACGGCGGCCTTGGCGGAGGCCAGCGGCGTGCGCAGGTCGTGGCTGACGGCGCTCAGCAGCGCGGTGCGCATCTTGTCGACGGCCTCCAGCGGACGGACCTGGCGGGCGGTCTCGGCCAGCCGCTGGTGGCGCAGCGCGACGGCGGCCTGGGCGGCGAACGCCTCCAGCACCCGCCGGTCGGACGCCGGGAGCGTCCGGCCGCGCAGCACCAGGGCCAGCGCGCCGTCGTCGATGAGGACGTCCGACTCGCCCGCGTCGGGGCTGAGGCAGGGCGCGCCGCCGACGGTCGCGACGATGATCCAGGAGTCCGGGTCGCGGAGGGTGCCCGGGGTGACCGGCGCCTCGGGGTCGCGTTCCAGGAGCGTGACGGTGGTCAGCGCGTAGGTCTCCCGCAGCCGCTCCAGGATCCCGGCCAGCGTGCTGTACCCGCTCCCGGCCGCCGTCCCGTGCTCGCCGCGCAGGATGTCGCCCGCGAGGGTGGACAGCGCCTCGGCGTCGGCGCGGGCGCGCGCGGCCTCGCGGCCCCGGCGCGCGGTGATGTCGACGATCGTGCTGACCGTGATGCCCACCACGACGTACACCACGAGCTGGAGGAGCGCCTCCGGCCGCTGCACGGTGAACGTGCCGACGGGTGGGGTGAAGTAGTAGTTCAGCAGCAGGGAGCCGCCGATCGCCGCGAACAGCGCCGGGTAGAGCCCGCCGAGCAGCGCCACGCCGACGACCGCCGCCTGGAAGAGCAGGATGTCGCTGGTGAGCGACACCTGGTCGCGCATCTGGTCCAGCAGGAGCGTCAGCAGCGGCAGGCCGAGCGCGGCGGCCAGGAACCCGGCGGTCCGCCGCTCGGCGGGGACGCCCCAGACGGAGCGGAGCGCCTTCCACCGGCGGCCCTGGCTGGTCTCCTCGTGGGTGACCAGGTGCACGTCGATCGGCCCGGACTGGGCCGTGGTGGTGACGCCGACCCCGCGCGAGAACAGCTGCGCGAAGCGGCCGCGGCGGGACGCGCCCAGGACGAGCTGGGTGGCGTTGACGCCGCGCGCGAAGTCCAGCAGCGCGTCGGGCACGTTCGTCCCCACGACCTGGTGGTAGCTGCCGCCCAGGCTCTCGGCAAGGGCGCGCTGCCGGGTCAGGTTGGCGGGGTCGGCGCCGGTGAGGCCGTCGCTGCGGGAGACGTGGACGGCCAGCAGGTCGGTGCCCTTGGTGCGGTCGGCGATCCGGGCCGCGCGCCGGATGAGGGTGTCGCCCTCGGGCCCGCCGGTCAGCGCGACGACGACGCGCTCGCGCGCCTCCCAGGTGCCGCGGATGTCGTGGTCGGCGCGGTACCGGTCGAGCTGGTCGTCGACCTTGTCGGCCAGCCAGAGCAGCGCCAGCTCCCGCAGCGCGGTGAGGTTGCCGACGCGGAAGTAGTTGCCGAGCGCGGCGTCGATCTTCTCGGGGGCGTAGACGTTGCCGTGCGCCATCCGGCGGCGCAGCGCCTCCGGGGTCATGTCGACCAGCTCGACCTGGTCGGCGCGGCGGACCACCTCGTCCGGCACCGTCTCGCGCTGGGGCACGCCGGTGATCCGCTCGACGACGTCGTTGACCGAGTCCAGGTGCTGGACGTTGACGGTGGAGACGACGTCGATGCCCGCGTCCAGGATCTCCTCGACGTCCTGCCAGCGCTTGGCGTTGCGCGTGCCGGGGACGTTGGTGTGCGCCAGCTCGTCGATCAGCGCGACCTGGGGGCGCCGGGCGATCACACCGTCCACGTCGAGCTCGGTGAAGGCGGTGCCGCGGTAGGACATCGTCCGGCGCGGCACGACCTCCAGCCCTTCGAGCAGCTCGGCGGTGCGGACGCGGCCGTGGGTCTCCACGAACCCCACGACCACGTCCGTGCCGCGCGCCTGGCGCCGGGCGCCCTCGCCGAGCATCGCGTAGGTCTTGCCGACCCCGGGCGCCGCTCCGAGGTAGATGCGCAGCCGGCCGCGCCCCATCACGTCTCCTCGCAGGTCAGCCGCGGAACGGGAACCGACGGTCCAGGGCGGTGTTCAGTTTCAGGACGTTGATCCTGGGCTCGCCGAGGAACCCGAGACCGCGCCCGTCCTTGTTCGACTTCACCAGCCGCTCCACGTCCCCGGCCGGGACGCCGCGCGCCTGGGCGACCCGCTTGACCTGGATCGCCGCGTACGCGGGGGAGATCTGCGGGTCCAGGCCGCTGCCGCTGGCGGTGACGGCGTCGGGCGGGACGGCGGGCTCGGCGGGCGCGTCGCCCTTGACCGGCACGGTGAGGCCCTTGGCGTAGTCCTCGCCGAACCTCGCCAGTTCCACGCGCACGCCCTTGTAGGTGGCGATGAACGGCGCCTTCACCACGCCCTCCTGCTCGTTGACGCTGACGACGCGGGTCGGGTGCGGGACGGTGCCGCCGGTGGTGCGGTCGCCGAAGACCGCCAGGACGGCGCCGACGCCGCTCGGCGCGCAGAACGGGCGCGAGCCGTCCACGCCTTCGAGCTCGCCGACGGTCCTGCTGCGCTCGCAGACCTGCGTGAGCAGGCTCTGGACGGCGTTCTCGTCCTCCTTGCCCGCCGCGACGAGCCGGGGGTCGGGCAGGGTGTCGGTGACGTCCTCGGGCCCGAGGTTGCTCGCGCTGGTGGCGGTCGGGTCGTAGCCGTCTCCGGCGTTGGACGGGCGGCCCTGGAAGTACTGCTTGAGCGGGGCGCCGTCCTTCCCGGTGAACGACTGGCCGATGAGGGCGCTGCCGACGGTCCTGCCGCCGGCCTTGACCAGCGATCCGTCCGCCTTGTCCTTGAGGCCGGGGATCTGGGCGACCCCGAGGACCGCGAGCGGGTAGATGAGGCCGAGCACGACGGTGAGGACGAGCAGCGCGCGCAGCGCGGCCAGGTGCTGCCGGATCCAGGTGGGCAGGAACATATCAGGACATCCCCGGAAGGAATTGAATGAAAAGGTCGATGATCTTGATGCCGGCGAACGGGGCGATGATCCCGCCCAGGCCGTAGACGTAGAGGTTGCGCGACAGCAGCTTGGCGGCGCTGCTCGGCCGGTAGCGGACGCCGCGCAGGGCCAGCGGGATCAGCGCGATGATCACCAGCGCGTTGAAGATCACCGCGGACAGGATCGCCGACTGCGGGCTGTGCAGCCGCATGACGTTGAGCGTGTCCAGCCCGGGGAACAGCGCCACGAACATCGCGGGGATGATCGCGAAGTACTTGGCGATGTCGTTGGCGATCGAGAACGTGGTCAGGGCGCCGCGGGTGATGAGCAGTTGCTTGCCGATCTCCACGATCTCGATGAGCTTGGTCGGGTCGGAGTCGAGGTCCACCATGTTCCCGGCCTCCTTGGCGGCCGAGGTCCCGGTGTTCATCGCGACGCCGACGTCCGCCTGGGCGAGGGCCGGGGCGTCGTTGGTGCCGTCCCCGGTCATCGCGACGAGCCGTCCGCCGTCCTGCTCCCGCTTGATCAGGGCGAGCTTGTCCTCGGGCTTGGCCTCGGCGAGGAAGTCGTCCACCCCGGCCTCGTCGGCGATCGCCCGCGCGGTCAGCGGGTTGTCCCCGGTGATCATCACCGTGCGGATGCCCATCCGCCGCATCTCGGCGAACCGCTCCCGCATCCCCTCCTTCACCACGTCCTTGAGGTGGATGACGCCGAGCACGCGAGCCGTGCCGCCGCTCCCCTCCCCCACCACCAGCGGGGTGCCGCCGGACGCGGAGATGCCGTCCACGGCCCGGCCGAGCTCGGGCGGCACCGTGCCGCCGTGCTCGCGGACCCAGTCGGCGACCGCGCTCGCGGCGCCCTTGCGGAGCATCCGGACCGGCCGTCCGGCGCCGGGCTCCTCCAGGTCCACGCCGCTCATCCTGGTCTGCGCCGTGAACGGCACCCAGGTCGCGTGGGTGAGCTCGCCGGGGGTGCGCTCGCGCAGGCCGTAGCGCTGCTTGGCGAGCACCACCACCGAGCGGCCCTCGGGCGTCTCGTCCGCGAGGCTGGACATCTGCGCGGCGTCGGCCAGCTCGTCCTCGCCCACGCCGTCCACCGGCGTGAACTCGGCGGCCTGCCGGTTGCCCAGCGTGATGGTGCCGGTCTTGTCCAGCAGCAGCGTGTTGACGTCGCCGGCGGCCTCGACCGCGCGCCCGCTCATCGCCAGGACGTTGCGCTGGACGAGCCGGTCCATGCCCGCGATGCCGATCGCCGACAGCAGCGCCCCGATCGTCGTCGGGATCAGGCACACCAGCAGCGACACCAGCACGACGCCGGTGACGCCGTGGGCGTCCAGGGCCAGGGAGTCGGCGACGCCCGGGTTGTTGGCCTTGGAGTAGATCGCCATCGGCTGGAGGGTCGCGACCGCGAGCAGGAAGATGACCGTGAGCGCGGCGAGCAGGATGTTCAGGGCGATCTCGTTCGGCGTCTTCTGCCGGTTCGCCCCCTCCACCAGCGCGATCATCCGGTCGATGAACGATTCGCCCGGCCTCTGGGTGATCTTCACGACGATCCGGTCCGAGAGCACCTTCGTGCCGCCGGTGACCGCCGAGCGGTCGCCGCCCGACTCCCGGATGACCGGCGCGGACTCGCCGGTGATCGCCGACTCGTCCACGCTGGCGATGCCCTCGACCACGTCGCCGTCGCCCGGGATGATCTCCCCGGCCTCGACGACCACGTGGTCGCCCTGCCGCAGCTCCGGCGCGGGGACCCGCTCCTCGCGCAGGCCCGTGCGGCCCGCCGCCCAGTCGGCCAGGCGGCGCGCGACCGCGTCGGTCTTGGCGCGGCGCAGCGCGTCCGCCTGCGCCTTGCCGCGTCCCTCGGCGACCGCCTCGGCCAGGTTGGCGAACACCACGGTCAGCCACAGCCACACGGTGATCAGCCACGCGAACACGCTCGGGTCGAGGGCGGCCAGCACCGTGGTCCACACCGCGCCGACCTCGACGATCAGCATGACGGGGTTGCGCCACAGGCTCCGCGGATCGAGCTTGCGGACCGCGTCCGGCAGCGACCGGACCAGCTGCCCGGGATCCAGCAGGCCGCCGGAGACCTTGCCGCCGCCCTTCGGGGCCGGCGGCTCCGCGGAGGCGGGCGCCGGTTCCATGGTCTGTGTCGTCATCAGTGGAGTCCTTCGGCGAGCGGTCCGAGCGCGAGTGCGGGGAGGAAGGTGAGCGCGACGAGGATGACCGTCACGCCGGTGACCATGCCGACGAACTGCGGCCGGTGCGTGGGCAGCGTGCCCTCCGAGGCGGGCGTGTGCCCCTGGCGGGCCAGCGACCCGGCCAGCGCCAGCACGAGGATCATCGGTACGAAGCGCCCCAGGGCCATGCAGAGCCCGAGGGCGGTGTCGTAGTACACCGTGTTGACGGTGATCCCCGCGAACGCCGACCCGTTGTTGTTGGACGCGGACGTGAAGGCGTACAGCACCTCCGACAGCCCGTGCGCGCCGCCGTTGAGCGGCCCGGCCCGGCCGTCGTCGGTCGCCATCGACACCCCGGTGCCCACCAGCACCAGGATCGGCGTCACCAGGAAGTACATCGCCGCGAACTTGATCTCGCGGGAGCCGATCTTCTTGCCGAGGTACTCGGGGGTGCGGCCGACCATCAGCCCGGCCACGAACACCGTGATGATCGCCAGGACGAGCATCCCGTACAGGCCCGACCCGACGCCGCCCGGCGCGACCTCGCCGAGCATCATGTTCGCCATCGTCATCATCCCGCCCAGGCTCGTGTAGGAGTCGTGGAAGGAGTCGACGGCACCGGTCGAGGTCAGCGTGGTGGCCGCCGCGAACGTCGCCGAGTTCGCCACCCCGAACCGGGTCTCCACGCCCTCCATCGAGGCGCCCGCCGCGACCGGGACGGTCCCGTGGTGCATGAGCTGGAACGCGTTCGTCAGCGCCACGCTCGCGATCGCGATCGTCGCCATCACGCCGGCGACCGCGTAGCCCTGCCGGTTCTGCCCGACCATCCGCCCGAACGTGCGGCACAGCGCGAACGGGATGACCAGGATCAGGAAGATCTCCAGCCAGTTCGTCCACACGGCCGGGTTCTCGAACGGGTGGGCGGAGTTGGCGTTGTAGAAGCCGCCGCCGTTGGTCCCGAGCTCCTTGATGACCTCCTGGCTGGCGACCGGTCCCCCGGTGATCGTCTGCCCCGTCCCGGTGACGGTGGTGATCTCGTGGCCGTCGCTGAGGTTCTGCACGGCCCCGCCCGCGACCAGCAGGAGGGCGCCGACGAACGCGATGGGCAGCAGGATCCGCAGCGAGCCCCGGACGAGGTCCGCCCAGAAGTTGCCGAGCCGGTCCGTCCGCCTGCGGACGAAGCCGCGCACCAGCGCGATCGCCACGGCCATGCCGACGGCGGCGGACACGAAGTTCTGCACCGCCAGGCCCGCCATCTGCACCAGGTGGCCCATCGTCGACTCGCCCGAGTACGACTGCCAGTTGGTGTTGGTGACGAAGCTGACCGCGGTGTTCCACGCCTGGTCGGGCTTGACCGGGGCGAACCCCAGGCTCAGCAGGAGGTGGTCCTGGAGCCGTTGCAGCGCGTACAGGAACAGGATTCCGGCCACCGAGAAGGCCAGCGCGCTGCGGGCGTAGGTGCCCCAGGACTGCTCGGTCCCGGGGTCGGCGCCGATCAGCCGGTAGATGACGCGTTCCGCGCGCGAGTGCTTGCCACCGCTGTAGACGCGGTGCATGTAGTCGCCCAGCGGCCGGTACACCACGGCGAGGGCGATGATCAGGGATCCGATGAACAGGATCCCCGCGACGGTCGTACTCATCTAGAAGCGCTCCGGGAACAAGAGGGCGGCGATCAAGAACACGACCAGGAGCAGGGCCAGGGCGAGCCCGACTGCGTTCTCCGCGGTCACAGCTTCTCCACGCCCTTCACCAGCAGGCCGAGCAGGACGAATACCGCCACTGTCAGCAGGACGAAGGCCACGTCACTCACGGTTGATTCCTTTGCTGGGAGTTGCCGATGGTCCGGGCCGGCGCCCGGCCGGATGACCGTCCCGCCCGCCGGTCCCGCTGCGGCGGCACCGGATGCGGCAAGGGCACCGGACGGCGGCCCGGACCATCGGTGAGGTCCGGCATGCGGTGCTTTCCAGAGCCGTGCTCCTCGGGCGCGAGCCGCTGGTCGGCGGCCGCCGGACCGGCCGGCCGGCGTCCGGCGCGCCCGGCCGTCCGGCTACCGACCGCACCCGTGGCCATACCCAACGTGAGCAGGACTACGGCCCGGACGAGGTCATCGCCGGCGAACGACAGCTCGCCGGACTTCCCGACGTCGAACCCGGTCACGAACGCCCAGGCCGCCAGGCCCAGCGCGGCGCCCACGGCGGGCGACGCCGACAGCGCCCACCCGGCCACCGACGCCGCGACCGCGGCGAACGCGACCTGCCAGGCCGCGCCCTTCAGCACGACCGCGAGGACGAACGCGCACAGCACGCCGGCAGCGAGCGGCCAGGCGGCCGATTCCAGGCGTCCCATCACGGGCCTCCTCACGCACCACATCGGCCCCGTTGCTTTCGGGGCTCGATAGGGAGTCAATCGCCGTATTAGGGCCGCTATCAGCCCCCTTGACGGGTCCTTAGCGCGCCCGCTGACGGGCTTAACGCCGTCCTAACGCGGCCGGGCCCGAACGCCCGTCCAGTAGGCCCGGGGCGGTCCCGGCGGCGCGACGAGGCGGGGACAGACATCAGCCTGCGGCACATGACACCATGCCGCCGCTTGACATGACGTCACCGTGACGTCATAGTGAAGGCATGGACCTGACGCCGTATGTCGACCACCTTCGCCGCGAGCTCGTGGACGCCGCCGAGGCCGGCGACCCGGACGCCCGCGCGCTGGCCCAGCGGCTCACCTGGCCGCTGGAATCGGCCACCCGGCTCACTCTGCTCGAAGCGCTGTCCGCCGCCGCCGACGAGATCACCCGCGATCTCGCGCCGGGATCGGTCGACATGCGGCTGCGCGGCGGAGATCCGGCGTTCGTGGTGACGCCACCACCGACGCCACCTGCGACGTCATCGTCCGCCCCGTCCCCCGGGGACGGGGCCGAGGGCGGTCCGGAGGGCGACCTGCCGTCCGCGCCGCCGCCGGCGGCCGACGAGGGCGGCACCGCACGGATCACGCTGCGCCTCCCCGAGCACCTCAAGCTGCGCGCCGAGGAGGCGGCCGGCCGCCAGGGCGTCTCGGTCAACGCCTGGCTGGTGCGCTCGGTCTCCACCGCGCTCGACCCCGGGGCCGCGAGCCGCCGCGCCGGACGGCCGCAGGCCCCGCGCAACGGGCGGGGCTACGCCGGCCGGGCGCAGTAGCGGCGCCCGGCCCCACCACCTCTCATCGCCCGGCCCGTGACCGGGACGCTTCCCCCGGACCGACAAGGAGAGTTCCGCCATGCCCGCTTTCGACACGCCCGACCCGATCACCGCCGACATCGACATCTTCACCGGCCGGATCCGGATCCACGCGAGCGACCGCGCCGACACCGTGGTGGAGGTGCGCCCGGGCGACCCGTCCGCCGAGGCGAGCGTGCAGGCCGCCGAGCGGACCGAGGTCGGGTTCACCGGCGGCCGCCTGCTCGTGAGGGGTCCCCGGAGCAAGGGCCTCGTCTCCCTGCTCAACTGGCGCGGCTCGATCGAGGTCACCGTCGAGCTGCCGGCCGGGTCCCGCATCGGCGCCAGGGGCGCGGCGGACGTCCTCGCCACCGGCCGGCTCGGCGAGGCCGTCGTCCACAGCTCGAACGGCGACATCCGGTTGGAGGAGACCGGCCGGGTGGACCTGAAGGCCGACAACGGCGACATCTCGGTGACACGGGCGGCCGGGTCCGCCGACGTCGGCGCCGCCAACGGCGCGGTCCGGATCGGGGCCGTCGAGGGCACCGGCACGGTCACCTCCTCCAACGGCGACATCTCCGTCGGCGAGGCGACCGGCGACCTGCGGCTGAACGCCGCCACCGGCGACATCACCGTCGGCCGCGCGCTGGCCGACATCACCGCCAAGAGCGCCTACGGCCGGGTCCGGGTCGGCGAGGTGGTGCGCGGCGCGGCCCGCCTGGAGACCGGCTACGGCAAGGCGCGCATCGGGATCGCCGCGGGGACCGCCACCTGGCTCGACCTGCACTCCAAGCACGGCCTGGTGCGCCACGACCTGGCCGCCGGGCAGACCCCCGACAAGTCCGAGGCGACCGTCGAGGTGCACGCGCACACCAACTACGGGGACATCGAAGTCCACCGTTCCTGACCCACCGAACGAAGCGAGGAGCCCCCCATGACCAACGCGATTGTGGCCGAGGGACTGGTCAAGAAGTACGGCAAGGTGACGGCCCTGGACGGGATGAGCCTGTCGGTCCCGCAAGGGAGCGTGCTCGCCCTGCTCGGCCCGAACGGCGCGGGCAAGACGACGACGGTGCGGGTGCTGACCACGCTGCTGACCCCGGACGCCGGGCGCGCCGTGGTCGCCGGATGCGACGTTGTCAAGGAGGCCCGGCGGCTGCGGTCGTACATCGGGCTGTCCGGGCAGTACGCCGCCGTCGACGAGCACCTCACCGGTGCCGAGAACCTGGAGATGGTCGGACGGCTGTACCACCTGGGCGGCAAGCGCAGCAAGGCCCGCGCCCGCGAGCTGATCGAACGTTTCGACCTCGTCGACGCCGCCGACCGGCCGGTGAAGGGCTATTCCGGCGGGATGCGCCGCCGCATCGACCTGGCCGGCGCGCTGGTCGCCGACCCGCCGGTGCTGTTCCTGGACGAGCCCACCACCGGCCTGGACCCCCGTGCCCGGACGCAGCTGTGGGACGTCATCTCCGAGCTGGTCAAGGGCGGCAGCACCCTGCTGCTCACCACCCAGTACATGGAGGAGGCCGACCGCCTGGCCGACCAGGTCATGGTGGTCGACCACGGCCGCCCGATCGCCCACGGCACCGCCGACGAGCTCAAGGACCAGGTCGGCGGCAACCGCATCGAGCTGACCGTGACCGACCGCGGGGAACTGGCGACCGCCCAGGAGACGCTGGCGTGGTTCGCCGTCGGGGCCATGCAGACCGACCCGGAGTCGCTGCGGGTCACCGTCCCGGTCGCCAACGGCCCGGAGGCGCTCCGCGAGGCCCTGGGCCGCCTGGCCGGCCAGGGGATCACCGTGCGGGACGCCGGGATGCGGCGCCCGACCATGGACGACGTCTACCTCACCTTGACCGGGCACGAGGTGCCCGGCACCGACCAGACCGCTCCGGAGAAGGAGACCGCCCGATGAACGCCCTCACCATGCCGATCGCCGACGGGTTCACGATCGCCAAGCGCAACACCATCAAGATCAAGCGGTCCCCGGACCTGCTGGGCGCGGCGATCATGTTCCCGATCGTGTTCGTGCTGCTGTTCGCCTACGTCTTCGGCAGCGTCATCGACGTGCCCGGCATGTCCTACAAGGAGTTCCTGCTCCCCGGCATCTTCGTCCAGGCAGTGATCATGAGCGGGCAGGTCACCGGCTACTCGCTGACCCTGGACCTGCAGAAGGGCATCTTCGACCGGTTCCGCTCGCTGCCCATGGCACCCTCGGCGGTCCTGATCGGCCAGACCGTCAGCGACCTGCTGATGAACCTCAGCAGCCTGTTCGTGATGGCGGGGATGGGACTGATCGTCGGCTGGCGGGTGCACACCACGCCCTGGGAGGTCGCCCTGGGCTTCGGGCTGCTGCTGCTGTTCTCCTACGCGTTCTCCTGGGTGACCGCGACCGTCGCGCTGGCCCTGCGCACCCCGGAGAGCTTCAACAACATCGCGACCATGGTGTCGTTCCCGCTGGTGTTCATCTCCAACGCCTTCATCGACAGCTCCAAGCTGCCCGCCCCGCTGCGGGTCGTCGCGGAATGGAACCCCGTCTCCACCTTCACCCAGGCCGCACGCGAGCTGTTCGGCAACACCAGCACCGCCATGAAGACCTCCGACGCATGGCCGATCCAGCACGCGGTCACGGCCTCGCTGCTGTGGATCGCGGTGATCCTGGTGGTGTTCGTCCCCCTGTCGACCCGCCTCTATAAGAAGGCGGTCAGCAGCTGACCGCGCGAAACGGCTCGTCATCGTTCCCGGTGACGAGCCCTTCGCGGCGTTGAGGGCCGTTCTCCCGGCGGGGCGAACGGGTCGGGCGGCGTGGTTCCGGACGACGCGGAGCCAATTGTCGACACCCGGAGGCCCCGATCACTGGCAGCGTTCGCCCCTGGACACGGGCCGGTCGCCCGCATAGACCCGACTCGTGACGAGAAAACAGCCTCCCGCCTCGGCAAGCCGCAGGGTCTTCCTGTCCGTCTCGACGGCCGCCGTCGCCGGCGGCGTCGCGCTGCACGGGCGCGCCGCGCAAGCGCGCGAACCGCTCGGCCCGGGCCGGCCCGTCGCGGGACAGCCGCCCGACGCGGAGCTGCGGGCGCTGCTGCGCGACATCGACCGGCAGCGCATCGAGGCGACCGTCCGCACGCTCGTCGGCTTCGGGACCAGGCACACCCTCTCCAGCCAGGACGACCCGCGCCGCGGCATCGGCGCCGCCCGGGACTGGATCCTCGCGGAGTTGCGGCGGTACGCCGAGGCGTCCGAAGGGCGCATGACCGTGGAGCTCCAGTCCTACGTCCAGGAGCCCGCCCCGCGCATTCCCGCCCCGACGCGGATCACCAATGTCGTCGCGACGCTGCGCGGCTCCGCCGCCCCCGACCGGATCTACGTGGTGTCCGGGCACTACGACTCCCGCGTCACCGACGTCATGAACGCCACCGCGGACGCGCCCGGCGCCGACGACGACGCCTCGGGCGTGGCGGTCGTCATGGAACTCGCCAGGGTGATGGCCACCCGGCGGCCCGAGGCCACCATCGTCTTCACCGCCGTGGCCGGCGAGGAGCAGGGGCTGTACGGCGCCCGGTACATGGCCAAGCAGTACAAGTCCGCGGGCGCCGACGTGCGGGCGATGTTCACCAACGACATCGTGGGCAGCAGCACCGCGGACGACGGGACGCGCGATCCCCGCACCGTGCGGCTGTTCGCCGAGGGCGTGCCGACCGCCGAGACCCCCGCCGAGGCCGACGTACGCCGCTCGGTCGGCGGCGAGAACGACTCGCCCTCCCGGCAGCTCGCCCGCTTCACCCGCTCCGTGGCCGAGAACGACGCCACCGGCATGCGCGTCCGGGTCGTCTACCGGCGGGACCGCTACCTGCGCGGCGGGGACCACATCGGCTTCCTCGAACAGGGCTACCCCGCCGCCCGCTTCACCGAGCCCAGCGAGGACTTCGACCACCAGCACCAGGACGTCCGCGTGGAGGGCGGCAGGCAGTACGGCGATCTCCCCGAGTTCTGCGACTTCGCCTACATCGCGCGCGTCGCCCGGGTGAACGCCGCGACGCTGTGGTCCCTGGCCCAGGCGCCGGGGACGCCCAGGGGCGTGCGCATCCGGACCGACCGGCTCACCAACGACAGCGACCTGGTCTGGACCCGGGGCCCCGAGGCCGACCTCGCCGGATACGAGGTCGTGTGGCGGGAGACCACCAGCCCCGACTGGACCCACGTCATCCCCGTCGGGAACGCCACCGAGGTCCGCGTCGACCTGTCCAAGGACAACGTCTTCTTCGGCGTGCGCGCCGTCGACCGGGACGGGCACCGCAGCCCGGTCGCCTTCCCGGCGCCCTCGTGACCCAGGGACCGCCGTGACCAAGGGATTGGACCATTGACGTGGCGGGCGCGCCGCGCCAATGGTCTAATCCCCCCCGTGTTCATGACGACCTTCCTCCGGGAATTCCAGTCCTGGTACTGGAACTGCGACTTCGATGACGCCGAACTCCAGGCCGCGTTCGACGCCACCGACGTCGCGGCGAACCCGGACGATTTCCAGCGGGCGTTCCTGGTGTTACTGCGCAGCGACGACACCGCCGCGCGCGGCACCGCGCTGGACTTCTACGACCGTGCCGCCGCCTCCAGCCGGCACGGGGAGGAGAACCCGTTCGAGCCCTACCGCGCCGAGGTCCTGGAGGCCGCCCGCGAGATGCTGCGCCACCCGCCCCGGCCCGGCGACGCCATCGCCTTCGAGGGCGCCGACCACGCCAGCGCCCTGCTCGCGCTCAAGAACGACGCGGGCCCCGAGGACGCCGAGGCCGTCCTCGCCGTCCTGCGGCGCCGCCCCGACGGCGAGCTGCTGTACAACGCCCTGCGCGCGGCCAGCACCGCCCTCGCGAACTCCGAGACCCCCGACCCCCGGCTGGTCGCGCTGATCGGCGAGATGGCGTTCGACCACGCGCTGGACATCGACGAGAGGCGCGAGGCGCTCAGCGCGCTGCGCGGGGCGCCCGGCGACGAGGTGACCGCGCTCCTGGTGCGCGCGACCGGCGAGGACGACCGCCGCTTCCAGCAGGAGGCGGCGTGGGCGCTGTCGATCGGCGAGCGGTTCTACGCCCACCGCGCCCTGCTCGAACGCCTCGACGCGTCCTGGCCGGACGACGAGCGCGTCTTCATGGCGACCGAGGTGCGCGCGGCGCTGGCCCCCGGCCCGCACAGCATCCACTGGCGGTCGGCCGCCCCGGAGAGCCCGCGGCTGCTCCAGGCCCACCGCGAGCTGCGCGCCCCCACCAGCGAGGAGGCCCACCGGCAGGCGTTCCGGACGATGCTGCACAGCGGGCGGACCGCGGCGGTGGGCATCGCGCTCGACCACTTCCGCGACGGCGAGGGCCTCACCCGGTTCGGTCTGGACGCCGAGCCCTTCCGTCCCGACGTCCTCGCCATCGCCCGCCGGATCCTGGCGCGGCCGCCGTCACCGGAGCACGGCGGCGCCGATCACGCCAGCGCGCTGGACGTCCTGGCACTGCTCGCCGAGCCGGAGGACGCGCCGCTGATCGCCGCCGCGCTCCGGCGCCGCGACTCGGCGCCGCCGCTCCGCGAGCGCGCGATCCGCGCGGCGCAGGACTGCCTCGACCGGTGGGACGAGCCGGACGACCGGGTCGTCGCCGCCCTGGAGGAGCTCATCTTCGACCCCTCGGCCGCCATGGACGACCGCACGCTCGCCGTCATGGCCCTGTTCGACGTGCCCGGCCCGCGCGTCACCGCCGTGCTCCTGCGCGCCGCCCGCTCCAGCGTCCTGCCCGTCCAGGTGGAGGGCACGCTCGGCCTCACCTACGACCACCTGATCGACCAGTACCGCGATCTGGTGCGCGTCATCGTCGCGTCCTGGCCCGGCGGTGACGACGAACCCGCCCGGGCCTGGCTCGCGCGCAGCGCCCTGGGCGACTGAGCGCCGGGCGCGCCGCCGGACGGTCAGGAGGGCTTCCCGGGCGAGAGCGAGATCAGCGCCGTGCCCTTCTTGATCGACACCAGCGTCACCTCCACCGAGGGGCGGGACCGGAAGCCGAAGCTCGAACTCCCTCCCGGGCCCAGCACCTGCTGGGCGCCGCCGCCCCCCGGATAGGGGACTTCGTAGGCGATGGTCCGCGCGTTGACGGCGACGATCGACATCTCCGGGTAGTGGAACTTCTTGGCGTCGAGCCGGATGTCCACCGGCTTCGACGTCTTGAGCAGGCAGTCCCCGTCGTAGCAGTCCCTGACCCTGGTGGTGGGCGCGGCGCTGCGGGTCGCAGAGGATAGGGGACTTCGTAGGCGATGGTCCGCGCGTTGACGGCGACGATCGACATCTCCGGGTAGTGGAACTTCTTGGCGTCGAGCCGGATGTCCACCGGCTTCGACGTCTTGAGC
>NZ_SMKU01000449.1 GCF_004349215.1 Actinomadura rubrisoli | reverse complement strand
GTAGTCGAGCGCGCCGAGTTCGTAGGCGGTGACGGCGCAGTCGTCGTGCGCGGTCACGAAGACGACGAGCGGGGGCGGCGCTCGCTGTACGGGCGCGGGCGCGGGCGGTGAAGGGGCTGGAGACCGCGACGCGGCGTTCGTCAGCCAAGGCGGCCTCCTGGAGCCTCGCGTTCCTCCGGCGGGGAGTGGTGGAACTTGCGGATCAGGAGGTCGCGCACCTCGCGGGTGTGGCGGCGGCTCACCGGGAGCAGTTCCTCCCCGATCTGCACGGCCGCCCGGCCGCCGTCGAAGCGGACCTCGGTGATGTGCGCGGACGCGACCAGGGTGCTGCGGTGGATGCGGATGAACCCGGCCGCCTCCCAGCGCTTGGTCAGCGCGGACAGCGGCATCCGGACCAGGTAGCCGCCGTCGGCGGTGTGCAGGCGGACGTAGTCGCCCTGGGCCTCCACGTGCGTGACGGCCCGGCGGGAGACCAGGCGCGTGCGCCCGCCCAGCTCGACCGGGATCATCTCGTCGTCGGCGCCCCGGCCCTCGCCGTCCTCGCCGGGGGTGTCCGAGCGCCTGACGGCCTCGACCACGCGCCGGACGGCCTCGGCGAGCCGCTCCGGACGGACGGGCTTGAGCAGGTAGTCGAGCGCGCCGAGTTCGTAGGCGGTGACGGCGCAGTCGTCGTGCGCGGTCACGAAGACGACGAGCGGGGGCGCGGCGAAGCCGGTGAGCAGGCGGGTGAAGTCCAGGCCGTCCAGTCCCGGCATGCGGATGTCCAGGAACACCGCGTCGAGGCGCTCGCCCTCGACGAGCATGCGGCTGAGGTCGCGCAGCGCGGACGAGGCGTCGCCCGCGCCGGTGACCTCCCCGATCCGCGGGTCCTCGCGGAGCAGGTAGATCAGCTCCTCCAGGGCGGGGCGTTCGTCGTCGACGGCAAGGACGCGCAGCATAGGAGCGACTTTGCCGCGATTACCGTCTGTCCGCAATCGGTTTCGCAATGTGAGTGCCGTGTCGCGGGGGCGCCGTCAGTCCGGAAATACTCCTGGCCGGTACTTGGGGACGCGCAGATTCACCTTGGTCCCCGCCCCCAGCGCGGTCTCGACGGTCAGCCCGTACTCGTCGCCGTAGACCTGCCGCATGCGCTCGTCGACGTTGGCGAGGCCGATCCCCGCGCCGCCCCCGCCCGGCCGCTCCCGGGCCGCCACGCTCCCCCAGCCCATCGGGCCGGGCCGTCCGAGGGGGGCGGAGAGGATCTCCTGGAGGCGCTCGGGGTCCATGCCGATCCCGTCGTCCTCGACGCTGATCGCGGCCTCGGCGCCGGAGTCGCGCGCGACGATCGAGATGTGGAAGGCGTCGCGGGCGTCCTGCATGCCGTGCCGGATGGCGTTCTCGACCAGCGGCTGCAGGGCGAGGAACGGCACCGCGACCGGCAGCACCTCGGGCGCCACCTCCACGCTGAACTGCAGCCTCTCGCCGAACCTGGCCCGCTCCAGCAGCAGGTACCGGTCGATGGAGCGCAGCTCGTCGGCGAGCGTGGTGAAGTCGCGCGGGTTGCGGAACGAGTAGCGGGCGAAGTCGGCGAAGTCCAGGAGCAGCTCCCGCGCGCGCTGGGGGTCGGTGCGGACGAACGAGGCGATCGTGGTCAGGGAGTTGTAGACGAAGTGGGGGGAGATCTGGGCGCGCAACGCCCGCATTTCGGCCTCCGCCAGCCGGATGCGGGACGCGTCGAGCTCGGCCAGCTCCAGCTGGCCGGTGACCCAGCGGGCGACCTCGCCGACGGCGCGGACGCGGGCGGTGGACGGGCCCGGCCAGTAGGCGGCGAGCGTCCCCGCGACACGTCCTTCGACGGTGAGGGGCGCGACCATCGCCACGCGGATGCCGCAGAGGGGGTCGGCGCACGCCAGCGCCTCCGGCGCGATCACCCGCGGACGGCCGGACGCGAGCACCGGGACGGCGTGCGCGACGGCCTCGGAGGCGTGCCGGTCGCCGCCCTCGCCGTCCCAGGCCAGCAGGAGCCCGGCCTCCCGTCCGGCGCCGGTCTCATCGGCCTCGGGGGGGTCGTCGTAGTCGTCGTAGTCGTCCTCGAAAGCGCCGTCGGGGGGCCGCACCGCGACCAGCGCGACCGCCTCGGCGCCGAGCAGGGCCCGCAGGTGCCGGGCGGACTTGCGGGCCGAGTCGGGGTTCAGCCCGGCGCGCAGCGGGGGCGCGGCGCGCGCGATCGTGTGCAGGGCCGCGAACGGCGCCTCGTCGGCGGGGGGACCGGAACCGCGACGCCGGGACAGCAGCCAGCGGCGCAGTGTGCAGGCGCCCGTGGCTGCCCCGGCGGCTGCGGTGCATGCCACGACGTCCGCAACGGACGGTAGGACCATGACAACTTACGGTAACGTCTGTCTACCGGTTCGGCCGGTGTGTTCCCCATTTACAAGGTCTCGGATGGGCCACGCCCTCGCGGCCGCCGATTCCGAGCGGCGGGGGACGTCAGCGCGGGCGGAGACGTCAGAGCGGCGGGGACGCGGCCTCGTCCTCCTGGTAGGAGTAGCGCTGCTCCCGCCACGGATCGGCGACGTTGTGGTAGCCGCGCTCCTCCCAGAAGCCCCGCCGGTCCTTCACCAGGTACTCGACGCCGCGGACCCACTTCACGCTCTTCCACGCGTACAGGTGCGGGACGACGATCCGGATCGGGAAGCCGTGGTCGGGGCTGAGCCGCTCGCCGTCACGATGCGTGGCGAACATCGTCCCGTCGGCGAGGAAGTCGCCCATCCGGATGTTGGCGCTGTAGCCGTACTCGGCCCAGACCATCACGTGCGTGACGTCCGGCGCGGGAGGTGCCAGCTCCACGATCGCCGAACCGGGGACGCCCTCCCAGCGGTTGTCGGGGATCGTGAACTTCGTCACGCAGTGGAAGTCGGCGACGGTGGTGGCCTTGGGCAGCGCGTCGAACTCGTCCCAGCTCCAGCGGTACTGCCCGCCCGACTCCGTCGCGCCGAACACCCGGAAGTCCCAGTCCTTGGGACGGAACTTGGGCACGGGCCCGTAGTGGAGGACCGGCCAGCCCCGGGGGACGTACTGGCCGGGCGGGAGGTCCCGCGGCTGCGGTGCGGGCTGTTCGGGTGGGAACATGACGCGGCCATCCTGCCATCCGGCGTGAGCTGAGCCATATTCGGGGCCGCTCGGCCCCGGGCGCGTGGGCCACGACCGGGGTCCGCGTCCACCCTGCGCGCGCGGGCATGGCGCACATCGGCTACGCTGGGCCCGTGCGCAACGTCGTGTATTTCTTTTGGTTCGACCAGCCCGGGAGGCTGGTCTGCCAGACGCTGCGCTGACAGACCACAAGCGACAAGCCCCGGGCCGCGCTGGCCCGGGGCTTTCGTCGTTTCCGGGGTTGTTCGCGGGGCCCGCCGGGCGCCGCGTTACGAGGAGAGGCAGCACACCAATGGTCGTCGTCATGGCCCCCGAGGCCACCGAAGCGGATATCAAGGCCGTCGTCTCACTGGTCGAGACGGCGGGCGGCGACGCCTTCGTCAGCCGCGGCGTGGAGCGCACCATCGTCGGCCTCGTCGGGGACCTCCAGCAGTTCGGCGCGCTGAACCTGCGCGGCATGCGCGGCGTCGGCGGCGTGATCCGCATCTCGGCGCCCTACAAGCTGGTCAGCCGCGAGAACCACGCCGAGCGCTCGGTCGTGCGCGTCGGCGGCGTCCCGGTCGGCCCCGGCACCATGACGCTGATCGCCGGGCCGTGCGCGGTGGAGACCCCGGATCAGACCTTGCAGGCCGCGCAGATGGCCCAGGCCGCCGGCGCGACGCTGCTGCGCGGCGGCGCGTTCAAGCCGCGCACCTCCCCCTACGCCTTCCAGGGCCTCGGCGAGGCGGGCCTGCGCATCCTGGCGGACGTGCGGGACGAGACCGGCATGCCGATCGTCACCGAGGTCGTGGACGCCGCCGACGTCGACCTCGTCGCCTCCTACGCCGACATGCTGCAGATCGGCACCCGCAACGCGCAGAACTTCGCGCTGCTCCAGGCGGCGGGCGAGTCCGGCAAGCCGGTCATGCTCAAGCGCGGCATGAACGGCACCATCGAGGAGTGGCTGATGGCCGCCGAGTACGTCGCGCAGCGCGGCAACCTCGACATCGTGCTGTGCGAGCGCGGCATCCGCACCTTCGAGCGGGCGACCCGCAACACCCTGGACATCTCCGCCGTCCCGGTCGCGCAGCGCCTGTCCCACCTGCCGGTGATCGTGGACCCGTCCCACTCGGGCGGCAGCCGCGACCTCGTCCTGCCCCTCACCCGCGCCGCGATCGCGGTGGGCGCCGACGGCGTGATCATCGACGTGCACCCGCACCCCGAGACCGCGCTGTGCGACGGCCCTCAGGCCCTCGTGGACGGCGACCTGCGCGAGCTGGCCAAGCTCGTCCGCGACCTGCCTCCCTTCGTCGGCCGCGCCCTCACCACCGCCGCCGGCCCCGTCCCCGCCTGACCCGGTCCCCTATCGAGCTGCGGCGGAGCCGCCGGGGGTCTGGGGGTCCGCCCCCAGGAGGAACATCGAGCTGCGGCGGAGCCGCCGCGGTGCCCCCAGGAGGAAACATCGACGTGCGGCGAGTTGCCGTCGGGACGGCCGACTCGCCGCAGGTCAACACCGTGACACGGCTGGTATCGTCGTCCGCATGGCGTACTGGACCCCGAACTGCGGACCGCCCCGCTCCTGACGGGGCGCGGCACCACTTCCCCGAGAGCCACCGAGACCCGGCGCTAGCGTGCGCCCGGTCCGCGTTCTCCTGCGCCCCGGATCCGGATCCCTCATCCGATTCGAGCTCAGGAGCATCTCTCCGTGTCCGTACGCACATTCAAACAAGACGCCCATGCCTCCGGCGCCCCGTCCCGGGGCCTGCCGGGCGGCGGCAGCGCCGACATCCTCGTCGCCGCGTCCCTGTGGGGGACGACCGGGACCGTCCGCACCTTCGCGGACGGCGCGTCCAGCGTCTCGGTCGCCGCAATCCGCATCGTCATCGGCGGCCTGGTGCTGCTCGCCTGCGCCGCGCTCACCCGCCGCGGCGCCGGGCTGCGCCGCCTGCTCTCCCCCGTGCCCGCCGACCGGGCGTCCGGGCTCCGGCGGTGCGGCGCCTGGCCGCTGATCGGGCTGGGCGCCGTCGCAATCGCCGTGTACCAGATGGCGTTCTTCGTCTCCGTCGCCCGCACCGGGGTGGCGGTCGGCACCGTCGTGACGATCGGCAGCGCGCCCGCGTTCGCCGGCCTGATCGGGCTGGCGCTCCGGCGGGCCGTCCTCACCCCCCGCTGGCTGGCGGCGACCGGCGGCGCCGTCGCGGGCTGCGCGCTGCTGATCGGCGGCGGACAGGACGCGGGGGTGGAGCCGGTCGGCATCGCGCTGGCGCTGCTGTCCGGGCTGTCGTACGCGGTGTACGCGACGGTGGCGTCCAGCCTCATCACCCGGGGCGAGGACGGCCGGGCGGTCGCCGGGGCGCTGTTCGCGGCGGCGGCCGTCCTTCTGCTGCCCGTCCTGCTCGCCGGGCCGACCGGCTGGCTGCTCACCGGGCCCGGCGCGCTCACCGCGCTCTACCTGGGGGCGGTGACGACGGGCGGCGGCTACCTGCTGTTCGCCCGCGGCCTGCGCACCACTTCCGCCACGACCGCGACGACGCTGACGCTGGCGGAGCCGGCCGTGGCCGCGATCCTCGGGACGCTCGTCCTGGACGAGCGCCTGGGCCTCGCCGCGCTCGGCGGGCTGGCTCTGCTGGCGGCGAGCCTCGTCGTGCTGATGCTGCCCGTCCGCGAGTAGCCGCGCGTGTTCCGGCGGGCCGCCGCGGGGCCCGCCGGAGCCCGGCCGAAACACAAGGCGCGGTAACAAATTGGTCTGAACCACTCGCCAGGACCGAGCACGGCGAGGATGATGTCCGGCATGACAACGGGCGATGGGGACGCCGCCGGACGGCTGTTCCCCGAGGACCTGGACGGCGTCGACCCGGTCGCCGCCGTGATGCTGGCGGACGCCTGCCGCTCCATCGCCGCCTACCCGGAGCTGGTGGTCGTCGGGGCGCTTTTCACCGCGGCCGAGCGCGTCTCCGGCGGCTGGCAGATCGTCTGCCCGTGCGACCCGCTTCCGCAGGGCGCCCGGGAGCTGCTGGCCGACCATCTGGACGACCGCGCGTCCCTCGCCGACGGACCGTCCCGCCAAGAGCTGCGGGAAGCCGCGCGGACGCTGCGCGCCGAGCCCGCCGACGAGCTCTCGGCGGGGGGCCGGCGCTTCCGGATCGTCCGGATCGAGCAGCTGGTCCGCACCGGCCCGGACGGGCCCGAGCCGCCCCGTCCCACCGACCTGGACCCGCATCCCGCCGACCGCCGCGTCCTCCC
>NZ_SMKU01000448.1 GCF_004349215.1 Actinomadura rubrisoli | reverse complement strand
ACGTCACGGTGCGGTTCCGGCTCCTCGGTGCGGACTTCCTCATGCTGTTCGAGTGCAAGCGGCACGCGGCCCGTCCCGTGGGCGCCCCCGGGGATCCCGCTGGACCGCAACCAGGAGGCCCTGGCCATGGTCGCCAGGCGGAGCAGCAGGCGCGCCGAGGCCCGGCAGCTCGCCGCGGCCGACCCGATGAGCGCCAAGCAGCTCGGCATCGGCCGCCGCGACCTGCCCGGGCGGAGCTACGACGACGGCGGCCTCATCGACGTCAACCGCGTACCGGCCGAGATCTTCACCCATTTCAGCGGCGTCACCGCCGAGAAGGCCGCCCACGTCATCGCCGTCCGCACCAGCCTCGGAGGCGCCTTCTCCTCGGTCGAGGAGCTGATGGCCATGGTCGAGCTCCCGCCCGACCTGCTCGACGAGGTCGCCGAGTACGCCATCATCATCAGATGACGCCGGCGCCGATCGGGGGATGATGGCCGTTCCCGTGCACGAGCTGAGCCCGGCGGAGTACGAGAAGGCCGTCGCCGACCTCGTCGAGGCCGGCGGGCATGAGGTCCTGGACTGGCGTGTCACGCACCTCGATCCCGTGGACGGGGCGGACGGCACCTACGTCATCGACGTCACGGTGCGGTTCCGGCTCCTCGGTGCGGACTTCCTCATGCTGTTCGAGTGCAAGCGGCACGCGGCCCCGGTCAAGCGCGAGCACGTGCAGGTGCTCAACGACAAGCTGCGCGCCACGGGCGCCCACAAGGGCGTCGTGGTGGCGGCCTCCGGCTTCCAGCGCGGCGCGCTGGAGTACGCGAGGGCCCACGGCATCGCGTGCGTGCGGCTGACCGATGACTCATGGATGTATGAGACGAGAGACGGCGGCCAGGCGCGCGGACGCCTGCGCCACCACGCCGCCTACGTCAGCCGGCTGACGAGCACGGGCGCGGTCAACGTCCTGCTGACCGACCGGCGCGACCGCATCCAGAGCTTCCTCTTCGACGACGCGCCGCGCACGGACGTCCTGAACGGATGAGCCCTGGATGGGTGAGTCCTGGACATGAGTCCTGGGACCGGTTCGTCCAGGACATGTCCTAAACGCCGGTGTGGATCAGACTCGCCCACAGGGTGGGGGCGTCGAGGAGGTCGGCGCGGACGCGCCGGACGGCGTGGTGGAGGCCGAGCGCGGTGCGGGCGGTGTCCGGGGCACGCGTGCCCGCGTCGGTGAGCTCGGTGTAGACGTCCTCGGCGACCCGCGTGGCCACCTGGTCGCTGATCCGCCACAGCGTGCCGACCGTGGCGCGGAAACCGGCGAGCTGGAACGCGGCGGTGACGTGGACGGCCTCGTCGACGAGGCGGGGATGGGTGTCGGCGGTGCCGCACGCGGACAGGTAGGCCAGGTCGGCGCCGCCCAGGCGCAGCCGGGAGATCTCCGCGACGGTCAGCGGCCGGGTGGCGTGGTCGTGCAGGAGCAGCCGGCTCGCGCCGGGATCCCTCCAGTCGGTGGCGCCGTGGCAGGCGAAATGGGCCACCGAGTGCTTGGGCAGGGCCGACAGGACCGCTTGGTGGGTCGCGTGCCGCTTCCGCAGGACGGTCGCGTCCCCGAGCAACCTCCTCAACCGGCGCGCCTCGTCGTCCGCACCCCGAAGCGGCGGCTCGCCCGGGGTCCGCGGCATGGCGACGATCAGCGCCGGGCGCCCGTCCGTGCCGGAAGGGACGGGTGCCCGCCTGGCGTAGGCGAGCGCGTGGACCGTGGGGGTGTAGGAGGACACCACCCGGTCCATGACGGTGCGGGGTGCGGCGTCGGTGGCGATGTCATGGTGGTGCCCGGCCGCGTGCAGCGGCAGGTACGCCATGACCCCGATCGGGCACCACCACACCCGGGGCCACGCGTCGTCGGGCCCGGGAACGGTGGTGTGGCCGAGAGCGGCCAGGATCGGCTCGGCCGCCGCGTCCCACAGCCAGCCGAGGACGTCGTGCAGGACGGACTCGGCCCTCCTGAGCTCGGACGCGTCGAGGGAGGCGGAGGCGCGGCGGGCGGCGAGGAGGCGGTCTCCCTGTTCGTAGACGGCGTCCTGGGTGAGGCCGGGCAGGGGCACATGCCGGACGGGCCGGTCAGGGTCGGCGGTGACGATCAGGGCGTCGCAGCGGTGCCGGTCTGTGGTCACCATGACGATCGGCCCGGCTTCGGCCTGCCGCCGCAGCCCGTCGACGGACGGCGGGGCCAGGAAGCCGGCGAGCCCTGGACGGGCGCGGATACGGTCGAGCAGCGCGTCCCAGACGGCGGACGCCGCGCCGCGCATCTCGCCGAGCGCGCGCGGTCGTCCTGCCGCCCGGCCGCCGGGTCGAGCCGGGCGAGGCGGTCGCGCAGCCGGGCGAACTCGTCGGCGAGGTCGGGGGCGCGGTCGCGCAGCCGGTCCAACTCGGTCCGGGCGTCCATGCCCTCGGTGAGCAGCAGCCCGCGCGCCTGTTCGAGAAGCTCCACGGCCCGCTTCGGCCGCCCGGCGGACAGCGCCGCGGCGGCGGCCCGGCCGGCGATCCCGGCCACCTCGCCGAGCCGGTGCTCGCGGTCGGCCCGCCGCAGGTCGCGGGGCGCCATCAGCGGCAGCCTGCTGACCACCGCCTCCATCGCGGCCAGCGCAGCCGTGTGGTCGCCCGCCACGGTGGCGGCCGTCGACAGGAGCCGTCCGGCGTCGATCAGGTCTCTCACGGACGCGGTCGGCAGGGCCGCCGCCCGTGCGAGCACCGACCGGGCCTCGGCCAGGTGCGCATCGTCCCCGGTCTCTCGGAAGAGCTGGTAAAGCGCCGAGCCCACGACGTACAGGGTCCGGGACAGCTCGGGCCAGTCGTCGTCGGCGGCGGCGACCCCGGCGCGCCCGATGACGACGGCCTCGCGGAGCCAGCGCTGCTCCCCGGTGCGGCGGAAGAGCTGCGTGAGCCCCGCGGCAAGGTTGCGCTGGTAGCGCGGCTTGAGGGCGTGGCCGTCCGGCGTGGCGGTCACGGCGGCCCGGGCCAGCTCGCACGCCTCGGCCAGCGCGCCCTGGTCACGGGTCTCATCGGCCAGGATGAACAAGGCGTTCCCGAGGTTGGACTTGTACATCGGGAGGTCGGGATGGTCGTCCGGCAGCGCGGCCGTCGCCGCACGTGTGATGGCGACGGCTTCGCGCAGCGCCGCCCCGTCCGTGGCCCGCCCCGACAGGGCGAGGAGGGTGTTGCCGAGGTTGAGCAGGCGGCTCGCCCGGGACGGGTGGTCGTCGGGAGTGGCCGCCGCGCACGCCCGGTGCGCGTCGACCGCCTCGTGCAGAAGGTCGAGATCGCCGGTGTCCTCGAACGCGGTGCGCAGGGAGACGCCGAGGTTGGCCAGGCACATGGCATGGTACGGGTGCCCGGCGGGAGCGGCGCCGGTGCCGCGCCGTCCGACGACGATCGCCTCGCGGAGCACCTCCGGATCCCCGGTGTGCTCCGACAGCGTCTGCAGCGCGCCGCCGAGCCCGGTCAGGCGCGCGGCGAGCTCCTCGTCGCCGGGCGAAGTCGCCGCCACCGCCGACCGGTGCGCGTCGATCGCCTCATGCAGCGTCTCCGCGTCCCCGGTGTGCTCGTACAACCGGCGCAGCAGGCCGCCGAGGTCGGTCAGGTGCGCGGGCAGCTTCGGCGAGGCGTCGGCGGTGGCGGCGATGACGTCCCGCCGCACGTCGACGGCCTCACGCAGCGTCGCGGTGCCCCCGGTGTGGTCGAACAGCATGCGCAGAGCGGCCGAGAGGTCGGCCCGGCGCGCGAGGCGCTCGGAACGGGCGTCACGGGCGGCGGTGCGGAAGACGTCCACCGTCTCGCGCAGCGCGTCGGGATCGCGGGTGGCGTCGTACCAGGTGCCCAGCGCGATGACGAGGTTGATCCGGCACAGGTCCCACTTCGGGTGGTCGGGCGGGACCGCGGCGAACGCGGCGCGGAAGAGGTGCAGCGCGCCCTGGAGGGCTTCGGGGTCGCCGTCCCGCTCGTACCACTCGGTGAGCTCGACTCCCTTGTTGGTGAGGGCGGCCGCATCGACGGGCGGGCCGGAGTCCGGGTCGGTGTCCGGGGCCGGGTCGGTGTCCGGGTCTGGGGCCTGGGAGCCGGATCGCAGTTCGTGCCGCTCCGGGTCGAAGACCAGGTCCTCCGGGACGAATCGATCGTCCTCGGCAGGGTCGTCGTCGTCGGCGAACGGGTGGTCGGCGAACGGGGCGTCGGCGGGGTGCTCCGCCGCCTGCTGCGCGAAGAACTCGTGCAGTGCTTCGGGGACGGCGCTGGGATCGGCGGCGAACACGGGCCCGAACGCCATGGTGGCGCATCCGAGGTCGTCGTCCCACTCGTCCACCGGCAGGGCCTGGACGCGGAGCCAGCACAGCCACCCGAGGGCATGGAACGCCTCGACGTCGACACCGCGCCCGCCTCCTACCGACGTCGCGGTGACGAGCGCCAGCAGGGTGTCCATCTCTTTCAGGGCGGCCGGGTCGAGCACAGGTGTCGGATCACCGGTGTCGGGGGTGTGCGAGTTCCGCGCCCGAATGGCGGCGAGTAACTTCTCCCGCACCGGTGACCCTTCCGCACGACGCGACCCGCTGGGCGGGCGGCCTTGCGCAGCGAGGCGTCAGCGCCCACCCAGCCGTACGGCGACGACCTTATCCGGCAGATGCCGCATAGGGTGCGGTTTCGTTCAGGGCTTGACCTGAGGGAAGCGGACGATCCGGTCGTCGGTCGCGCTGGGGGTGCCGCGGCCGTCGCGGTTGCTCGTCATCACCCAGAGATAGCCGTCCGGGCCAACGGAGACCGTGCGGATCCGTCCGTAGGTGCCTTGTAGTACCGCCGTGGGACGACCCGACGATCCTCCCTTGCCGTCCAGGGGGACCAGCCAGAGCCGCCGCCCGCCCAGGGCGGCGACGTACAGCGTGTCGCCCGCGACGGCGGCGCCGCTGGGCGACGCCTCCGAGGTGGACCAGGTCGCGATGGGAGCGATGTAGTTCGGCCCACCGCCCGGGCCCTCGACCTGCGGCCAGCCGTAGTTCCCGCCGATCGTGATGTGGTTGGCTTCGTCCCAGGTGTTCTGGCCGAATTCGCTCGCGTACATGTGGCCGCCGCCCCACGCCAGCCCCTGCACGTTGCGGTGTCCCAGGGTGTAGACCACCGAGTTCGGGTTGGGGTTGCCCGGGGCGGGGGACCCGTTCGGCTGCATGCGCAGGATCTTCCCGGCGGGGGTGTTCCGGTTCTGCGCGTTGGGCTTCGTCCCGGCGTCGCCCGTCCCGGCGTAGAGGAACCCGTCAGGGCCGAAGTGGATGCGGCCGCCGTCGTGGAAGGTGTTCTTGGGAATGCCCGAGAAGATCACTTCCTGCTGGGGGGACGCCGCGAGCTTGAAGCGGACGATCCGGTTGTCGGACGCGGAGGTGTAGTAGGCGTAGACGTACCCGTCCTGCGCGTAGGTCGGCGAGACGGCGATGCCCAGCAGCCCGGCCTCGCCCGTGGGCTGCACTCCGGAGAGCCGGGCCACCTCGGTCGGCGCCGAGCCCGGACGCAGTTGCAGGATGCGGGCGCTGTTGCGTTCGGACACCAGCGCGCTGCCGTCCGGAAGGAACGCCAGCCCCCACGGGACGGACAGGCCGGTCGCCACGACGTCGGGCGCGGCGAAGTTGAAGGCGGGATTGGCGGCCGTCCGCGCCGCCGTCCGCGTGACCGCGTCCAGGGGGGCCGCCGGAGCGGCGGGAACGGCGACCGCGGACGCGATGGCGAACACCGCGACCGGGGCCAGCGTGCGCATTTTCAGGGGCATTTCGACTCCTCTGTCACCCCGAACCAGTAAGTGCCCCCGATTTTTTTGTCTTGGTGGGACGCCCTGGTAGACGGAGAGCCGCGCTTGCGGCGATGAGGAGGTCCCGGACGCAGTGGCTTGTTCTCTGCGAATGGACGGGCAGGTCAGCCGGGCCGCAAGGCGTGGGAGCGCTCTCTGCCGTCTTGTAAGGTACCCGTCCCATCGCTCGCTGTGAAGACTCTAGTTTTTCACCTTTCACATACGGCATTCCATATGAATCAAATACCGGCCTGACCAGCGGTACCGGATGGACCGCTCCTCGCGGGCGCCGGGTCCGGGCGGGGGCGGCCCCCTCGGCTGACGGCCGGGCCCGGGGCCTGTGCGCCCAGAGCGAACGGAATCGAGGACTGTTTCAGGTGTCCGGTGGCATATTAAAGATGGTGGGATGAGTGAAGTACGGACTCCGATTTTCGGCGTAGGGCTTCCCCAGGGGGCGACGAGATGTTCGAGAGGTTCACCGACCGTGCGCGGCGGGTTGTCGTTCTGGCTCAGGAAGAGGCCAGGATGCTCAACCACAACTACATCGGGACCGAGCACATCCTTCTGGGTCTGATCCATGA
>NZ_SMKU01000447.1 GCF_004349215.1 Actinomadura rubrisoli | reverse complement strand
GGAGGCGCGCGCGGCGGCCGGGGACCGGGGCGCCGGGGATCGAGGCGCCGGGGATCGAGGCGCCGGGGATCGAGGCGCCGGCCGCCGGTGCTCCCGCCACGGCGGGAGAGCCGGAGGCCGCGCCTGTGGAGTCCGCCGGATTGAGGGTCGCCATCCCGCACCCGCCTGGCCGCCTGCCCCGTAGCACCACTGCTACGCGGTGTAACTGGCATTATGCGCGATGTGGCCGCGATGGCGCGAGACCGGGAGCGGGAATCGCCGCGGAACATGGCGCCCGCGGGGTTTTCGGAACCCTCCGGGGTCTTGCCTGCGTCAAGGGAGTCTCCAAAGTGCTTTGCGGTGCCGGTCTCAGCGCGCCCACGGGTGTGTCGCCTCTGTGATCGGCGCGTCGCCGACCGTAGTGTGGCGCACCGTCGAGCCAGGGTTTCAAGCCGCGCCGGTCACGGGGTCGGGCCGCGCGGGACGTCGGGGGGCAGTGCATGACGGCGGACAGCGGCGAGGTCCGGGCCGGTCGGGACGGGACGACCGAGATCATCGGGGTCACCCCGTTCGGGCGGCCGGCGCCCCATCTGGTCGTCGCCGTCGCGCGGGCGGGCGGGCTCGGCGTGCTCGACCTCGGCACCGACCGCGCCGCCGCGCCGGCGGCCCTCGCCGACGTGCGCCGCTGGTGGAAGGGCCCGTTCGGGGTCCGCGTCCCGGTGGGCTGCGAGGTCCGCCCGGCCGAGCTGCCGGACGCCGTCCGGACCGTCCTGGTCGACGCCCCCGCCCTGCTGTCCGACGACTCGCTGGACGTCGCCGGGTTCGCCCGCGGGCGGCGCCTGCTGATCGAGGTCGTCGACCCGGGCGAGGCCGCCGCCGTCCTGCCCGTCGCCCGCGGCCTCGCCGGTGCGGGCGGGACGGGGCTGATCGCGCGGGGCTGCGAGGCCGGGGGACGGGTCGGGGAGCCGACCACGTTCGTGCTGCTCCAGCACCTGGCGGCCAATCCGGGCGTGGACGTCCCGGTGTACGCCTCGGGCGGCATCGGCCCGCGCACGGCCGCCGCGGCGGTGGCCGGGGGCGCGGCGGGCGTCGTGCTGGACGTGCAGCTCGCGCTCGTCCGGGAGATGGACCTGCCCGCCGGGGTGGCGGCCGCGCTGGCGGCGATGGACGGCGGCGACACGAGGGTCGTGGAGGGCCACCGCGTCTGCGTGCGGCCGGACCTGCCGGAATTCGAGGCGTCCGGGCCCGTCCCGGCGGAGGTGGTCGCGCGGCTCGGCGCGGGCGGGCGGCGGGCGCGGCTGCTGCCGGTGGGCCAGGACGGCCCGCTCGCGGCGGCCCTCGCCGAGCGCCACAAGACCGCCGGGGGAGTGGTGCAGGCGGTCCGGGAGCGGATCGCCGAGCACCTGCGGGCCGCCGTCCGGGCCGAGCCGCTGGCGCCCTCGGACGGGCCGGACGACCGGGCCTACCCGGTCGTCCAGGGCCCGATGACGCAGGTCAGCGACAGTTCGGCGTTCGCGGCGGCGGTGGCGCAGGACGGCGGCCTGCCGTTCCTCGCGCTCGCGCTGAAGGACGGCGACCAGGTGCGCGCGCTGCTGCGCGAGACCGCCGACCGGCTCGGCGACCGGCCGTGGGGCGTCGGCGTGCTGGGGTTCGCGCCGCCGGAGGTCCGCGAGGCGCAGCTCGCCGCCGTGTGCGAGGCGGCCCCGCCGTACGCGCTGATCGCCGGGGGGCGCCCGGCGCAGGCCGCCCCGCTGGAGGCCGCCGGGATCCGCACCTACCTGCACGTCCCGTCCCCCGAACTGCTGGAGCGGTTCCTGGACGAGGGCGCGCGCAGGTTCGTGTTCGAGGGCTCGGAGTGCGGCGGCCACGTCGGCCCGCGCGCGAGCTTCCCGCTGTGGGAGGCGCAGGTGGAGCTGCTGACGGCGTTCGCCGACGAGCGCCCGGCGGAGGCGGCGGAGCTGTCGCTGATGTTCGCGGGCGGCGTCCACGACGAGCGCTCGGCCGCGATGGTCGCGGCGCTGGCGGGGCCGCTGGCCGAGCGCGGCGCGGACGTCCGCGTCCTGATGGGCACCGCGTACCTGTTCACGAGCGAGGCGGTCGCGGCGGGCGCGATCCTGCCGGGCTTCCAGCGCGCCGCGATCGAGTGCGACGGGACGGCGCTGTTGGAGACCTCGCCCGGTCACGCGACCCGCTGCGCCCGTACGCCCTACGTCGTCGCGTTCGAGGAGACCCGCCGCGAGCTGTCGGCGGTGGGGATGCCACGCCAGGAGGTGTGGCGGCGCCTGGAGGAGCTGAACCTCGGCCGGCTGCGCATCGCCAGCAAGGGCCTGCGGCGCCGCCCGTCCAGCCCGGAGCCGCAGCCGGTGGAGCCCGCCGAGCAGCGGTCCGAGGGCCTGTACATGCTCGGCCAGGTGGCGGCGCTGCGCTCGGCGGCGACCAGCGTCCCCGAGCTGCACGAGCAGGTCACCGCGGGCGCGACGGCGCTGCTGGCCGCCCGCGCCGCCGAGCTGGGCATCGCCGCGGACCGTCCCGCCGCGCCGGACGCCGCCCGCCCGGCCGACATCGCGATCATCGGGATCGGGTGCGTCCTGCCGGGTGCCCGCGACGCCGCCGCGTACTGGGCCAACATCGTCGGCGGCGTCGACTCGGTCACCGAGGTCCCCGCCGGCCGCTGGGACACCGGCCTCTACTTCGACCCCTCGGCGGCGGACGGCACGACCCCGTCCAAGTGGGGCGGGTTCATCCCGGACGTCCCGTTCGACGCGCTCGCCTACGGGATCCCGCCGAACGCGCTCGGCAGCGTCGAGCCGATCCAGCTGCTCGCGCTGGAGGTCGCGTCCCGCGCGCTGAAGGACGCCGGGTACGCCGACCGCCCGTTCGACCGCTCCCGCACCTCGGTGTTCTTCGGCGCCGAGGGCGGCAACGACCTCGGCACGGCCTACGGCCTCCGCGCGACCCTCCCGTCCTACTTCGGCGAGGTCCCGCCGGGCCTGGACGAGCAGCTCCCGAAACCGACCGAGGACTCCTTCCCCGGCGTCCTCACCAACGTGATCGCCGGGCGGATCGCCAACCGGCTCGACCTCGGCGGCGCCAACTACACCGTGGACGCCGCGTGCGCCGCCTCGCTCGCCGCGCTCGACGCCGCCTGCAAGGAGCTGGCGGCGGGCGGCAGCGACATGGTGCTGTGCGGCGGCGCCGACCTGCACAACGGCATCCGGGACTACCTGATGTTCGCCTCCGTCCGCGCGCTGTCGCCGTCCGGCCGATGCGCCGCGTTCGACGCGGGCGCCGACGGCATCGCGCTCGGCGAGGGCGTCGCGTGCGTCGCGCTCAAGCGGCTGGCGGACGCCGAGCGGGACGGCGACCGGATCTACGCGGTCGTCAAGGCCGTCGCCGGGTCCAGCGACGGGCGCTCCCTCGGCCTCGCGGCGCCCCGCGCGGAGGGGCAGCGGCTCGCGCTGGACCGCGCCTACGAGCGGGCGGGCGTGTCCCCGGCGGGCGTCGGGCTGGTCGAGGCGCACGGCACCGGGACCGAGGTCGGCGACCGCACCGAGCTGGCCACGCTCGCCTCGGCGTTCTCCGGCGCCGCGCCGGGCGCCGTCACGCTCGGGTCGGTGAAGTCGCAGATCGGGCACACCAAGTGCGCCGCCGGGCTCGCCGGGCTCGTCAAGACCGCGCTGGCGATCCACACCGGCGTCCTTCCGGGCACCCTGCACCTGACCCGTCCCAACCCCGAGTGGTCCCCGGACGGCCCCTTCGCGTTCGGACGGTCCGCCCGTCCCTGGGCCGCCGCGCCCGGCGAGCGGTTCGCGGGCCTGAGCGGCTTCGGCTTCGGCGGCGCGAACTTCCACGCCGTCCTCGCCGGGTACGACGGGGCGCCCGAGCCGGTGTCCGGCCTCGCCGAATGGCCCGCCGAGCTGTTCCTGATCCGGGGAGCCGACCAGGCCGCCGCCGAGGCGGAGATCGACCGGCTCCGCGGCCTGCTCAAGGGCGGCGGCGCGCGCCTGCGCGACCTCGCCCGCACATCCGCCGCCGCCGAGGGCCCGGTGCGGGTCGCGCTGGTCGCCACCGGCCTGGACGACCTCAAGGACAAGCTGGCCGCCGCCGCGCAGCTCCGTCCGGCACCCGGCGTGTTCCCGAGGAAGGACGGCGCCGAGCCGGGGCAGGTCGCGTTCCTCTACCCGGGGCAGGGCAGCCAGCGGCCGGGCATGCTCGCCGACCTGTTCGTGGCCTTCCCCCGGCTCCAGCGCCTCCTGCGCCTCGCCGGCGGCCGCCACGCGGCGGCGATGTTCCCGCCCGCCGCGTTCACGCCCGAGCAGGCCCGGCGGCAGCGCGACGCGCTCACCGACACCCGCGTCGCGCAGCCTGCCCTCGGCATCGCCGGGCTCGCCGTCCACCGGCTGCTGACCGCCCTCGGCGTCCACCCCGACCTCGCCGCGGGCCACAGCTACGGCGAGCTGGTCGCGCTCTGCGCCGCCGGCGTCTTCGACGAGACGGACATGATCGAGCTGAGCGCCGCCCGCGCCGAGGCGATCCTCGCCGCCGCAGGCGACGACCACGGCGCGATGGCCGCCGTCACCGCGTCCCTGCGCGAGGTCAGGGAAGCTCTGTCGGGCGTCTCGCAGGTCGTCGTCGCCAACCACAACGCGCCCCGCCAGGTCGTCGTGTCCGGCACCGGGGAGGGCGTCGCCCGCGCCCTCGCCGTCCTGGACGAGCGCGGGCTGGCCGCCGAGCGCATCCCCGTGGCCTGCGCGTTCCACAGCCCGCTCGTCGCGGGGGCGTCCGCCGCGCTCCGCGCCGACCTGGCCGGCCGCGACCTGCGCTCGCCCGCCTTCCCCGTCTGGTCGAACACGACCGCCGCCCCGTACGACACCGAGCCCGCCGAGCTGGCCGCGACCCTCGCCGGGCAGGTCGCCGCGCCCGTCCGGTTCGTCGAGCAGATCGAGGCGATGTACGCCGCGGGCGCCCGCACGTTCGTGGAGGCGGGGCCTGGCCGCGTCCTCACCGGGCTCGTCGGAGCGATCCTCGGTGACCGCCCGCACACCGCCGTGAGCTGCGACGAGCCCGGCGGGAGCGGCCTTGCGCGGCTCCTGACCGCGCTCGCCGAGCTGGCCGCCACGGGCGTCCCCGTCGACCCGCTGCCCCTGTTCGCGGGCCGCGACGCCCGCCCCCTCACCGCGGCCGAGCCCGCGCCCGGCTGGCTCGTGAACGGCCACCTCGTCCGCACCGCCGACGGCGGATACCCGACCAACGCGCTGCGTCCCGCCGAGCGCGTCACAGGAGGAACGATGAGCACCCGTCCGCGCGGCTCCGAGGCCGCGGTCCTGGAGTACCTGCGCGCGGGCCGCGAGCTGATCGCCGCCCAGCGCGAGGTGATCCTCCGCCACCTGGGCACCGCGCGGGCCTCCGCCGTCCCGCCGCCCGCTCCGGTGGTGGCCGTGGAAGCCCCGCCCGTCCCGGCGCCGCGCGCCGTCCTCGCGGGCGAGACCCTGCCCGCGCCGGCGCCGGCCCCTGCCCCCGATCCGGTGCCCGAGCCGGTGCCCGCTTCCGTGTCGGCCTCTGCGTCGGCCTCTGCGTCGGCCTCTGCGTCGGGCTCTGCGTCCGGCTCCGTGTTGGGCTCTGCGCCCGCCGCCGAGCCGGTCCGCGATGTGCACGCCGCCGTCCTCGCGGTGATCGGCGCCCGCACCGGCTACCCCGAGGCCATGCTCGGCGAGGACCTCGACCTGGAGGCCGACCTGTCCATCGACTCCATCAAGCGCACCGTCATCATCGGCGACCTGGCCGGACGCGTCGGCCTGTCCGCCCCGGACGGCCGTCCCGACGACGCCGCCGTCGAGCAACTCGCCCGCATCAGGACCATCGGCGAGATCGTGGCCTGGATCCGTACCCGCCTGGACGAGCCCAGCGGGACGGCCCGCGCCTCGTCCGGCCTCTTCCAGGCCCCGGCCCGTGCCGCCGTCCCGTCCCAGAGCCTCCCCAAGCCCGGCACCCACGTGGGGACGTCCGAGCTGTCCGGCGGCCCCGGCCAGGAGCCTTCCGCCCAGCCCGCGCAGCCCGCCCTCCACGCGGGCGTCCACCGGCCTGCCGAGCCTGTCGTGCGGCAGGTGGTGCGGTCGGCGCGGCTGGAGGCGCTGCCGGTGCCGGAGGAGGCCGGGTCGGCGTTCGACGGGCGGCGGTTCCTGATCGTCGACGACGGGTGCGGGATCGCGCTGGAGCTGGGCGACATCCTGGAGCATCACGGCGCGCAGGTGCGGACGCCGCTGGACGTGGACGGGGCGTGCGACGGGCTGATCCACCTGGGGGCGCTGCGGCCCGGGGCGGTCAGCGTGCTGCCGGAGGCGTACGGGGGGATCCGGCAGGCGCTGCTCGGGGGGCTGCGGTGGCTGGTCGTCGCGAGCGGCGCGGGCGGCGGGTTCGGGC
>NZ_SMKU01000446.1 GCF_004349215.1 Actinomadura rubrisoli | reverse complement strand
GAGCGGGAGGGGGCGGCGGAGCATCCGGGCGGCGCTGGAGTGGTCAGGCGACATGGGGCCGGGTCCTTTCGGGGACGTGAACGCGGGGACCGGCCGGTCGCCCGCGAGACGACCAGCCGGTAGACCGGGAGAGGGGATGGACGGGGACGGCCGAACGCGGGTGGCCGTGGAAGCCGCGGGCTACCCCGCGGGGGCGCTGGTCGGTTCGGAGACCGGCCCGGTCGCGGGTGCGGGCGGCGTGCGGTGAAGGGCCTGGGCGTAGAGGCCCGCGATGACGATGAGGGCGATCGGCAGGACGTAGTCGCCGACACGCTCCACGAATTGGAACCATTCCTGGCCGACCGCCGGGCGGAGCAGCTCGGTGCCGAGCTTCCAGACCAGGACCGCCAGCAGCAGGCTCTTCCAGGGCCGGAGGAGAATGGCCAGCCCGAGCAGGATCTCGAAGGTCCCGAAGATCACCATCAGATTGGCCGATTCGACGGTGGACCGGGTGATCCCGAAGTAGTCGAAGAATTTGTACCAGTAGGGCTTGTCCTCGAACGCGCCGAATCCGCCGTGCCCGATGAGCAGCAGCGCCAGGCCGCCGCGGGCGGCCCAGTGCGCCGCGATGACGGCGCGGTCGGAGACGGCGGCGGGCGCCCGGGCCGGTACCAGCCAGCCGCGGACCGACCAGCCGCCCAGTCCGACGATGACCAGCAGCGCCAGGGGCATGCCGTAGTTGCCGCCGCGCTCAAGGAACTCCCACCAGCCCTCGCCGACCGTGGGCCGCAGCAGCGCGGTGAACACGGCCCAGACCGTGGCGTGCAGCAGCAGGATGCGCGCCGGCCAGAACAGGATGAGCAGCCCGACGGTGATGTCGACGCTCCCGGTGATGTACATCAGGTGGTCGATGGCGAAGTCGGCGGAGATGCCGAACAGGTCGTAGTAGGGCAGCCAGGCCCGCGAGCGGCTCAGTCCCGCCCAGCCGTGGCCCAGGTACTCGATGCTCACGCCGATGCGCAGCAGCCAGTACAGCTTGGTCAGGGTCGGAGCCTGGGTGATCGCCTCCCACCTGTTCGCCGGTCGTGCCGTCGAGGTGATCTGACTCGTCATGAAACCTCCCAAACTCGGACGAGTTGACCGATCACCCAAGAAGGTAAACGGGAGGTTTCATCAAGGGAAGAGGGGCCTTGAACGTAAATTTCAATTCGCCGGAAGGAATTCCAGAGGCGATAGAAACATCAACGTCAAAACGCCGGTTGACCGCAATAGCGGCACGGTCCATTGACAATGCATTTTGGGAATGGCGAACAAAGCCGCGCCACTGCGAAATCGGCGGCGGCCGGGCGGCCGGGCTGGACGGCGTGCGGCCGGGGTGAGCGTTGGAGCGCGGCGGACCTCCTGCGCCAGATGATCTTGTTGGGCCGCGGGCGGCCTTGACGCATGAAAACACGTCAACAAGCATTGACTCAATGGACATGGACCCTTCGCTTCGCCGGCGGGCGGCGGTGCACCACGCCCTGGCCGACCCGGCCCGTCTGGCGATCGTGGAGGCGCTCATGGTCGGCGACCTGGCCTCGGTGGAGCTGCGGCGCGCGCTGGATCTGCCGTCGAACCTGCTGGCCCACCATCTCGGGGTGCTGCAGGAGGCGGGGCTGATCGGGCGGACGCGCTCCCACGCCGACCGGCGGCGCGCCTACGTCCGGCTGATCCCCTCGGCGCTGCGGGGCCTGACCCCGGTCACGAGGGTGACGGCGTCCCGGGTGGTGTTCGTCTGCACCCGCAACGCCGCCCGCTCGCCGCTGGCCGCCGCCATCTGGGCCGCCCGCAGCCCGATCCCGGCCACCTCCGCCGGCACCCGTCCCGGACCGCGCGTCAACCCGCGGACCCTCAGCGCGGCCCGCCGGCACGGCGTGTCCCTGGACCGCGTCGGCACCCGGCACGTCGCCGACGTGGTGCGGCCCGGCGACCTGGTCGTGGCCGTCTGCGACAACGCCTACCGGGAACTGGGGCCGGGTCCCGGGCGCGCCCACTGGTCGGTCCCCGACCCCGGTCCCGTCGACACCGACGAGATCTTCGACGAGGTGTTCGGGCAGCTGTCGGAGCGCATCGACTGGCTCACCACGCTCACCGGCCCGGGACCCCCCTCCTGACCGGCGGCGCGGCGGCGTCTAGACCGATCCTCCCGGCCCGGCGGTCCCCGGGGCGGTCTCCAGTTCGGCCTCCAGTTCGGCCAGGAGCCTGCCCTGGCCGGCCAGCAGCCCGGTGAGGATCCGCCGGGCCGCGCCCATCAGCTCCGGCACGTCCACGCCGGCCAGCTCGTACACCACCGTCGTCCCCTCGCGGGAGGCGACCACGATCCCGGCGCGGCGCAGCACCCCGAGCTGCTGGGAGAGGCTGGAGGCCTCGATGCCGGTCTCGGCGAGCAGGTCGCGGACCGGCATCGGGCCCTCGCGCAGCAGTTCCAGCACCCGGACGCGCACCGGGTGGCCCAGCGTCTTGAACAGCTCGGCCTTGGCCTGGTACAGCGGTACCGGCACTGCTCAGCCCCGGGCCTCGCCGGCGGAGTCCGCGTCGGCGTCGGGGAGGCTCTCCTGGCCGGCCTCGGGACCGTCCGGGACCGGCGCCGCGGCGCCCAGCTCCCGGCGCAGCCGTTCCAGGTCGGTGCCCCCTCCGCTGTACTTCAGCTTGCGCGCGACCTTCGTCTGCTTGGCCTTCGCTCGACCACGCCCCATTCGGCGGCCTCCTCGCTCATGGCCCGTCCCGGCCCGGGCGGCCGGCGGCTCCACGCTTGGCATTTTATCGAATTGAAGAACTCTTCAAGTCGCGGGGGTTCACTCGGTGAAGCTCTGGACGAGCTGCACCAGCTCGTCCGGGCGCTCGAACAGGACCAGGTGGCCGCAGCCGATCTCGGAGTAGCGGCTGCCGGAGATGCGCTCGTGCAGGTCGGCGGCGGCGAAGGCGGGGACCATGTGATCGTGGCTGAGGCCGACCACGAGCGTGCGCGCGGTGATCTGGGGGAGCATGTCGCGCAGGTCGACGCGCAGGTCGAGGTCGATCTGGCGGTCCGCGCCCGGCTCGCGGACCGACGCCTGGACGAGGGTCTCGATGCCGTCCGGGCCGATGGCCTCCAGGAACCCGGGGCTGTAGCCGGTCAGCACGGCCATGCGGGTGAACAGCCGGAAGTCGGCGCGGTCCAGGTCGCGCCAGAGCTCGAACATCAGCCGCTGCCGGGCGTCGCCGGTGTGCGCCCAGCCGGCGACCAGGACCAGGTTGCGCACCAGGTCGGGGTACAGGGCGGCGGTGGCCGCCGCGACGACGGCGCCGAGGGAGAACCCGACGATGTCCACGGGCCCTTCGGCGGCGGCGCGCGACACCGCGGCGACCTGGGCGGCCAGGGACTCCACGGTCAGCTCGCCGCCCTGGTCGGTGGTCTCGCCGCTGCCGCTGTAGTCGGGGCGTATGACGGTGTGGGCGGCGCTGAAGCGCTCGACCAGGTGGCCCCAGTTGGTGACGGCGCTGCCCTGGGTGCCGTGCAGGAGCACCAGTCCCGGGCCCGAGCCCTCGGTCTGGTAGTGGACGGTGGCGTCGGCGACCGGGATCGACGGCATGGGTGGCCCCTCTCTGGGTGGTGCTCAGGGATCAGGATGCCCGGGCGGGTGCGGGGGCGGAAGATCCCGCTCGGACAGGGTCGCCGTCCCCGTCGCCGTCTCCCTCGCCGTCCGGGACGGGGACGGCGACGGCGGCGAGCTCGTCCAGCAGGGCCGCCACGGCGGGCGGCCGGGGGCCGTCCGGGACGAGCGCGGTGACGCGGCGGCTGCCGAGCCCGGGCGCGGCGGGGACCGCGACGTCCGGCTCGCTGTGCAGGCCGAGGGCCATGGCGGGCAGGGCGGTGACGGCCAGGCCGCGGGCGACCAGCCGCTGGACCGCCACGTGGTCCTCGGTGGCGAAGGCGATCCGGGGGGTGAACCCGGCCCGGCCGCACGCCCACCGCAGGTGCTCGCGGCACCGGGCGCAGCCCGACGCCCAGACCTCCCCGGCCAGGTCGGCGAGGCGCGGCCGGTCCGCGGTGGCCAGCGGGTGCGCGGCGGGGACGGCGAGCCGGATCGGGTCCTCGCACAGCACCAGCTCGCGGAACCGCGCGTCGGTGTCGGGCGGCAGGTGGTCGTAGTTGAACACCACGGCCAGGTCGGCCTCGCCCGCGCGCAGGGCGGCCAGCGCCGTCACCGGCTCGGCCTCCTCCAGGGTGACGGTGACGCCGGGGGCGCGGGCGCGCAGCCCGGCCAGGGCGTCGGGCAGCAGGGCCGCCGCGGCGGTCGGGAACACCGCGACCCGCACCCGGCCCGCGCGCAGCCCGGCGATCGCGGCGATCTGCTCCTCGGCGTCGTCCATCCGGGCCAGGACGTCCTCGACGTGCTCGACCAGGATCCGGCCCGCCTCGGTCAGCCGGACGCCGCGGCCGTGCCGGATGACCAGCGGGGTGCCGACCTCGGCCTCCAGCCGGGCGACGTGGTGGGACACGGCGGGCTGGGTGTAGGACAGGGCCCGCGCGGCGGCGGTCATGGAGCCGAGCCGGGCCACCTCGCGCAGGATCCGGCCGCGGTGCAGGTCGAGCATGCCGCCAAGGTATCAACACCGCTGATGGGTCACCAAGAAGACCGTACTTTGTCCTATGGGACGGGTGTGCCCGATCATCGGGGGATGAGCATCTCGATCGAGCTGGCCCAGCGCGAGTTCACCGCCGGTGTCGCCTTCCTCAACACCGCCACCTACGGTTTGCCGCCGCGCGCCGCGCACGAGGCGATGCTGGCGGCCGAGCGGGACCGGGCCGCCGGGCTGATGGTGCCCGCCCTGCTGGACGAGGCGGTGGCGCGGTCGCGCGCGGCGTTCGGGCGGCTGGTCGGGCTGCCCGCGGGCCGTGTGGCGATCGGCTCGCAGGCGTCCTACTTCGTCGGGCTGGTCGCGGCGTCGCTGCCCGAGGGCGCGACGGTGCTGGTGGCCGACGGCGACTTCACCTCGCTGCTGTTCCCGTTCATGGCCCGGCCGGGGCTGAGCGTCCGGTCGGTGCCGCTGGAGCGGATCGCCGAGGCGGTGGACGGGCCGGTGGACGTGGTGGCGGTGTCGGCGGTGCAGTCGTCGGACGGGCGCATCGCCCCGATGCAGGACCTCATCGCCGCCGCCCGCGGCCACGGCGCCCGGATCCTGCTGGACGCCACGCAGGCGGCCGGGTGGCTGCCGGTGCCCGCCGGCCGCGTCGACTGGCTGGTGTGCTCGGGCTACAAGTGGCTGCTGGGCCCGCGCGGGACCTGCTTCTTCACCGGGACGCAGGAGGCCCTTGCGGAGCTGCCGCCGGTCGGCGCGGGCTGGTACGCGGGCGAGGACGTGTGGGACTCCATCTACGGGGGGCCGCTGCGGCTGGCCGCCGGCGCCCGGCGGCTCGACCTGTCCCCGGCCTGGCAGTGCTGGGCCGGGCACGCGCCCGCGCTGGAGCTGCTCGCCGAGGTCGGCGTCCCGGCCGTCCACGACCACGACGTGGCGCTGGCCCGCCGCTTCCAGGCCGGGCTGGGCCTCCCGCCCGGGGACTCGGCCATCGTGTCGGTCCCGGTGCCCGAGGGCACCGCCGAGGCGCTGCGCGACCACGGCGTGATCGCCACGGTCCGGGCCGGGCGGCTGCGCTGCTCGTTCCACCTTTCCACGACCGAGGCCGACGTGGACCGGGCCGTCGACCTGCTGTCCTCCCGCGTCCTGGCGGCCTCCCGCTGAGCGGGGCCCCTGAGCGGGCCCGCCGCGCGTCCGGCAAATCCTGTTGCCATTTCTGGGACGGGCGGGTGGAATGAGGGGCATGGAGCATACGTCCGCCATCGCCACCGCGCTGGCCGAGGTCGGCCCGCGCCTCAAGCGGCTGCGCACCGAGCGGGGCGTCACGCTGGCGGGGCTGTCGGAGGCCACCGGGATCTCCAAGAGCACCCTGTCGCGGCTGGAGGCGGGCCGGCGCCGTCCCAGCCTGGAGCTGCTGCTGCCCATCGCCCAGGCCCACCAGGTGCCGCTGGACGAGCTGGTCGGCGCCCCGGAGGTCGGCGACCCGAGGGTGCGCTTCAACCCGCGGTCGTCGCGCGGCGGCCGGACGGTGATCCCGCTGACCCGCCAGCCCGGCGGCCTCCAGGCATGGAAGATGATCATCCCGGCGGACCAGCAGCAACCGGACGTGGTGACCCACGAGGGCTATGAGTGGGTGTACGTGCTGTCGGGGTCGCTGCGGCTGCTGGTGGCCGACCACGACCTGGTCCTGGGCCCGGGGGAGGTCGCCGAGTTCGACACCCGCATGCCGCACTGGTTCGGGTCCGCGGGCAAGGGCCCGGTGGAGGTCCTCAGCCTGTTCGGCCGCCAGGGCGAGCGCATGCACGTCCGCGCCGCGCCGCGCGCCCGCCGCGAGAGGCTCCGCGCCGGGGCGGGCGGCCTGTGAGC
>NZ_SMKU01000445.1 GCF_004349215.1 Actinomadura rubrisoli | reverse complement strand
CGCTAAGCGTGGTGGGGGGGCCAAGCGTCGGCCTGCGCGGCTGGTGCTTCCGCAGATGGCCAGGCTGCGGGCGATACGGCCGCCCGCCAGGAGCGGGGCCGGTGTCTGACCTGGGGCGGGTGCTCCGGCTGGACGCCCGTCGCACGGCGCTGCTGGTGGCGGTGCCGGTCCTCACCGCGGTCGGGATGGGGGCGACGGCGCCGTCGCTGGTGCCCTCGGTCGCGTACTGGGACAACTCTGTCGTCGCCCTTGTCAACGCGGTGCGCTTCCTGGGGCCCGTCGCCTCGGGGTTGGCCGCGTGGACGGCGGTGCGGGAACGCCCCCTGGACTACCTCCGCGGCCTCACCGCGCGCTCCCCCGCCACCGGCGTCCTGTTCGATCTGCTTCTGCTGTCGGCCGCCGGGCTGGTCGCCTACTTCACGGTCACCGGCGTGGTGGTCGTCGTCACGCTGCTCCAGCAGGAGGCGGGCCATCCGCATCCGCTGGGTGTGGTCGTGGGCGCGGGCGCGCTCGTCCTGCACATCGTCGCCGGGTATCTGGCCGGACGCGCCGTCCCGCACCGGGCTACGGCGGCCGTGGTGCTCGCCCTCACGGCCCTGTGGGGTGCTCTGCGCGCCCCTGGCGTGTCGTGGTGGAGCCTGCTCCCTCCGGCGGCGTTCCACCGGGTCCGCCTGTTCACCGCCCTGCGCCCGGACGTGCTCGCCGATCAGGTGGCCTGGTCGATCGGGGTGACCGCCGCGCTGGTCCTGGCGTACGTGACGTGGTCGACCCGGCGGCTCCTGGTCGTCCTGCCGCTGGTCCTGGCGCTGGTCGCGACCGGCACCGCGACGCTGGGCCTCCACGGCTCGGACGGCGGGACGGTGGCGCCCGCGCCGGCGGAGCCGGTATGCCGCGAATGGCCGCTGACCATCTGCGTGCACCCGGCCCTGCGAAGCGCGCTGCCCGCGCTGATGGCGGCGGTGACACCGCTCGCGGCGCGGCTGAACGGGACGCCCGGCGCGTTCACCCGCGTGGACCAGCGCCCGGCCTGGCTGCCCGCCACGGTGGCGGATGGCATCGCCGCCGTCCACGTCGACGAGGACCTCGCGCCCGGGTACGAGGTGCGGGCCGTCCGGCAGATACGCGACGGCCTGATGGACGGTCCGGCGTGCGCGGCGCCACGTCCCGGCTCGGCGGGGTACCGGGCGCTCGTGGACGCCTGGCTCCTGGGTGAGGAGCCGCCTGCCGTGCCCGACGCGCGCGCGGCGCGCGGGTTCGCGTCCTGGAGCGAGGACCGGCGCCGTGAATGGTTGCGGCTGCATTTCGCGCAGTACCGGGCATGCCGGCTCGGCCCGCAGGATTTCCGGACGGAGGCACCGGGCCAGATCGTCCCGAGGCTCCTGCCGAAACACGGGCGGCGGACGATCGGGGAAGCGCGCACCCTTACGTCCCCTGCGTGACCGCGGCGGGATCCCCCCAGACCCGCCGCGGTCACACAGAAGTCATTGGACGGCGCTCGCCGACGGGAGCGGCGGGCCGAGCCCAGAAGTGCTCCACGAAGAACGGGGCGACCGGGAGCACCGAGGCGCCGAGGGCGAGGACCGTGCGCTTGGCGTCCCAGCGGAGCGGTTCGCGGACGAAGAAGACGAGCCCGACGTAGCCGAGGAACAGGATCCCGTGAATCGGGCCCGTGATCTGCACGGCCGCCGGCGCGTCCGCCATGTACTTCAGCGGCATGGCGATCAGCAGCAGCACCAGGAACGAGACCGCCTCGGCGATCGAGACGAGGCGGAAGGCACGAACGATGTCCACGACCGGTAAACGCGCCGGCCCGGCGGAAAGGTTTCAGGGAGCCGTATGGTCCCGATCACAGTTCCAGGCGTCCAGCGCGTCGGGGAGCGGCGCGTCCGGGGACCGGACCTCAGACCGCCGGGTGAGGTAGGGCGACGCCGTGCCGGGAATGTCCCCATGCATGGCCCGATCGGAACCGAGTAACGACGCCCCCCGCACGCCCGCGCCCGAAAGGCCCCTCGACGCACGGCCCGTCCCCCGGCCCAGGATGCGCGGCGCCCTGCTGCTGATCGTGGCGACCATCGCGCTCGTCCTGGTCGTCCAGCAGACGCTGCGGCTGTTCCCCCACTGGCTGAACCCGTTCGCCGAGGAGACGAAGGACCGCAGCGGCCCCGCGCTGCTGCAGTCGATCCGCGACCTGCACCGCTACGAGGCCGCCAGCGGCAACTTCCAGGTCGTCGTGGACCTGGAGAAGGACGCCAAGTTCCTCCCGGACCCGCTGCGCGGCAAGCGCACGCTGTTCGTCGGCAACGGCTCCGTCGACGCCTACGTGGACTTCTCCAAGCTCGCCTCGGGCGGGGTCAAGGTGAACTCCGACCGGACGACCGCGACCCTCTCCCTGCCCCCCGCGCAGTTGGAGCCGACCAACCTGGACTCCAAGCGCAGCTACGTGTTCTCCACCGAGCGCGGGCTGTTCAACCGTTTCGGCGACTTCTTCAGCGGCAACCCGAACGACCAGCAGCAGCTCTACGTTCTCGCGAGCCAGAAGATCCAGGCGGCCGCGGGCGAGAGCGGCCTGCGCCAGCGCGCCGACGCCAACACCAAGCTGATGCTGGAGAACATGCTGAAGGCCCTGGGCTTCAAGACGGTCACCGTCCAGCAGCGACCCGCAGGCCAATGACCTGGTCCAAGCCCACCTGCGCGCGCCTAAGCCACCGCGCGAGCGCGACCGAAGGTCTCCGGGAGGAACGAGCCGCGGGCGATGTGCCTCCCGGAGATCGCGAAGCGATGCAGCGCTCGCCCGCGCTCCGGACGGCCCGGAGCCGCTAGGCGACGGGGCGAGCCGGAACGCGGATCACGAGAGCGTCGCCCTGGCCGCCGCCGCCGCACAGGCCCGCGGCGCCGATCCCGCCGCCGCGGCGCTTGAGCTCGTACGCCAGGTGCAAGACGATCCGAGCGCCCGACATGCCGACCGGGTGGCCGAGGGCGATGGCGCCGCCGTTGACGTTGACCTTGTCCGGGTCGGCGCCGAGGTCGCGCATCGACTGGACGCCGACCGCGGCGAACGCCTCGTTGATCTCGATGAGGTCCAGGTCGTCCACGCTCAGGCCCTCCTTGCCGAGGGCGTGTCGGATCGCGTTGGACGGCTGGGACTGCAGGGAGTTGTCGGGGCCCGCGACGTTGCCGTGCGCGCCGATCTCGGCGAGCCAGGTGAGGCCGAGTTCCTCGGCCTTGGCCCTGGACATCACCACGACGGCGGCGGCGCCGTCGGAGATCTGCGAGGACGAGCCGGCGGTGATCGTCCCCTCCTTGCTGAACGCGGGGCGCAGCCGCGCGAGGGACTCGGCGGTGGTGTCGGCGCGCACGCCCTCGTCGGTGGCGAACACGACCGGCTCGCCGCGCCGCTGCGGGATCTCCACCGGGGCGATCTCCTCGTCGAACACGCCGTTCTTGATGGCCTCGGCGGCGCGCTGGTGGGAGCGCGCGGAGAAGGCGTCCTGCTCCTCGCGGGAGATGCCGAGCCCCGCGTTGTGGTCCTCGGTCGACTGGCCCATGGAGACGCCGTCGAACGCGTCGGTGAGCGCGTCGTGGGCCATGTGGTCGAGCACCTCGACCGAGCCGTACTTGTAGCCGCCGCGCGACTTCGGCAGCAGGTGCGGGGCCTGGGTCATCGACTCCATGCCGCCCGCCACCACGATGTCGAACTCCCCGGCCCGGATCAGCTGGTCGGCGAGCGCGATCGCGTCCAGCCCCGACAGGCACACCTTGTTGACCGTGATGGACGGGACGCTCATCGGGATGCCCGCCTTGACCGCCGCCTGCCGGGACGGGATCTGGCCCGCGCCCGCCTGGAGCACCTGCCCGAGGATCACGTACTGGACCTGGTCGGCCGGCACGCCGGCCCGCTCCAGCGCCGCCTTGATCACGTGCGCCCCGAGGTCGGCGGCGGAGAAGTCCTTCAGCGAGCCCAGCAGGCGTCCGATGGGGGTACGCGCTCCGGCGACGATCACGGACGTGGCGGTCATTCGGGGGTCCTCCAAGTGGCGCGTTAGCTTCGTTTGCCACCATACCCAGGAAGAGGGAAACACCCTCCGGTTCGTCCCCGTCCGGCCCGCTCCGAAGGAGAAACGCCCATGCTGACCCGAATCGACCACATCGGCATCGCCTGCTTCGACCTCGACGTCACCGTCGAGTTCTACCGGCGGACGTACGGCTTCACCGACGAGCATTTCGAGGTCAACGAGGAGCAGGGCGTCCGGGAGTGCATGCTCAAGATCAACGAGACGGGGGACGGCGCCGCGAGCTACCTCCAGCTGATCGAGCCGATCCGCGAGGACTCGGCGGTCGCCAAGTGGCTCGCCAAGAACGGCGAGGGCGTGCACCACATCGCGTTCGGCACGGACAGAGACGTGGCCGAGGAGAGCGCCTTCATCGAGGACGAGGGCATCCGGGTGCTGTACGAGACGCCGCGGAACGGCTCGATGGGGTCGCGCATCAACTTCCTCCACCCGAAGGACTGCCACGGGGTGCTCACCGAACTCGTCCAGAAGCCCGCTCCGTCTACCACATGATCTTCCCGACACGGCGGCGCACGGGCGCGATCGGATCGTGACATGTTCGATATCACTGCACGGAGCGGTGGGTTACAGACCGCCGCTCTGTAGCCGTTCAGACACATCTGGTGCATTTGTGGGGCCGGTACCTGGGCACCTTGCACCCGGGAGAGCTACGTCACAAAGGCGGACAAACCACGCAGCGCGTCAAGATGAGCCCCCAACACGGCAGTGTCCGGAGTACGCTTCATTCGCCGGAAGAGGTCTGGGGCACTGCGCCCGTTCAGCCAGGCGATCAACCGGTCCCCGGAACTACCCGTAGCCCCGTCACATCAGGATTGAGCCACATGCAGTCCGACATCGACGCCCAGCTCAGCAACTTCTTTGAAGACACGCCCCCGCGCGAGTTCGACGTGGTGCTTCGCGGCTACGACCGGCACCAGGTCGACGAGCACATCAAACAGCTCGACAACGAGGTCCGGCAGACACGCGAGCAGACCCAGGCCCTGCAGCGGGAGCTGTCGGACGCCCATCGTCAGCTGCAGGAGCAGGAACGTCCCACCTACTCCGGCCTCGGCGCGCGCATCGAACAACTGCTGCGACTCGCCGAGGAGCAGGCCACCGAGCTGGTCCAGGCGGCCCGTTCCGAGGCGAACGAGATCAAGGCCGCCGCGAAGGTCGACGCGGCGGAGCAGCGCGCCACCGCCGAGAACGACGCCTCGGAGCTGCGCGCCAACGCCCAGCGCGAGGGCGACGACATGCGGGGCGCGGCCGAGCGTGAGGCCGAGGAGGTGCGCACCTCCGCCCGTCGCGAGGCCGACGAGCTGACCTCCACGACCGAGCGCGAGGTCGCCAAGCTGCGCGCCACCGCCGACCACGAGGTCGCCGAGAAGCGGGCCGCCGCCGAGCGCGAGATCGCCAAGCTGCGCACCACGACCGAGCGCGAGGTCGCCCAGCTGCGCGCCTCGACCAAGCGCGAGCGCGACGAGATCCTGACCACGGCCAAGCGGCAGGCCGACGAGATGCGGGCCCAGGCCCAGCGCATCCTGGAGGAGAGCGAGGCCCAGCGCGCCCAGGCCGAGGCCGAGTTCGAGATCCAGCTGGCCGCCCGGCGCGAGGAGGCCGACCGGCAGGACGCCGAACGGCACTCCGCCGCCCAGGCCGCCACGCAGAAGCTCGTCGCCGAGGCCGAGCAGCGCGCCGCGTCCGCCGAGCAGCGGGCCGCCAAGGCGACCCAGCAGGCCGAGCAGACCCGGCGCGAGGCCGACTCGCACGCCAAGCAGCTCATGGCCAACGCGCGCAAGAACTCCGACAACGTCATCGCCGAGGCCAAGTCGCAGGCCGAGCAGCTGCTCGCCGAGACCAAGGCCGAGGCCGACCGCGTCCGCACCGCCGCGCAGCGCCAGGTCGACGAGCTGACCCGGCAGCGCGACAGCATCACCAGCCACCTCAACCAGCTGCGCCAGCTCATCGGCGGCGTGGCACCGGCCATGGGCGGCGGCGACGCCGAGCTGGCCGCGCCTCCGGAGAAGGCCGCGATCCCCGCGGCCGAGCCCAAGCCGGCCCCGGCGCAGCAGGCGCCCCAGCCCAAGCAGCCGGCCGCCAAGGCCGCGCCCAACGGCAAGGGCGGCCAGGCCAAGAAGTCCGACGAGGACGACGAGGACTGGTGGCAGGAGTGACCGTCCGGCGGGTGGAGCATCGGCCGTTCACCCGCGCCTGACCCGTTCGACGCGTGAGCGGAAAGCCTAGGGGCACCGACTGCCTCTAGGCTTTCCGTCATCTCACCTTGGTGAGGCGCGGTCACGGCGGCGGCCCGGCGACCCCGCGAGCGGCCGATGGCAGGACGGAAGAGGAGAGAGCGGCGTGCCCGACGAGACCCCCCACGAGGACCGCCCCGAGGCGCCACCCGGGACGGGCGGCCCCGGGACGGGAAGCCCCGGCCCGAGCGGGAA
>NZ_SMKU01000444.1 GCF_004349215.1 Actinomadura rubrisoli | reverse complement strand
CCCCACCCGCCCGCTGCTGGTGCTGAGCGCGCTGGCGTTCGCGGCGCTGCTGTCGGAGGGCGCCGCCGCCGACTGGAGCGCGGTCTACCTGCGGGACGTCCTGGACGCCGGCCCCGGCACCGCGGGCGCCGGGTATGTCGCGTTCGCGGTGACCATGACCGTCGGGCGGCTGGCGGGGGACCGCCTCGTCGGGAGGTTCGGGCCCGTCCGCGTCGTCCGCGTCCTCGCCACGATCGCCGCCGCCGGGTTCGGGGCGGCGCTCGCCGGCGGCCAGGCGCCGCTGGCCCTGGCCGGGCTCGCCGCGCTGGGCCTCGGCCTGGCCTGCGTGGTGCCGATCGTGTTCACCGCGTCCGCGCTCGCGACCGGCGCGCCGGGCCCCGCGATCGCCGCCGTGTCCACCTGCGGCTACCTCGGCTTCCTCGCCGGGCCGCCGCTGATCGGCGCGATCGCCGAGGTCACCGGCCTGGCCGCCGCCCTCGGGCTCGTCGCGGCCCTGACCGCGCTGCTCGCCGCCGGCGCGGGCGCCGTCCGCCCCGCCACCGGCGGCGCGCCGGGCCCACCCGCCGGGGCGGGCGCTGACAGCGGCGGGCTTGCGGACGGGCGGGCGGAGGCCGAGGGGTGCGAGTGCTGACGCGGGGCGGCCACGGACCCGGGGTCAGTACGGCGGCGCGGTGATCGCGTCCGCCACCTGCCTCGGATGGGAGATCAGCGCCAGGTGGCGCGCCCCCGGGACGATCACCGGGGGCGGGGCGCCGATCCGCCGGGCCGTCTCGGAGGGCGCGGAGCGCGAGAACACGTCGTCGTCCGCTCCGAAGACCACCGCCTTGGGGACGGCGATCCCGGCGAGGCCCGCCACCCGCCCGGCGGGCAGCCCGATGACGCCCCGCATCCGCCACAGCGCGCGCTCGGCGCCCGCGACCTGCAGCGGACGCCGCCACCGGTCCACGCCCGCCCGGTCGAGCCGCGGGCAGGACGGCCCGCACTGCGCGCCGTAGATCGTGCGGATCACCCGGTCCGACCGGACGGCCAGGCGCAGCAGCGTCGTCCGGAACGGGTCGCGCAGCACGAGCCTCAGCCGGTCCGCGCCCGCGCCCGCCCCGGTGTCCAGGGCGTCGCCGTCCACGAACACCAGCCCCGCCGCCCGGCCGGGGGCCCGCAGCGCCGCGGCGGCGATCACCCCGGCGCCGCTGGAGTGCCCGACGAGCGCCGCCCGGTCCAGGCGCAGCGCGTCCAGGAACCCCAGCAGCTGCGCGGCCTGGTGCGCGGTGTCGTAGGGGCCGCGCCGCTCGCTGTAGCCCCAGCCGGTCAGGTCGAGCGCGAACACCCGGTGGCGGGCCGCCAGCAGCGGCGCGACGGACCGCCAGGTGTCGGCCGACTCGGCGGCGCCGTGCACCAGGACGATCGGCGTCCCCCGCGTCCCCCAGTGCAGGTAGCGCGTGCGGATCCCGTCCGCCTGGACGAACTCCAGGCCCGCCGGCTCGCGCGCCCGCCCGGCCGTGGCCGCGTTGTAGGACAGCGAGGACGACGTGGCCGCGACCACCAGCACCGGCAGCGCGATGAGCAGCCGCCGCCCCCACCTGCGCAGCCGCCCCCGGCGGGGCCGCGGCACGGCGGACGCGCCGCCGGGCTCGCGCGGCACGCCGTCCGGCTCTGCGGGCATGGGTCGGGCGGTCATGGGCCTCCTTATCCGTCGACAGAAAGCATTCCCCTCCGGCGCCCGGTCGTCGTCCGCCCCCGAGACGAACCGCGGCTGCGCCCCGCGCGGTAGGCGGCGCGGGCGGCGTACCCCCGGGGGATTCCCTACCCCCGTACCATGTAGGGCCCCCTACCGAGGTCGGAGGCGGATCGGCTTCCAGGAGGATCCGCCGCCCCGGGCCACCGCGTTAGTGTGACCACGATCACGGGTTGGCCCGTGCCATCGACCCCCAGGACGTGCGAATGATCGAGGCGGAGAACCTCACCAAGCGCTACGGCGACAGGACCGCCGTGGACGACCTCTCCTTCACCGTGGTGCCGGGCCGGGTGACCGGCTTCCTCGGCCCGAACGGCGCGGGCAAGTCGACCACCATGCGGCTGCTGCTCGGGCTGGACCGGCCGCACCGCGGCGACGCCCGCATCCACGGCCGGCACTACGTCGACCTGCCCGAGCCGATGCGCGTGGTCGGCGCCCTGCTGGAGGCGCGGGCCGTCCACACCGGGCGCAGCGCCTACAACCACCTGCTGTGCCTCGCCCAGACCCAGGGCATCTCCAAGAAGCGGCTGGAGGAGGTCGTCGAGCTCGTCGGCCTCACCGGGGTCGCCCGCAAGCGCGCCGGCGGCTTCTCCCTCGGCATGGGGCAGCGCCTCGGGATCGCCGCCGCGCTGCTCGGCGACCCGTCCGTGCTGATCCTGGACGAGCCGGTGAACGGGCTCGACCCGGAGGGCATCGTCTGGATCCGGACGCTCATGCAGCGGCTCGCCGCCGAGGGCCGCACCGTCTTCGTCTCCAGCCACCTGATGAACGAGATGGCGGTCACCGCCGAGCACCTCATCGTCATCGGGCGCGGCCGGCTGATCGCCGACTGCTCCACCGAGGAGTTCATCGAGCGCAGCACCGAGAAGATGGTGGTGGTGCGCACCCCCGACGCGCAGCGGCTCGCGACCGTCGTGGCCGAGGAGGGCGGCAAGGTCCAGCCCGACGGCGACTCCCTGCTGACCGTCACGCACATGGAGGCGCCGCGCATCGGCGAGCTCGCCGCCGCCGAGGGCCTGGTCCTGCACGAGCTGACGCCCCGCCGCGGGTCCCTGGAGGAGGCGTTCATGGAACTGACCCGGGAGAGCGTCGAGTACGGCGCGTCCGAGCCGAAGGGGGAGCTGCGATGACCGCCGCCACCGTCGAGGGCGCCGGGACGGGCGTGTCGCGCGGCACCCGCTTCGCCCGCCTCATGCGCGCCGAATGGACGAAGATCCGGTCGGTGCGGTCGACGTTCTGGTCGCTGATCCTGCTGGTCGTCCTCGACCTGGGGTTCACCGCCCTGTTCGTCGGGCTGACCGTCGCGCAGTGGGACGACACCGACGCGGGCGACCGCGCGACCATCGCCGCCGACCCCACCAGCATGATCCTGGGCAGCGGATTCTTCCTCAGCCAGCTGGCCGTGTGCGTGCTCGGCGTGCTGGTGATCGCCTCGGAGTACTCCACCGGGATGATCCGCGCGAGCCTGCTCGCGGTGCCGCGGCGGCTGCCGATGCTGTGGGCCAAGGCCGCGGTGTTCGGGCTCGTCATCCTCGTTCTGGGCATCGGGGTGTCGTTCCTGTCGTTCTTCATCGGCGCGGCGTTCCTGCACGACAAGGCCCCGGTGTCGCTCGGCGACGCCGGCGTGCTGCGCGCGGTCATCGGCGGCGGCCTCTACCTGGCGATGCTCGGGCTGTTCGCGCTGGCCGTCGGGGCGATCCTGCGGCACCCGGCCGGCGGCATCACCGGCGTGATCGGGTTCGTGCTGGTGCTGTCCCCGCTCGCCCAGCTGCTGCCCGGCAGCATCGGCGACCACGTCCACGCCTACCTGCCGTCCGAGGCCGGGCACCTCATCGCCCAGGCCCACCAGGGCAAGGACGACCTGCTGACGCCCTGGCAGGGCTTCGGGGTGTTCACGCTCTGGACGGTGGGCCTGCTCGCGGTCGCGGCCGTCCTGCTCAAGCGCCGCGACGCCTGACCCGCCCGCCCTCCGCCGTCAGGGCCCCCTGGCGGCGGGCGGCGCGGCCAGCCCCGGCTCGCCTCGGCCCGCTTGTGCGGGACGGGCTGACGCGGACGGGTTCACGCGGGGCGCGCCACCACCCAGCCGCCGCCCTCGTCCAGGAACCGCTCGAACCGCAGACCCGACTCGCCCAGCACGCCGGGCAGCTCCTCGTCGCCCAGATGGCGGGATACGAACGAGTGGCTCCAGGTCCGCCCGTCCATCCGGTACTCGATCGTCGCCGCCACCAGGTCCGGCCCCGGCCGCGAGACGTCCCGCAGCCGGAAGTCGATGCCGTCGTGCGACCACTCGCGCGGCGCGGCCGCGTCGAACCAGCCGCGCTCCTCGCGCTGGACGACGACCAGCCCGTCCGGGGCGACGTGGCGGCGGCAGGCGTCCAGCAGCGCCTTCCGGTCCCCGTAGTTGACCAGGTACGACATCATCAGCACGCAGGCGAACCGCTCGGGCAGGCGCAGGTCCTGGATCGGCGAGCACACCGTCCGGGCGCCCTCGATCCGGGCGAGCATCGCGGACGAGTCGTCCACGGCCGTGACCGGGTGCCCGAGCGCGATCAGCGGGCCGGTGACCCGCCCGGCGCCCGCGCCCAGCTCCAGGATCGGCGCCCCGGCGGGCAGGACGCCGTGCACCAGCGAGGCGGCGGCCTCGTCGGGGGGCATCGCGGCGTAGAACTCGACCGCCGACCCGTCCGGCGCGATCTCCCCTGGCCCCGTCCCGTGCCTTGTCCCGCCGCCCATGGCGTCGCCTCCCGTTGTCCCCGTGCGCCCTCATCGTTGATCGTCAGGCGTCGCGCGGGCCCGCGTCAAGGCGGATTCCGGCCCCGGCCAAGGCCGCCACCGGCCGGGGGACGGCCTGGCGAACGGGCCCGCCCTCCTTGCCGCGTGCCCGCGGCGGACGGACGCCGCCGGTGATCGCCGGCGGCCGATCGATTCGCCGGGACGGGACTTCCCGCCGGAAGGCCGGGCGCCGAGGCGCGGATCCCGGGCCCGTTCACGGGTAATGGCATCCCAGGCCCGGGACGCGGGCGGAAGGAGGGCCGGTTGGGCGGGACGGCGGCGGAAGGGCACGGCATGCCGGCGGCGCTGCGCGACTACTCCCTGGTCGCGGACGGAGAGCGCGGCGTGCTCATCGGCCCGCGCGGGGAGTGCGCGTGGATGTGCTTCCCGTCCTGGGAGTCGCCCCCCGCGTTCGGCGGCCTGCTGGGCGCCCCCGGAACCTACGTCGTGCGGCCCGCGTCCGGCCGGTGGGTGTGGGGCGGCTGCTACGACGACCGCGGGCTCGTCTGGGTCAGCCGCTGGGTCACCGGCCAGGGCATCCTCGAATGCCGCGAGGCGCTGGCCTGCCCGGCCCGCCGCGACCGGGCCGTCCTGCTGCGCCGCTGCCGGGCCGTGCGCGGAGCCTCCCGCGTCCGCGTCCTGCTGGACGTCCGCGCCGGGCCCGGCGGCCCCCGCATGCGCGACCTGCGCCGCGACGGCCCGGACTGGACGGCGCGCAGCGGCGCGGCGCGGATCCGCTGGCGCGGCGGTGACGGCGCGGACGTGCTGGACGGCGACGACGGCGCGCCCGTCCTGGCCCTCGCCTTCGACCTCGCCGAGGGCGAGACCCGCGACCTGGTGCTGGAGCTGGCCCGGCCGGGGGCGGGGGCGGGGCCGCTCGACGCCCGCGAGCTGTGGGACGCCACCGAGCGGTACTGGCGGGACGCGGTGCCGTCGTGCGCCGACACGATCGCGCCCCGGGACGCGCGCCTCGCCTACTCCGTCCTGACCGGGCTCACCAGCACGGCCGGCGGGATGGTCGCGGCGGCGACGACCGCCCTGCCGGAGCGCTCGGACCAGGGCCGCAACTACGACTACCGCTACGCCTGGATCCGGGACCAGTGCTTCGCGGGACGCGCCGTCGCCGTGCACGGCGGGCCCCCGCGCCTCGTCCGCGACGCCGCCGCGTTCGTCACCGGCCGGATCCTCGCCGACGGCGACCGCCTCAGGCCCGCCTACACCGTCACCGGCGGGCCCGTCCCCGCCGAGCGGACCCGCGACCTGCCCGGCTACCCCGGCGGCGGCGCCGTGACCGGGAACCGGGCCGGGCGCCAGTTCCAGCTCGACGCGCTGGGGGAGGCGCTGCTGCTGCTCGCCGCGGCCGCCGAGCACGACCGGACGAGCCCCGGCGCGCTCAAGGCCGCCCGCGCCGCCGTCGGCGCGATCGGCCGCCGCTGGACGCGCCCGGAGGCCGGGATCTGGGAGACCCACGACGACCTGTGGACCCACTCGCGCCTCACCTGCGTCGCGGGCCTGCGCCAGGCCGCCCGGGTCCTGGCGGGCCCCGCCGACGCCGGCGCGTGGACGGCCCTCGCCGACGCCGTCCTCGCCGAGACCGCCCGCACGTGCCTGACCCCGGGCGGCCGCTGGAAACGCGCCCCCGGCGACGAGCGCGTGGACGCCGCGCTGCTCATCCCGCCGCTGCGCGGCTGCCTGCCCGACGACGACCCGCGCACCGCCGCCACGCTGAGGGCCGTCCGCGCGGACCTCGTCGAGGAGGGGTTCGTCTACCGGTACCGGGCGGGCGGGGAGCCCCTCGGCGTCGCGGAGGGCGCCTTCACCCTGTGCGGCTTCTTCCTCGCCCTCGCCGAGGACCGCCACGGCGACCCCGCCAGGGCCCGCGGGACGTTCGAGCGCGTCCGCTCCGGATGCGCCACCAGCGGCCTGTTCTCCGAGGAGTACGACGTCAGGCAGCGCCAGCTGCGGGGCAACATCCCCCAGGCGTTCGTGCACGCCCTCCTCCTGGAGACCGCCGCCCGCCTCGCCCGCTGACCCCGGC
>NZ_SMKU01000443.1 GCF_004349215.1 Actinomadura rubrisoli | reverse complement strand
GCGCTCAGTGTCTCGTTGGCTCGGAGAAGTGTATAAAAGACCTACAAGTGGGAGGGCAACGCCACCGCCGAGTTCTGGTACGCGGTCGGCATGTGCCGCTTCGAGCCCGGCGAACTCGACACCTACCTCCCCGAAGTCCGCCAAATCCCCATGGAAGCCTCCTTCTGAGCTCCGGGCCGGGCGGGTGACCTGCCGGTCAGGGGGTGGCGGCGCGGTCGGTGAGGGCCTCCCAGAGGGCGTCGACCTGGGTCTTGAGGTCGTCCAGGGTGCCGGAGTTGTCGATGATGTGGGTGGCGACGGCGCGGCGCTCCTCGCGGGCGGCCTGGTTCGCCATCCGGGCCCGCGCGTCCCGCTCGGTCATGCCGCGCCGGGACGTCAGACGGTCGAGCTGGACCTCCTCGGGGGCGTCCACGACCACGACCACGTCGTACATGGGGGCGAGCCCGTTCTCGGCCAGCAGCGGGACGTCGTAGACGACGATCGCGTCGGCGGGCGCGGCGTCCATCAGCTCCCGCGTCCGCTCCCCCACCAGCGGGTGGACGATCGCGTTCAGCGCCTTCAGCCGCTCGGGATCGGTGAACACGATGGAGCCGACCTTCTCGCGGTCGAGGCCGCCGGAGGGCAGCAGCACGTCCTCGCCGAACTCGGCGACGACGGCGGCGAGGCCCGGGGTGCCCGGCTCGACCACCTCGCGCGCGATCCGGTCGGCGTCGATCACCACGGCGCCGCGCGCGGCGAGGCGCCCGGACACCTCGCTCTTGCCCGACCCGATTCCGCCCGTGAGGCCCACTTTCAGCACGGCCTCACCCTAGCGTCCCGGCGGGGACGAGGGGCTTGCGCATGTGGACGAGGATGAGGTGCGCGGCCACGCGCTCGCGGTGCGTCTCGGTGTAGCCGAGGCGGCGGTACAGGCGCAGGTTGGTCTCGCTGAGGTGGCCGGTGAACAGCACGCACGCCTCGACGCGGCCGGCCACCTCGCGCTCCAGCGCCCGCATCAGGCTCTCGCCGATGCCGCGGCCCTGCATGTCGGGGACGACGACGAGCCGTCCCACCAGGCACGTGTGGTCGCTGAACTGGGCGCGGACGGCGCCGACGAGCCGCCCGTCCAGCACCGCCTTCAGCACCACCGCGTCGCCGGCGAGGACCTTCCGGATCTGCTCCAGCGACTCGACCAGCGGCGGGATGAACGGGTCGCCGTACAGCTGCGCCTCGCCGAGGTAGGCGGCGCGCTGGACGGTCAGCACCTCCCCGGCATCGGCGGGACCGGCTCGCTCGATGGCGACCGTCGGTTCGCTCATGCGCACGACACTAGGGCATATTTCATGAGTCCCCGTTCTGTTGCGCGGCGCCCGGGCACGCACCTCGCCGCGTTGTCGTCGGTCACCGGCCAACACCGGGGCCCGCGAATCTGCTCAGCGCCCGATCCGGACGGTCACCGCGACGGGATAGTGGTCCGAGGCGTTCGAGCGCGGGACGTCGTAGTCGGTGAACATCAGCCCGTCCGAGCCGAGCACCCAGTCGAACCGCTCCCCGTCGGCGGTGGTCGCGGAGGTGTCCGCGCCGAGCGCGGCGCTGCGCAGGTCGGTGTCGGCCAGCGCGGCCAGCTCGGGGCTGCCGGGCCCGGCGTTGAAGTCGCCGCCGATGACGGTGCGGGGGGCGCCGCCCCAGGCCCGCACCAGCGTCGCGATCTCGCGGGACCGCTCGTCGGCCTGGCCGTCACCGCCCTCCAGGTGCGTCGACCACACGTCCATCGTCGTCCTGCCGACGGCGAGCCGCGCCCACACGTACCCGCGGATCTGCGACCAGTCGCCCTTGGCCATGCGGCCCGTCCCGGAGCTTCTGACCGGCAGGGACGTGAGGATAGCGTTGCCGAACTGGCCGTCGGCGGCCGGGCCCCAGATCAGCTTCATGCCGAGGCGGCGCGACAGCCACACCCCGACGTCGGTGGTCCCCGACAGCAGCGACCCCCGGCTGGCCTCCTGAAGCAGGACGACCTGGGCGCGCTGCCCCTCGATCGTGCGGGCGATGCCCTCGGGGTCGAGGCGGCCGTCCTGGTTGACGGCGTCGTGGATGTTGTAGCTGAGCAGCCGGACCTGCCCGGGGACGGGCCCGGCCTTCGCCGTCCCGTCCGGCGCGGCCACGGTGAAGACCAGGGTGCCGAGCAGCAGCACGAGCGCGGCGGCGCCCGCGGTGAGCGCGCGCAGCGGCGCGCGGGCCGGCAGCGGCCCGCCGCGGGCGGCGGCGATCGCGGCGAGCGCGCCCAGCAGGATCCCGGCGAGGCCGGGCAGCACGTTGTTCGGGAACGGCAGCGGCGACACGGCGCTGACCTGGTACGGGACGAGGATCAGCGCGATGAGCAGGCCGCCGGCCGCGGCGCCGACGTCCACCCGCCAGACCGGGCCGCCGGACCCGGCGCGGCGCAGCGGCGCGCGGCAGGCGACCGCCAGCAGCCACGCCGACAGGACCTGGCCGAGGATCACGACGGGGACGACCTCGATGCCGGACACCGCGTACGTCCCGGCGATCGCGCCCGCGCCGACGCCGAGGACGGTGCCGCCGAGCACGCACACGCCGCCCGGCACGGCCCGCACCGCGAGGCCGGACGCCAGGAACGCCAGGGCCAGGCCCTGCCCGATGACGATGGCGACGTGCGCGCCGGTCAGCGACTGCCAGCCCGAGGACGCCACGAACGCGGGGCTGGCCAGCACCAGCACCTGCAACGCCAGGAACGGCCCGAACGCGGCCGCGCCGAGCGCGTCCCGCCAGGAGATCCCGGGGGGCTCGACGGGGCCGGACGCCAGCTCGCGGTACAGCGCGGCGGCGCCGAGCCCGACGAACGCCAGGCACGCCAGCCACGGCCCGACGCCCGAGCGCCACACCGGGTCCCAGGTGGCGAAGCACATCCGCACGGCCGCGTCGGCCGACAGGCCCGCGACGGTGGCGGTGGCGAAGCCGACGCCGGACAGGCCGCGCGCGCCCTCGTACAGCGCCGCGACCGCGATCATGCCGATGGCGGTGCCGGCGAACGCCAGCCAGGTGCGCGGGTCGACGGCCTGGGCGAGCAGCCGGACGGCGAGCAGCCCGCCGACGCCCGCGAGCAGCAGGCCGCGCGGCCCGGTGGCGCGCCGGACGAGCGGCGCCGCGAAACCGGCGAGGTAGACCACCAGCACGGCCAGGGCCGCGACACCGGTCCCGGCGCCGTCGGCGAAGTGGTCGAGCTGGGGAAGCGAGAAGCGCAGGGTCTGCGCGAGCACCGCGACCGTGCTCGCGATCAGCGCGAGCCTGGCGGGCCCCGACGGGACGATCGAGGAGCCGGCCGCCGGGCCGCCGGTCTTGGTGCCTACGTCTGTGCTGGCCAATTGAACGAGTGCTCCCGGGGGACGAGCGGACCTTCGGGCGACGGCGACCACCGGACTCTACGGCCCCGGAGGGCGTTCCGGCGGGTGAAACCGGTCACGGCCGGAGTGCGATCCCCAGGGATCGTTCTCCGGCCGTGATTCGGTGCGTCACCGGCCGCCGTGCGGAACCCCCGCGAGGGTCCCGCACGGGCGACGCGCGCCGGTGGTCAGTGACGGATCACTGGCCGCCGGAGAGCTTCTCCCGCAGCGCGGCGAGCGCCTCGTCGGTGGCGAGGGCGCCACCGGTGGTCTCGCTCTCGCCGCCGCCGGAGTAGGAGGTCTCGCCACCGCCGCCGCTGCTGCCACCGGCGGGCGCGGGGGCCGTGTCGGCCTCCGCCTCGGCCTTGCGGGCCTCCTCGATCTGCTTGCGGTGGGCGTCGAAGCGGGCGCGGGCCTCGGCGTACTGCCGCTCCCAGGTCTCGCGCTGCTCGTCGAAGCCCTCAAGCCACTCGCCGGTCTCGGCGTCGAAGCCCTCGGGGTACTTGTAGTTCCCCTGATCGTCGTACTCGGCGGGCATGCCGTACAGCGTCGGGTCGAAGTCCTCTTCCTCGATGCCGGCCGCGCCCTCGTTGGCCTGCTTGAGCGACAGGCTGATCCGCCGCCGGTCGAGGTCGATGTCGATGATCTTCACGAAGATCTCGTCGCCGACCTGGACGACCTGCTCGGGGATCTCCACGTGCCGCTCGGCCAGCTCGGAGATGTGGACCAGGCCCTCGATGCCCTCCTCGACCCGGACGAACGCGCCGAACGGCACCAGCTTGGTGACGCGGCCCGGCACGACCTGGCCGATCTGGTGGGTGCGGGCGAACTGCTGCCACGGGTCTTCCTGGGTCGCCTTGAGCGACAGGGACACGCGCTCGCGCTCCATGTCGACGTCCAGGACCTCGACCGTGACCTCCTGGCCGACCTCGACCACCTCGGAGGGGTGGTCGATGTGCTTCCAGGACAGCTCCGAGACGTGCACCAGCCCGTCCACGCCGCCGAGGTCGACGAACGCGCCGAAGTTGACGATCGACGAGACGACGCCCTTGCGGACCTGGCCCTTCTGCAGCGTGTTGAGGAAGGTCTGGCGGACCTCGCTCTGCGTCTGCTCCAGCCAGGCGCGGCGGGACAGGACCACGTTGTTGCGGTTCTTGTCCAGCTCGATGATCTTGGCTTCGAGCTCGCGGCCGACGTAGGGCTGCAGATCGCGGACCCGGCGCATCTCCACCAGCGACGCGGGCAGGAAGCCGCGCAGGCCGATGTCGAGGATGAGGCCGCCCTTGACGACCTCGATCACGGTGCCGGTGACGATGCCGTCCTCGTCCTTGATCTTCTCGATCGTGCCCCAGGCGCGCTCGTACTGAGCGCGCTTCTTGGACAGGATCAGGCGGCCTTCCTTGTCCTCCTTCTGAAGGACCAGGGCCTCGACATGGTCTCCGACGGTGACGACCTCGTTGGGGTCGACATCGTGCTTGATGGAGAGCTCACGCGAAGGGATGACGCCCTCGGTCTTGTAGCCGATGTCGAGGAGGACCTCGTCACGATCGACCTTGACGACAGTGCCCTCGACAATGTCGCCGTCGTTGAAGTACTTGATGGTCTCGTCGATCGCTGCGAGGAAGGCTTCCTCGGACCCGATGTCATTGACCGCTACCTGCGGGGTGGTCGAGGTGGCCTCGGTGCTGCTCGTCATGTGTCGGCTGGCTCCGGTACGGACATGGAAGTCGTATGGGTTGTGCGCGGAGGGCCGTTATCCGCCCTGCCGAAGACCGGAGTGGGGACACGGGCAAAGCCGCGTCCAAGTTCCGTACCGATGTCGCCGACCTGACCGAGCGCGAGCCTGCTCCGTCCGAAGCGCGCACAGGCCCACAGCGCAGCGATCAGGATATGGGACCAGACCCTCCTGGTCAATCCAGCCTTCGGGGCGGACCGCTCAGTACGTCCGGGCGAGCGCCCTGGATCCCTTGGCCAGCCGGTCCTCGGACGACCTGGGAAACGTCACGGTGTTCGGGTCGCCGTCCGAGGTGAACCGCTCCCCGGGGTGCTTGTCCAGGTAGTCCAGCCAGGCCGTGGAGCAGAACCGCTTGCAGTCGTTCTCCTTGATCTTGCCCTCGGACCGCACCCGGTTGACGGCCCACCGGTCGAACCTGCCGTCGAACGGCGACTCCGACGGCCTCCACCCCGCCAGGAAGATCCCCTGGAACCGGTACCGGCCGTCCTCCTCCCGCGCCCACGCCTTCTTGCGCGGCGCGGCCCCGAACGGGTAGGCGAGCGTCGTCGTGTGGACCCCGGTGATCCCGACGATCGCGTCCTCCATCCCCCCGATCTCCTCGCGCACCTCCTTCTCGGGCATACGCGACAGATCAGGGTGCGTCACCGTGTGGTTGCCCACCTCGGACCCGTGCTGGGCGAGCCACCTGACCCCCGCCGCCGCCTCGGCGCCCGTCATCCCGAACAGGTCCTTGTTGAGGTAGAACGTCGCCACCGGACGGAACCCGGGGTTCTCCCGCGCCACCTGCTCGATGATCGCGACGGCCGTGTCCGGCTCGGGGTTCCCCTGCGCGTCCAGCCCGAAGTGCCCGGGCGTGCTGTCGTCGAACGTCAGCACCACCGGATGCCTGCCCGCCGGGACGTCGAACCGTCCGCTCACGAACTCCGCGGCGGTGACGGGGACGTACCCCTCCTTGGCCAGCCGCGTCAGCTCGTCGTACAGCTCCTTGGTCGACCGGTCCAGCGACAGCTCGGGCTTCTTCATGATCCGGTGGTACATGAGCACCGGCACCTGCCCGAGCTCGTTGGCCTTGGCGGCCACCGCCGCGGGCGCGGCCGCCGCGATCGGCACCGCACTGGGCACGGCGTCCGCGGCCCCGGGAGCCTTGGCCTTGGCGGACCCGCCGACCCCATCGGCCCCGCCGGCCCCGGCTTTCGGCGCCCGCGCCCCGGGGTTCGTCCGCGAGGCCGCCCCCGCCTGGGTCGCGTCCGCCGCCTTGTCACCCGTCCGCCGGTCCCCGGGCAACGCCAGCCCCAGGACCACGGCGCAGACGATCACGACTCCAGCGATCTTGTGAAGGAGTGGCACGTTCCTCCCGCCGATCAGGCCGAACCAGGATCAGGGAACAGCGTACGACTCCCCGGACATCCTCGGACACCTGCTGGCGTACCCGCATGATCCCCACGCTCCACTCCCC
>NZ_SMKU01000442.1 GCF_004349215.1 Actinomadura rubrisoli | reverse complement strand
CCCGTCCGCCCGGCGTGTCGCCTTTGTCGTCCCACCCCCGCCGCTCTGGGCGCCCCGCGGATCAGGTGTTGGGATGGACGACGTTGACGGCCACGGTGTCGTCGCCCAGCACGGTGTAGTACACGGTCACCAAGTCGTTGGAGAGTTCGTAGGAGGAATGTCCCGCCACCTCGACGAACGGCTTGGCGTCCGGCGGAACGGGATCCCCCAGCAGCGACATGATCAGCAGGTTGGCCGCATCGCGGATGTTCGGGGGGAACCCGGCGACCTGCATCCGCAACCGGTAGGGGTAGATGAGCTGATCAGGCAAACCGCTCACCCTCGACGGCCTGTTCACGCGTCAGCGCCTCGTAGCCGGGTGGGAGTTCGCCATTCTCGACATAGGGCGCGATGTGCTGGATCTCGGCGACGACGGCTGCCTGGATCTTCTCGCGCTTGAGCGCCTGGTACTCCTGGTAATCGGTCTCCGGGACGAGGACGGCGGCATCGGAGCCGTGGCGAGTGATCTTGATGTGCCGGCCGTGGATGGCATCGGAGTGCAGCTTGCCGAGCCGTTGGCGAGCGAGTTTCAGCGGAACGTCTTCCATGGCCAAAAGTGTACACTCTTCACACTGTGTTCTTGGTGCACTCTTCGCCGGACACGCGCCAGCGAAAGACGCCCGGGCCGGGGGGCTCGGGCGTCTTTCGCTGGCTGATCGCGGTGGATCAGAGGTTTTTCATGATCTCCCGCATGAGGACCGCCGCCTCGCTCGGGGTCTTGCCGACGCGGACGCCGACCTTCTCCAGGGCCTCCTTCTTCGCCTGCGCGGTGCCGGCGGAGCCGGACACGATCGCGCCGGCGTGGCCCATCGTCTTGCCCTCGGGGGCGGTGAACCCGGCGACGTAGCCGACGACCGGCTTGGTCACGTGGTCGGCGATGTAGGCGGCGGCGCGCTCCTCGGCGTCGCCCCCGATCTCGCCGATCATCACGATCGCGTCGGTCTCCGGGTCGTCCTGGAACGCCGTGAGGGCGTCGATGTGCGTGGTGCCGATGACCGGGTCGCCGCCGATGCCGACGCAGGTGGAGAAGCCGATGTCGCGCAGCTCGTACATCATCTGGTAGGTCAGCGTGCCCGACTTGGACACCAGGCCGATGCGGCCGGGGGTGGTGATGTCGGCCGGGATGATGCCCGCGTTGGACTTGCCGGGGGACGCGATGCCGGGGCAGTTCGGCCCGATGACGCGGGTCTTGTTGCCCTTGGCCTCGGCGTGGGCCCAGAAGTAGGCGCTGTCGTGCACCGGAATGCCCTCGGTGATGACGACGCACAGCGGGATCCCGGCGTCGATCGCCTCGACGACCGCGTCCTTGGTGAACTTCGGCGGGACGAACACGACGGAGGTGTCGGCGCCGGTCTCGGCCATCGCCTCGGCCACGGTGCCGAACACCGGGAGCGTCTTTGCGTCGAAGTCGACCGTCTGCCCGGCCTTGCGGGCGTTCACGCCGCCGACGACCCGCGCGCCGGAGGCGAGCATGCGGCGGGAGTGCTTCATGCCCTCCGAGCCGGTCATGCCCTGGACGATGATCTTGCTGTTCTCGGTGAGCCAGATGGCCATGCTCATGCACCTGCCGCTGCGAGTTCGGCGGCGCGCCTGGCCGCGTCGTCCATGGTGTCGACCTGCTCGACGCCGGCCAGCGCGGCGTCGCTGAGGATCTTGCGTCCGAGCTCGGCGTTGTTGCCGTCGAGGCGGACGACGAGGGGACGGTTGACGGTCTCGCCGCGGTCGGCCAGCAGCCCGTAGGCCGTGACGATGCCGTTGGCGACGGCGTCGCAGGCGGTGATGCCGCCGAAGACGTTCACGAACACCGACCTGACGTCGTCGTCGGACAGGACGATCTCCAGGCTGTCCGCCATGACCTCGGCGGACGCGCCGCCGCCGATGTCGAGGAAGTTGGCCGGCCGCTGGCCGCCGAACTCCTCGCCGGCGTAGGAGACCACGTCCAGGGTGGACATGACCAGGCCCGCGCCGTTGCCGATGATGCCGACGCCGCCGTCGAGCTTGACGTAGTTGAGGTCCTTGGCCTTCGCCGCCGCCTCCAGCGGGTCGGCGGCGGCCTTGTCCTCCAGCTTGTCGTGCTCCTGGCGGAACGCGGCGTTGTCGTCGAGGGAGACCTTGCCGTCCAGCGCCTTCACCTGGCCGTCCGCGGTGAGGATGAGCGGGTTCACCTCGACGAGGGTGGCGTCCTCGTCGGTGAAGACCGCCCAGAGGCGCTCGATGAGCTCGGCGGCGCCTTCGCGGGCCTCCTGCGGGAGGCGGCCCTGCTCGGCGATCTCGCGGGCCTTGGCCCGGTCGACGCCCTCCAGCGGGGAGATGGGGATCAGGCCCAGCCGGTCGTGCGGCACGTCCTCGATCTCGACGCCGCCCTCGACGGAGCAGATGGACAGGAACGTGCGGTTGGCGCGGTCGAGCAGGAAGGAGAAGTAGTACTCCTGCGCGATGGCGCTCCCCTCCTCGATCAGGACCTTGTGGACCGTGTGGCCCTTGATGTCCATGCCGAGGATCTGGCCGGCGAGCGCTTGCGCCTCGTCGGCGGTGTCTGCCAGCTTCACGCCGCCGGCCTTGCCACGGCCACCGGTCTTCACCTGGGCCTTGACGACGACCTTCGAGCTCCCCGCGGCGAACAGCTCCGCCGCGATGGCCCGGGCTTCCTGGGGAGTATGGGCGACCTTGCCGGTGGGCACCGGTACCCCGTACTCGGCGAAGAGTTCCTTCGCCTGATGTTCGAACAGGTCCACGAGGCGTCCTTAACGGATCGACAGCCAATGACCGATTGAGTGGGGGTTACACGGGTTTCCGTGCGGCCGCCACCCTGCGGTCCGCTCCGTCGATGCAGCCTAGTCAACCCGGGTCCATGGTCATGCCGCAGGGTCCGATCCCCTCGCAATCCCCTGGTCTCATGTCGGTCAACGTTCAGGAAACCGTGCGTGTGGGCCCTACGGAGGAGGGCACGAGTGGCCCCTGGGGATGATGAACCAATTGACGTAGTTTGATGTACTTATTTTCGCCTGGCATTGAGCCTTGCGACGAAGCGGGGTGCCGGAGGGGAGAACAGACGGCCATGGCGGACGAGCGTCTGGCGCGCTGGGGGGCTTCGCGGGGGCCGTCCCCCCGGCTGGAGGAGCCCGCCCTGCCGTCGGCGCGCCCGGCCCCGCGTCCGGCCCGGCCGCCCGGACGGCGGCCCGGGGTGCGCCGTTTCCGCAGCGCCGCCGCGCTCCTCATCGTCGCCGCGCTCGTCGCCACCAGCGGCTCCACCCTGTCGACCGCCCCCTCGGGTCCGGGCTGGGCGAGCCCCGGGCTGGTGGGCGGGGCGGGGTGGCCGCTCGTCGGCGTCCCGCTGTCCCCGGCCGAGGGGCCCGGGGCGGCCTACCTGCCGGACAGCTCGGTGGTCCGGCTCGCGAACGGGCAGATCCGGCTCGTCCCGTCCGGGACGGAGACGCCCGCCACCGTCCCGCCCGGCGATCCGCAGGTGGCCGCGGCGGTGCGGTCCGACAACAGCTGGCTGGCGCACGGCACCGTCCCGGGGTCGGAGCTCCGCCTGGGCTCCGCGTACCAGCACCACCGTTCCGCCGAGGAGTACGGCGACATGGCGAAGCGGGCGCTGCTGGACCTGCGGCTGCTCACCCGCCCGAACGGCGCGTCCCTCGCGTCCTGGTACGGGGCGTGGCGGTACAGCTGGCCCCGCGACTCCGCCTTCGCCGCCGCCGCGTTCACGGTGACGGAGCATCCGGCGGAGGCTCGCCGCGTCCTGCGGTTCCTCGCCCGCGTCCAGCACGAGGACGGCCTGTGGGCCGCCCGGTACAACGCCGACGGGACGGCGGTCGTCGACGGCCGTCCACCGCAGCTCGACTCGCTGGGCTGGGTGCTGTGGGCGAGCTGGTTCTACACCGCGCGCGCGCCGTCCCCCCGGGACCTCCCCGAGCTGTGGCCGATGGTGCAGCGCGCCGCCGACCATCTGGCGCACTCGCTGGACACCGAGGGGCTGCCGCCCCCCTCGTCCGACTACTGGGAACGCGATCACCGGCGCGAGCAGGACCCCCGACGTCCCACGCTCGGGGTCGTCGGGCCGGTGCTGGCGGGTCTGCGCGCGGCGGCGGCCGTCGCCGACGGCTACGGCGTGCGCGGGAAGGCCGCGCAGTGGCGGGCGGCCGCGCACCGGCTGTCCGACGCGGTGGCCAGGCAGTTCACCCCGTACGGCTACCCGCGCTCCCCCGTCCGCGGCGGCCGGATGGACACCTCCGTGACGTTCCTGGCGCCCCCGTTCGCGCCGCTGGACCCGGGCGTGTCCGGCGCGGTCGCCACGGCGGCCCGCAAGCAGGCGCTGCCGAACGGCGGCGTCCTGCCGGGCGAGCGCTGGTCGGGCAACAAGCTGGTCGCCTGGACGCCGGAGACGGCGCTGTTCGCCCTCAACGCCGCCGCGTCGGGACGGCCGGACGAGGCGCTCGGCCGCCTCGACTGGCTCACCGAGCACCGCACCACGCTGGGCGCCCTGCCGGAGAAGATCGGCGAGCGCGGCCAGCCCGCCGGGGTGGCGCCGCTGGGCTGGACGGCGTCGCTGGTGCTGCTCACCCTGTCCGCCCTGGAGCGCCCCCTGCCCGTCCTGCCCGTCGACAATTCGCCCCCGCCCCAGGCACGCCGGCCCGGCTGGCGCCCCTGACCGCGCTCAGGCGAACTGCTCGTAGCCGAGCTTGACCACCAGCGCGGAGACGACGCAGAGCAGCACCGTGCGGACGAATCCGGTGCCCCGGCTGATCGCCATCCGCGCGCCGAACTGGGCGCCGACGATGTTGCAGAAGGCCATGGCCAGCCCGATCGCCCACAGCACATGCCCCTGCGCGGCGAACACGATCAGCGCGCCCAGGTTGGTGCCGGTGTTGATGATCTTCGAGGACGCGGAGGCGTTGACGAAGTCCATGCCGAGCAGCGTGGTGAACGCGATGACCAGGAACGTCCCGGTGCCGGGCCCCACCAGGCCGTCGTAGAAGGCGATCACGACGCCCGGGATCAGCACCGCCGCCGCGACCCGCCGCCGGGTCCGCAGCACCAGGTTCGGCACGCGTCCGAGATCGGGCTTGAGCACCACGATCGCGGCGACGGCCAGCAGCACCACCATGATCACAGGTTTCAGCACGTCCGAGGAGATCGCCGCCGCGCAGAGCGCCCCGCCGGCCGCGCAGCAGACCGCGAGGCCCGCCGCGGGCAGCGCGACCGGCAGGTCCGGCTTGGCCTTGCGCAGGTAGGCGACGGCGGCGGACGAGGTGCCCGCGATCGACCCGAGCTTGTTGGTCGCGAGGGCCGTCGCCACCGGCTGGCCGGGGTTGAGCAGCAGCAGCGCGGGCAGCTGGATCAGCCCGCCGCCCCCCACCACCGCGTCGACCCAGCCCGCCGCGGTGGCGGCCAGCAACAGCAAGAGCACCTGCTCGGCGTGCAAGGGGAGGCTCCCGGAGGTAAGGAGTCAACGATTTGTCGCACATGAACCTATCCGCTCCGGGATCATGTTCAGGTCGCCCACTCCTCCGCGAGGACGGCCCAGACCTGCACGTCGCGGCGCTCGCCGTCCATCAGGAACGCCTTCCGCAGGACGCCCTCGCAGGTCATCCCGAGCCGCCTCGCCACGGCCGCGCTCGCGGTGTTGCGGGGGTCGCACAACCACTCGACCCGCGCCATCCCCCGCGTCCCGAACGCCCAGTCGATCATGTGCCGCACCGCCGCGGTGACCAGGCCGCGGCCCCGCGCGTCCGACGCGAGCCACACCCCGGCCTCGCAGACGCCCTGCGCGGCGTGGAACGTGCGGAACAACGCCCCGCCCTTGAGGACGCCGTCCACCCAGATGCCGTAAATGCGCCCTTCGTCCCTGGCCTGCTTGAGGGCATAGCCCTCCAGGAACTCCCGGGCGCTCGCCTCGTCCACGACGGTGCGGGCCCACGGGATGTAGGCGGCGATGTCGTCGCTGACCAGCACCACGTGACGGGCGAACTCCGCCGCCTGCCAGGGCTCCAGCGGACGGAACTCGACGCCGTCGGCGAGCGTGTGCGCGAACATATGGCCTCCATACGTACCCAACGTTTGTTATGTACAATACGGGAATGCCGGCCCGAGGTGATCACGACGCCCGCCGCCGGGACGTCTCCGAGGCGGTCTGGCGGGTCCTCGCCGACCGCGGCTTCGCCGGGCTGACCCTGCGCGCGGTCGCGGCGGAGATGGGCGCCTCCACGGGCCTGCTCACCCACTACTTCCCGAGCAAGAAGGCCCTGGTCGCCTACGCCCTCGACGTCGCCGACGAGCGCACCGCGAACAGGCCCCTCAGCGACGCGCCGGACGAGGGCCTGGCCGCCCTGCGCGCCGCACTCCGCGACGTCCTGCCGCTCACCCCGTCCTCGGCGTCCATGAACCGCGTCTGGGTCGGCTCCTGGGACGGCGCGCTCGCCGACCCCGAGCTGAGCGCCCGCGAAGCCCGCCGCTACGCCGCCTGGCGCGCCCGCCTCCGCCCCCACGTGGCCGCCGCCGTCGAACGCGGCGAACTGCCCGCCGCGTCCGACATCGACGGCCTCGTCGCCACGGCCGCCGCCTTCACCCTGTCTCTTAAACAACACTGACCCCGCCCACGGAAAGTGTGGTG